>NZ_BAABBM010000001.1:2531277-2848166 GCF_039537965.1 Sphingomonas limnosediminicola | reverse complement strand
ATGGTTGACTGCCGACATGTGTTCGAACCTCTTGGTACAAGAGTGCGGCTAATCAGCGCTCCTGCATCCGCAAATGCGTAGTCTTACGTAAAGGCGGACCTCGGCTAGTGGCAGCTTTCCACCCAAACCTGCCGCTAGCGAGCTAGCGTCCGTTTTGGACCCAAAGAAGACGTCGCGAGTCGCCGCCGACGACCCCATTCAGACCTGTCCAGCCAGGAGCTTAGGAGTTCAGTCTGAGTTTGCTCGGAATTGGAACCAGCATCCCGGTTGCCGCGCGATATTTTGAGTACTCCGCCGCGAGCTTCGACCGCATTATGTCGGCTTCCTCCATCCGTGCTGCCACGACGTACAGCGCTGCAACGGAGGCAACGAGCAGCGCGACCGCGACTGTTCCTGCAAGCAGGGCACATGAAGACCAAAAGAGCACGTATGCGCTGTACAAAGGATGCCTGACGTGCCGGTACGGACCGGTAATAACCAGCGTCGGCGGAGTCGCTCTTGAGAACGCAAGTGACAGCGACCGATCGCGCGTGGCTCGCAACGCAGACTGGAACACCAGCGCCGCAAGTAAACCGAGCGCCGCAGCTGCCATCGACCGCAGCTCAGGGATTCGTGAACTCCTGCCGACTGTGACAATGGTGGCCACCGCCGTCGCGGTGGACAGGGCCAGCAGTGCTCCCAGCAATGGCTTTCGTGGGCTGCGCCTGTCGAAATGGTGGACTGCGCTCGCGAACCAGACGCCGATCGCTGAAAGTAAGCCGACGCACCCCCATCTGATCATTTCTGCCAATGTGACCTGCACAGGCTTACTCTCCTTGGCCCGTGCTAGTACGCGTCGGTAGCTGAAGTTCGAAACGTCGACCATTTGGTGGTATGAACATCCTTCACCATCAAGAAGAACGCGGCAGCGACGAGTCCGCATATGGCCGTGGCAAGGATAGCTGTGGTGCGGCTTTTCAGAGACGTCATCCCCGCTATCTTAGAGATCTGAGCATCAAGTGCTGCTGTTATTGCGCTTGCGGAACGAAGGTCAGCTGCTCCAGCCAAAGTCGTCCTGACCCGGCGCGCCATCCACAATCATCCATCGGAACGGGGGCAAATCCCGCGTCGGATAAAGCTCGGTGAATGTCGGCGAACAGGACACCTCAACATCGGCAAACCGAACTCCTGTCAGGGCGGCCGCCTGTATGGCCTCACAGCCGCTCTCAGTCAGAATGAAGCATGGGGTGGTTTCGACAAGAGCGTCACCAAGCCAACCGTCGAACTCGTAGTTAAGGCGGGTGACAACCAAGCGGCCATCGTCCCGCCGCGTTTCTGATTTCGGCCCTAGGCCACCCGCAACCTCGGGTTCGATGTAGTAGAACACGCACGCCCTTCGCCCGCGAGCTTAGCCCGCAGCCGAATGTCTGCAAGGGGCCACACTCAATCCGAGGCTAATGGCAGGAATGGGTCGAAACCTGCCACAAGCGGACGAGCCGCTAACGGCCAAAGTTGGACGTAGGGCAGGGACGTCCACCACGCGCCCATTGCTGTCGCTAGTGATTCTCCCATTTCGCGGCGTCGACTGACGTCATTCCAGCCTGCTGCATAGTAATGATCGCCGACGCGAAGCACTGGTAAGGAGCGTCTTCGTCGTACACGACGATTCCTCGCCGCGCGGCGGCCTTAACCGCGATCTCCAAGAGCTGCTTCTGCGTGACGCGCTGGCGGTCGACGGTCACACGGCAGGCACTGCCTTCCGCCTTAACATTTACAACGAGGGGCGGTTGTTTGGGATCAACTGAAACGCAGCCTGAGAGTAACAGCGTGGTGCAAAGGAGAGCTCGGTTCAGCGTCATCCCATCATCATGCAGCCAGTTCGCGGACAGCGCCAGAATGTCTCCTTCTACCAAAGTCGCCGCGAGCCCAGCGTCCGCTTTCGACCCATTGCGGAAACTACCGGTTAACGCAGTACTGACTTCGGCTCATCGGCCCGGCCACCACACCTCCATGGCCCACACAGCCCTCGGCGGTGATGGTCTTCAAAACGATGCCGCCGACAACCAGCGCTAAAGCAGCGATAATGAGAAACAGTGGTTTTATCCGCTTCATGGGAAGCAAACGTCCACGCGCGACGCGTGCGCGTCAATGTCCGCTCTCCAACCATTGCGGCCATTAGGAAGCACAGCCAAAGTTCCTCGTATGGCCGCTATTGACGCAGAGGTACTCGCCAGGCTTCAGCTGCACGACATTGCCAAGGTGACGTTCTATAAGCGCGACGAGCTCACGACCGATCTAATCTGTTGTGAGGTGCTCGTCGGGGAGGAAATGTACACGTTCCATGAGGAGCTGGTCGGCTGGGATTTCATCGACCACCTACAGGCGCTTCCTGATTTCAGTAGCGACTGGTTCGCGGCGATCTCCCATCCGCCGTTCGCCGCCGGCGAGAGTGTCGCTTTCAGCCGTCAGTAGAACCGTCGGTTTCCACCCATTCCGGCCACTAGCCCGCTGGCCGCTGCTCAAACTCTGAGAGAAGCTCCCAAAGCGGCTCTTGATCGTCCTGCGCCCGTTCGGCAGCATTCCGAACGGCATAATACTCAACTTCGTTCTTGATACTGCCGCAACGTACGACCCGACTGATAGTCTTGGAGAACTGGAACCGCATCGCAGTTAGGCTCGGCAAACCTTCGTGCACGAGTTCAATGTCGATCGCTGCAACTCGATCGCGAGGCCAACCGTCTGTCGCTTCAATAGTGTCGCCTATGGCCGTAGCCAGCCCTGATCGGGCCTTCGCAGGCCACCTCGCAGCAAGCTGGTCAAGACACTTTACCGGATCATTCTCAGCAGTTCGCAACTGGGCCGGAATGGTCTCGCGAGCAAGACGGGCAAACCAGGCCCGCATCCGTTCGTAGTTTTGAGCGTCAATCTTCATTGGCAAAAGCTGTCACGACAGGCGTGGCTCTGCAATGTCCGCTTTCCACCCAAAGCAGACGCTAGCCGGGCAGCTTCCAAAATAGGACTTCGACTGCCAGCTTGTCTGCCCGCAAGCGCGGCAAGGCTCATTCCCAAAGTCCGATGCCAGATCCGACCGCGAAACGTCGATAAGGTCACGGCTAAAGCGCCGTTCTCCGTGGCTTTAGTGACTTTAGTGACGTTAAGCCTCCACCCGCTCCGAGTCCGAAGCAGATCCGCGCCTAATAATCCTTGCTGACCCGGACGCTGGCGCTGGAGCGGCCGACGGTGGAGATGGTCGACAGGAGCGAGAGCCAACGGGTCATCTGATACTCCACCTGCGTCGCGGAATAGCCCTGGCCATCGGTTACGACCTCCACGAACAGGTTGCGCGTGATGTACTTGCCGGCGGCGATCGCCGTCTTCTGGCCGGTCGCGACGTCCGCCGGGACAATGCGAAGCCGGTCGAGGCCGACGGCTCGACGAAGGGCATTGATCGGATCGAGGCTGCCCGAGCCTGAGCGCAGCGCCGCAACCGCCGACGCGAGCTGAAGCGCTTCTGGCGCCGACAAGTTGGTGATCGACGTGCCGAACAGGATGCGAGACAAAAGCTCGTCCTGCGCCATGGCCGGGACGCTGGCGAAGGTGATCTCCGGCTTCTGGCCGGTCCCCGACACGATGACGCTCGCGCTCAAACCCTGGAGCGAGGCTTCGGCGCGAATGTCGAGCAGCGGGTCGGGCGGGCTTTCCCCAAGGAAGCGGATGACCCCGCGCTCGAGCCGGAAGATGCGTCCCGCGAAATCGTAATTGCCTTGAACCAGCTCGGCGCGCCCGGTGAAGCGCGGTTGATCCGCGAATCCCCCGACCTGCAAATTCGTGGTCCAGCGACTATTGATGCCGAGGCCCGTCACCTGAACGTCGTTGCCGGTGAGCTTGATCGCGAGCTTCCACGGATGAAGGTCCTTCGCCTCGATGACGTCTTCCGGGTCGAGGCCGATCTCGCGCACATTTAGGCGCGGCACGGCCGCTGCGGCGCTCGCGCGGCCGAGTTGGAAACGGCCCTTGTTCATCTTGAGATCGCCGGAAATCGTGCCGGTCTGCCCATCGGAGCGGATCTGCAGCGGCCCGGTCACGCGCGCGGCGACGTCGTCGCGATTCAGCAGCAGCGCCTGGCTCGCGTTAAAGCCGAGGTTCAGCGCGGTGCGACCGCCGCTAAAGGTGATCGTACCGTTGCCGGTCACCGAGCCGCCGCCGGAGGTGGTGCCGGAAATCTGGTTGAAGATGAGCTGCGGACCCGAGAAGCGCGCCTGCGTCGTCAGCTGTTCGATGACCATGCCGGTGACCTGGCTTTCCAGCCGCGCATTCTGTGTCCGCAGCGAGCCGCGGATCACCGGGTCGGCGAAGCGCCCGCCGATGTCGGCGCCGATCGCGAGCGGCCCGGACACGTCGATGACTTCGCTGCCCGTCAGGCGCCACAGGGTGTCCGCCGGTCCCCCGTAACGAAGCTGCGCAAACAGCGGCGCGTTGAGCAACTCGGTGAACAACGGCCCGTTGCCGAGCGGCGCAAATCGCGCCTGTGCGCGGCCGACGACCGTGCCGTTGCTTGCGGCAACGGCACGCATGGCCGCCTGATTGCCGTTGATCACGGCTGCGATGCCCGCATCGATCGGCTTGGAGGCAAGCACTAGTCCAGCGCGGCTCAAACCGCGGACCTTAAGGTTGAGCCGGCCCACGCGATTGCCCTTCCAGGCATAATCGAGCCGGCCAGTCGCCGAGCCTGACAGGTCGAGCTTGGGCCAGGCGACATCCAGGACTTCGAGCGGCATGCCTTGAACCTGCGCGTGCACTTCCGGGCGGGAGCCGCTGCGGCCCGAGACGATCGCAGTTCCGCCGGCAAAGCTGAGGTTCGTCGGCGAAAGCTCCCAGCCGTCTCCCGACCGGGTAAGAACGGCGGCCTGGTTTAGGACAAGCGCCTGGCGTTCGATGCGGCCTTCGCCGGTGAGCCGGATCTGGTTGGGAGTAACGTCGGCGAGCGTCGAGAATGCGAATGCCGCGCCTCGCCGGCCGGCGAAGGCGGCGCGGACCTGGCCGCTTCCGTTCATAAGCTTCGCGTTCGCCGTCAGCCGCGCCAGCGTAATCGCGCCGGTGGAGATGCCGCGCGCGTCGATCGAGCCGTCGATCGTCGTGCGCTCGTCGGCGAGAATGATGGTGCCATCCGCCCTCCCCATCCGAACCGCGAAAGCGCCGGGAAAGTTCGCGCCGTTAGCGACGAGATGCGCGTCGATCCGCTGCGCGCCGTGCACGGGCGAGAAGTCCAGCGTGCCGCCAAGCGTGCCGCCCGCGAGTTGGAGGCGGCCGCTGAAGCCTCCAGGATCCGAACGCAAGTCTCCGCTCGCATGTGCGCCGCCGGCGTCGAGCGCCGCGATCGAGATGATGGTCGCGCCATTGTGCGGAAGCAGTATGCGGCCGTTGCTCGTGAACGGACCCAGCCTCGAACCGCCGTTTGCGCGATAATTGAATCCAGCCGGCGTCGGATCGAGCAGCAACCGCACCGCATGAAGGCCGAGGCTGTCATTGGGGCGGTCGAGGAAAATATCCAGCTTTGGCCGCTCGATATGACCGTCCAGCGTCAGCTTGACCGGCCCGTATTTCGCCTGCCGCCCCGCCGCGACGATGTGGAACGTCCCGTCATGGAAGCGCTGTCCGGCGCCCGATAGCCTGAGCTTGGGCGAATAGATCTGCAAATTGGTGAAGTGGACGATCCCGTCCGCGCCGCGTTCCAGGTTCGTCGTTAGCGATGGCAGACCGCCGGTTAGATCGCGGAAGAAGCTGTTATCGAGGCGGCGTACCCACGCCTTTGCCGTGCCGACGACGTGCGATCCTTTGTTGTTGGGTCCGGGCACAACGCGGAGGTCGGTCATCACGTCGACGATACCTAGACCCGGGATGAGGTAGCGCTGCATCGCGCCTGACAGCGTCACGTCGAACCGGCCGGAGACGAGGTCGATAAGCAGCGAGATCTTTCCAGTCCACTTGGCGCTCGTCAGCCTGAGGCCGTCTCCGCGCACAAGCTTCGGCGTGATGCTGAGCCAGCCTTCGATCCGCGGATTGGCGAGCATGGCCCCGGCGACGTCGCCGATGCCGGTGATGGCGCGGGCGGACAGGCGGATGGGAACGCGCATCGGCCAGCCCGACAGCCTCCCCCGCCCTTCCGCACGCAGGTCGTCGAAGCCGGTGTTGTCGAACTGTACGTGCGGCGAGCTCAGGCGGTAGGAATAGTCCGCCGTCGCAAACGGACCGTCGAGCGTCCACACCATGCGCACGTTGCGGCCAGTCATGTTGGGGAACAGCGCGGACGGCGTCAGCAGGTCGACGCCGAGCCGCATTCCCCGATAGCGATTGTTGCCGAGATCGACCGCGCCCTTGGCGATGGCGCGCAACTCGGGCGTACCGGCGACGAACTCACCGTCGATGATGCGGTCTTTCAAGGTCGCGTCGCCGCGGATGTTGACCCACGGCACGGTCAGGCGGCGGAGCTTGCCCGTGAGGAATTGCGCCGGTGCCCACTTGCCCTGCAAACGGTAGCGGCCGTTATCGACACCTAGCGCCAGGCGAAGCGCCGGGCGTCCCGAAAGGTCGAGCGCGGCGTTCCCGCGCCATTTCTTCCAGCTTCCCTTCCCGTCCACATCGAGATTGATGGCGCGCTTCGTCCCGGCGAGCGCGGGGATGACCCCGTTCGCCGGCGACACCACGTGCGCCGCGACATCGAACTTGTTCCGGTCGGGCTCGGCGTCGAGCTTGAAGACGACGCGGTCGCCACCATTGTTCATCTGCGCCTGAAGCTCGACGAGGGCTCGGCCCTCGTGGACGTCGGCCTTGCCGCGCAGGCTTCCGCTCCGCGGCTGACCGGCGACCCCTGGTCCGATGTCGAGGCGATCCACGCGAAGCTCGCCAACGTGAATGTCGAAGCCGGGAAGGATGGGACCCGTGCGGCCCGTCGGCTTGAGCGCCGGGATGCGGGTCAGCGTAACGCGCTCGGCCGTCAGGCTGTCGATCGACAGCTTATTCCTGAGCCACGCGCCCGGCGCCCAATCGAGCTTGATGTTGGGCGACGTCAGGAACACGCCCTTCTGATCGGAGACCGCAACATTCTTCAGCTGCGACTTGCCGAAGATAGATCCGTCGATGCGGCCGATCCTGATCTTCAGCCCCGAAGCGGTCTCGAGTCGTTGGATCCGGTCGATGATGAAACGGTGCCCGGGCGCGCTGTCGAGCAGCACGAGCGCGCCGGCTAACAGGAACAGCAAGGCGACGAAGGCCGCGAACAGCTCGTTCAGAAGACGCCAGCGCCAGTCGGGGCGCAGTCTTCGCGGTGGCGGCGGGGTACCTTCGGCGGTGGCGGCGATCTCGGCCACGCCTAGAAGGCCTGGCCCAGTGAAACGGTCACCGCGACAAGACCGTCACCCTTCTGCCGGTTGAGAGGAACGCCAAGGTCAATGCGGATGGGGCCGAAGCTCGAATAATAGCGCGCGCCGATACCGGCCGCGAAACGCCAGGTGCTGAAGTCTGGGAGCGCGTGGTACGTCAGCGATCCGCCGTCGAAGAAAGGCACCACGCCGAAGTTCCCGCCGAACTGCTTGAGCCGGATGCGTGCTTCAAGAGCGAACTCGGCAAGTCCGCGCCCGCCAATCGGATCGCCGTCGGCGTCCTTCGGCCCGAGTTGCTGGTAGCCGTAGCCGCGCACCGACCCGCCGCCGCCGGAGTAGAACCGCCGAGATGGCGCGATGTCGAAGGCGGACGCGCCGACGATCGTGCCGAGCCGAATGCGCCCCGCCGCGACGACCTGATCGGACACTCTCTTGTATGCGCTCGCGTCGATCTGGCCACGGGCGTAGGCGAACTTTCCGCCGTGCGCCGACAGCTCGGGACTTAGGCGTCCGCTCAGCCGGAAGCCCGTGGTCGGATCGAGCAAATTGTCGCTTCCGTCATAGCCGAGCGCGAGTGGCAGGGCCGCGATAAAGAAAGTCCGCGTGTCCTTGATGCCTGACGTGCTGAACACGCCCTGCTCGTCGGTCGCGAGCACCTCGGCGCCGTAGCTCCAGGTCCATGTCTTCTGCCAGATAAAGTTGCTCTGCCGCTCGATATTGCCTGCGAGCCTGACCGTGCGTGCTTCATAGGCGTCGTAGCGCTGGTGCCCCGCGGATGCCTGCAGGTTCAGCACCTGGTCGCGTTTCATGAAATTGCTGCGTCGCAACTGGACCGCGGCGAGCTGTTCGCGTGTACCGAGCACGCCTCGAAGCGTGAGCGCGCCCTCAGGGTTCATGAAATTGCGGTCGGTCCAGCTCGCCTCGGCGCGTACACCCTGCCCGGTGCCGTAGCCGAGCTCGCCGGCGATGGTGTGCGAGGGCGCCGGCTCCAGCTTCACGGCAAGGTCGACGACGCGTCCACCATCGACCGGGATGACCTCGACATCGGCTGAAGCGACAAGTGTCGTTGCGATCAGGGCGCGCCGCAGATCGTCGATCTTCGAGCGCTTGAAGAGGTCGCCGCGCTTGAACCGCGCGATGATGGCAAGGTGGCGGGCGCTGAACGGCGGGCTTCCGCTGACGCGGATTGTGCCAAAGCGCGCGACAGGACCAGGATCGACCGGCAAGACCAGCGTCGCCAGGTGCGTCTGGTGATTGACGTCGACCCGCTGCTCGCCGATCTTCGCGCTTGCAAAGCCGTTCTGGCCGAGTGCCGTGGTCAGTGCAGTGCCGGCATCGATGACGTCCTGGGCGATAACCGGGTCGCCGGCTTTGACGCCGAAGACGTCGCGGAACTTCGAACCCTCCTCGCCGGCCTGCGACAGACCGGGAAGCTCGACCGAAGCAAAGCGATATTGCTGGCCGGGATCGGCGGTGAGCACGACCCGCAGGCCGTCGGCAGCGCGCTCGGTCCGCGGCTCGACGACCGCGTCATAATAGCCTTGGCTCCGCAAAAGCTCGGTTAGGAGGTCCGCGTCCGCTCGCGAACGACGGCCAATCTGCGCGGCGTTGGCGCTCTTCTTCCGATCGGTCTCGAGCGCCGATTGCGCGCGGAAACTCTTGAGGATGTCTTCCGCGCCGCCGACGCTACCGATGCCTTCTATGGTCCAGGCGTAGCGAACCTGGCTCGTTCCGTCCTCGCTGGATTGGGGGGACACTGTCGGCGCCGTCCCAGCAGTAGCAGGAAGCGTTTCGTCCTTGGCGTTAAGGTCGGGCCACTCGACGCCAAGATCCGGCATCGGGGCGAGCGGTGCGCTGGGGTCGAGCTCGGCAGCGTCAGGCTGCTGCGGTGCGGCGGGCGGCGTCTGTGCGAGTGCCGGTGCGGGAGCGAGCGCGACGGCACTGGCCGCCGAGAGCAGCCATGCGGCCCTCCCCACTGAACCCCGCCCGATCATCCTTGATCAGCCTTAACCAGCGCTTGTGAACGGCGCCAGTATGAAGGATTGGCCGGGAGCGCTTAACCGCCCGAATCCCGGGCTTTAGTGGACGGACCCGCTAACCTCTTCGCTGCTGAGCGTCGCAATCACCCGCTCGATATGCCGCCAGTGGCAGAAGCGCGTGACATTGCCGTTGTCGCGGCTTTCCTCGGCGCGCGCAGCAGCTTCATAGCCGGCATCGTCACCGAAGCGCTCCATGAGGTCGGAAGCGTCGGCAAGCGCGACGCGGCCATGGATGAAGGGGGTGTCCATGCAGCTTCATTAAGCCCGAGCCCGTTTCCCGAGTGCCGACAAATGTCGCTAACGGCCCGTTGACCATGTTAGGGAGCTGGGGGGCCCTTTTTCGATGTCCGACATTTTCGTCTCGTACAAAGCGGAAGACCGGCGGCGGGTTCAGCCCCTGGTTGACGCCTTGCAGCAGGACGGCCTCGGCGTCTGGTGGGATGCGCACATCGGCGGAGGCGACGCTTGGCGGGAAACGATCGAAACCCAACTCGACAGTGCCAAATGTGTCCTGGTCATCTGGAGCAAACGTTCCGTGGGGCCAGACGGGCGCTTCGTGCGCGACGAGGCATCCCGCGCCCAGCGGCGCAACGTCTATGTGCCTGTCCTCATCGATAAAACCCAGCCGCCATTAGGGTTCGGCGAGACACAGGCGATTTCGCTGGTTGGGTGGAAAGGCGATCGCTCCGACCAACGGTACCGAGCCGTTCTGGAATGCGCCAAGGCGATCATCGCCGGCAAAAGTGCTCGGATCCAGTCCGGCGGATCAAAGCAGGGTCCGTCGTTGCCCCGGCGCTCTCTACTTGTTGGGGGAGCCGCTGCTGCCGTCGCTGCCGCTTTTGCAGGATGGTCTTTCTTCAAATCGACCGATGCCCGAGCATCGGAGGGCATTGCCGTACTGCCTTTCGCGAATATCAGCGGCGACCCGTCGCAAGCCTATTTTTCGGACGGTATTGCTGAGGAGCTTCGCAGCGCTCTGGCGCGCATCCCGCACCTGAAGGTGATCGGCAGAACATCCTCCGAACTCGTGAAGAACTCGGACGCTGTCACGGCGGCGCACAGGCTCGGCGTCGGCAACCTGGTCACGGGTAGCGTGCGCCGGTCGGCTTCATTGATTCGGGTAACCGCGCAGCTCGTTTCCGGCAGCGACGGCGTCGAGCGATGGTCGCAAGTCTACGACCGCGCGCCCGGCGACATTCTCATGATTCAGTCGGATATCGCCAAGAGCGTTGCCGATGCGCTTAGTCTGCAACTCAGCCCGGAGACTCGGCGGGCAATGGCATATGGCGGCACGGACAGCCCCGCCGCGCACGACCTCTACCTCAAGGCAATCGACCTGCGCGAGAGGGGCCATAACGAGGGCAATTTCCGGCAGGCGCTGACGTTGTT
Organism: Sphingomonas limnosediminicola; assembly: GCF_039537965.1. Classification (NCBI taxonomy): domain Bacteria; kingdom Pseudomonadati; phylum Pseudomonadota; class Alphaproteobacteria; order Sphingomonadales; family Sphingomonadaceae; genus Sphingomonas; species Sphingomonas limnosediminicola. Next base: position 2,837,380 of record NZ_BAABBM010000001.1, on the reverse strand, counting down.
CGATGCGGCGATTGAAGTCGATCCGCGCTTTGCAGACGCTTACGCACAAAAAGCGAGTACGATCGTCAACATCGTCGGGTCCTATTCCACAAAGGCGGCCCAGTTCGACCGCGGTTACAATGAGGCCATGGCGGTGGCTCGCCAGGCCATTGCGCTCGCCCCGGAAAGCGCACTCGCTCACGCGGCACTGGCGGCAGCGTTCACCGGCAAGCTCGACGTCATTACCGCTCTGTCTGAATATCAGCGCGCGCTGAAGCTATTTCGGGGCGAGTTTGAGGTTCTCGAAACGTACAGCAATTTCGCAGCCAGGCTTGGGAACAGCAAAGAGGCGCTGAAGGCAGCCGACAAGGCGATAGTGTTGGACCCGCTCAATCCCCGACCGAGAGCGATGCGCGGCAACTCGCTGTTCTACGCCCGAAACTATGAGGAGGCCGCGAAGACTTATCGTGAAACCATTGAGCTTGCCCGCGCGGCAAGTCCGCTTGGCCCCGTCAGTCTTGGAAATTGTTTGCTCCTTCTAGGGAAGACCGAAGAAGCGCGGGCGGCATACGCGAAGGCGCCGCCAGATAATATCTATCGGCTGACTGGTGATGCCATCTTGTCGGCCCGCACTGGCGATGCTGCACGCGCCAGCCGAAATCTTGCCCAAGTGCAGGAGATTTTCGGGGATAGCGCAGCTTATCAGCAGGCGGAAATCTACGCTCAACTAGGGCAAGCGGATCGCGCCTTTGCCGCGCTGGAGCGGTCGTTAGAAGTCAGGGATCCTGGCCTTCTAGCCCTGCCGCGCGATCCCTTCCTCGACCCCTTGCGCAGCGACGGCCGCTTCCCCGCCCTCTTAAAGAAGCTTGGTTGGCCGCAATTCGACGGCTGACGCTGGCCTGACGCGGATACGTCTGCCAAAGGCTCGTGCGTGATACAGCGTACGACCAAAGCCGGCGGCTGCTTCCTGACCGTCTTCCTTCTCGCAGGCTTCGTCGCAGGCTTGGCGATCAAAGATCCGATGAAGGGTGTGCTGATCGGTCTCGCGATTGGCGCCACGCTTGCCGCCGCGACGTGGCTTATCGACCTGCGCCGCGGGTCCTAGACGACCTTACGTCCGGACCAAATCACGCGGCCGATGCAGTTGATCTCGTCGAAACCGCAATCGGGCCAGTCGGGATAAGCCGGATTGTCGGACTGCACGGTCACCCGCCGTCCCATCGGGTTCAGCGCCAGGCGCTTGACGACGAGCGCATCGTCGATCCTCAGGACGTAAATGCCGTCGCGGAGGCGGTCTCCACAATCGCCGAGGTCGACGAGGATGTCGTCACCGTCGTTTAGCGTAGGCGACATGGAATCGCCCTCGACGCGGACGATGGAAAGGTTGGATGACGGCGTCGACGTCAGCGCTTTCAACCAACGCTCGTCGAAGCCGAAATAAGGTTTGCCCAGCCCTTCGTTCGCAATCGCGCCCGGGCCGGCAGAGACGGAAACCGGGTGGCGGTTAATACTGACCAGTTCGCCAGGCGCGCGCGGTTCCTCGGGCGGACCGCCGAGAGCGCTTTCCGAAATCGAGAAGTAACGGGCGAGCTTTCGCCGCTCCTCCTCCTTCAATCTTTTGGGCACGCCGCGTCTCACGAATTGCTGAATATATGCTGCGTTGCGGCCGAGCATCCGCGAGAGCCCGGCGAAGTCCTCGCCGCGCTCGGCACAGAGACGCTCAAGGACAGCGCGCGGATCCGAAACCATTAAACACCTCTTTAACGATAGGTAATTGCCTATGCAAGTAGGAAATGCGTCGGGAATACCTGGGCAGCCGAGTCGCAGACGACAATAAGGAATGCCAGTGTACTTGCTCAAAGAGGTAGAGATCGCGGAAGTGACGTTGCACCGACCCGTTTCGGACGCGATGTCGTCGGATTTCCACGCTTTTATTTTCGATCTTCGCAACGGCCGCTCCCCGCGACCGAATACCGTCGCGCGGGTGCGCGCTTATTTGGAGGCCGTGTAATGAACCGGGTCGCTATGTCGTCGGCGGCCGCCAATCTCCTCCGCGCGCTGATCGCTCGAAGCGGCAACGCGCGATAGGATTTTGCTTACAGAGGTTTCATCAGTCGATTGGCAATCACTCACTTTCATGGGCGAGCGACACTTCGCGCTCCGTGTTTGTGGACCCGATTCAGGGGAGGTGGTCAGGCGCATGTGCGGTGGGCTGGAGGATGCGGAGTTTAGCATTCCGGGTCAGATCGTCGCTGACGTCACAGTCTTCGGAAAGCCGGTTCGCGAGCCCGATGGCTCCACGACCATCACGATCGAGGCACTGACGATTGGCGAATAGTCAACCCAACGAGCGGCGCAGTTCGGCAAGCGCTTCGTGAAGCGCTTCCGACGCGTCCGCGGTTTGCGGCCGCTGAGCTTGCTGGGACGGCGCGCCGCGCAAGTGCCGCTCGATACGATCGTTGAGCTGCCCAGGCGTCGGCATCGCTGCCCGGTCGAACAACCGGACGACACGCGATTCCGGGCCAAGCTCGGCCAAGATATCGTCGAGGACGAGTTCGTCGGCTTCGGAGGCAGCCATGGGGCGAAACCGGTCTTCCTCGGTGAGAAGCAACTCGACCTGCTCGGTCAGCAGCAACTCCTCCTCGGTAAAAAGCAACTTGGCCTGCTCGGTCAGCAGCAGCTCTTCTTCGAACTCAAGATCGGGCAGGTCGAAAGATGACGAACTGAACGCCTCCCCGCCGGCCGGCACTCGCCGCAACGCGCCTGCGCAGGCTTCATAAGCGAGCGCCCCGAAAAGCAACGCACCCGCCCCGAGACGCGGCAAAGGCAGCGCCTCGCGCATCGCGACAATGACGACGAACGCCACCGCCACGGCGAAGACCGCAGCCGCAGTCTGATCGATTGCGGCTTCAATTCGCTCTTCCCTGCGTCCGCGCATGAAAGTCGGACTAGCAGCTAATCCTTGCCAGTCAGTTAGGCTGGGATCTCGCGAGGATGCTGAATTTCCGTGACCTCCGGCGCCTCCTCGATCAGGTCGACGATCGCGCCGGTGAAGGCGTCGACGTCCTCAGGATTGCGGCTGGTGACGATATTGCCGTCCGTTACGGCCGCTTCATCAACCACATTGGCACCGGCATTCCGCAAATCCGTTCGGATCGACGGCCATGCCGTCGCGGTGCGCCCGCGCAGAAGGTCCGCCTCGACCAGCAGCCACGGCCCGTGACAAATGGCGCCGACCGGCTTTCCCGCGTCGGCAAAATCCTTGATCAGCTGGATCACCTTCACGTTGGTCCGCAGATGGTCGGGATTGCGAACACCGCCCGGCAGGATCAACGCGTCGAAATCATCGGCCAGCGCCTCGTCGACAGTCAGGTCCGGCCGGATCGTCTTGCCCGGATCGTCGTGGACCGTCGCCTGAATCGGATCGCGCTTTGGTGACGCGAGCACGACCTCGGCGCCGCGCTGCTGCAGGATCTGGCGCGGACCGAACAGCTCCCACTCCTCGAAGCCGTCGGTCGCGACGATCAGCACTCTCGCTTCATTGATCTGAGGCATCGGCGAGTCTCCTCCTTACTTCCGTTAGGAACCCCCGCCCTTCCCGCTCGCTTATGCCTGCCGATGGACCGAGTGAAGCGACAATCGGCGTGCTGAGGCATAGCAGCGATGCCGAGCCAGGCATCTCCCGCAAGCGGAAGGGCCGTTACTGGGCCTATTTCGATCCCGACGGGAAGCGCATCACGGACCGCGACGAAATCGACCGCCTCAACGCGGTCGGCCTGCCCCCGGCCTATGAGAATGCCTGGTTCTGCACCGATCCCAACGGCCACCTTCAGGCGACCGGGGTCGATGCGAGGGGCCGCAAGCAGTATCGTTACCACGAGGACTTTCGTGCCAAGCGTGAAAGCGCGAAATACGACGGCCTGCTGGAGTTCGGCAAGGCGCTGCCCAAACTTCGCCGCCACGTCGAGAGGGATCTGAAGCATCGGCAGCTCGGGCGAGAAACCGTGCTCGCCGCCGTGATCCGGCTCCTCGATACCGAGCATCTTCGCATCGGCAACGAGCAATATGCGCGGGACAACAAGAGCTTCGGCGCCACCACGCTGCGCGGCCGCCACCTCCGCAGCATAGGCAGCAAGATGACGATGCGCTTCACCGGCAAGCACGGCATCGTCCACGAGGTCCGGATCAGCGACAGCAACCTCAAGCGCATCTGCAAGCGCTGCCAGGAACTGCCCGGCCAAATGCTGTTCCAGTACGTCAACGGCGACGGCGAGCCGAAGCCGATCACATCCGGCGACGTGAATGAATATATCAAGCAGGCGACCGGCGGCGACTTCACCGCCAAGCATTTCCGGACCTGGGGCGCGAGCGTCATCGCCCTAGAGCAATTGCTGAAGAAGGCCGAGGACGCGCGGATCAGCGTCAAGACGGTGATCGAACCGGTTGCGGAAGCGCTCGGCAACACGCCGGCGATCAGCCGCAAGTCCTATGTGCACCCGCAATTGCTCGAGGCCGTAAAGGATGACGCGCGCGATCCGCTCAACGGCATGGAGCGGCCGCGTGCCAAGACGCGCATGTCGAGCACTGAAGTCGCGTTGCTCGAATTTCTCGCCCTCAACGGCAAGAAGCCGCGTCGCAGGAAACGGCGGTGAAGGAGAAGACCGCCGCTTGATTGCCACGGAAGTCGTTGCCAAGACCGCTGTCATGGCCAGCCAAGACCTCGCGACCTGGTTCAACAACAATCACCAAGGCTTGCTGATCGGGCTTCTGGTCGGCGCGATCATCGTCGCGGTGATGCTGATCCTGCGCACGATCGGTCAGCGGATCGTCGCCCGGGAGACCGAGACCATAGGCTGGCGAACGGTCGTCGGCCGCGTCCTTGCACGCACCACGACCGTCTTCATGGTCGTGGCCGCGGCAGACGTCGTTTCGACCTACGCCGAATTTCCGCACAAGATCGCGCGGCTCATCGACATACTGTTCATCATCGCCTTCGCGGTGCAGGGCGCAATCTGGGTCCGAGAGCTGATCCTTGCCCTCATCGGCCGCAGGATCGCGGGGGAAGGAAACAACAGCGGCCTCGCCAATGCGATGGCGATCATCCGTGTGCTGATCAGCGTCACGCTGTTTGCCATCGCCGGCATCCTGATCCTCGACAATCTGGGCGTGAACGTCACCGCGCTTGTCGCTGGCCTCGGCATCGGCGGTATCGCCATCGGCCTCGCCGCCCAGGGCATCTTCTCCGACCTCTTCGCGGCCCTTTCGATCCTGTTCGACAAACCTTTCAAGAAGGGCGACACGATCCGCTACGACCAGAGCACCGGCACTGTCGAGCGCATTGGCCTGAAGACCACCCGCCTCCGCTCCATCACCGGCGAGTTGTTGATCATGGCCAACACCAAGCTTCTCGAGCGCGAGATCCACAACATGGCTGCTGCCAAGGCGCGGCGGGTGACAATCTATCTCGCCATCGGCGGCGAAGCATCGGCGGCCTCGATCGATATGGTTGCGGAGCTTGCCGCTAAAGCCGTCGAGGAACGGAAAGGCTGCAAGCTCATTCGCTGCACCTTGTCTGGTGCGGGCGGCGGCGGCGGCCTTTCGTTCGATTTGGTCTACGACGACGCAACCCGCGACAATGACGTCATGCCCGCCAACCGCGCGGCGATCCTTCGTGCACTCGTCGAAAGCCTCGCCGCCAAGAAACTCCAACTTCTCCGCGCTTCCGACCAGCCAACCGCGCCACTTCCGCTCTGATCGGCAGTTGCGCTCTTATTCACACCTCTGCAAATAAGCGTCGATGCCAATCGCCAGCCTCGACGACATCCGATCCCGCATTGGCGAGGAAATTGGTGTTTCGGGTTGGCTCGAAGTCACGCAGGAACGCATCGACGCCTTCGCCGACGCGACCGAGGACCGGCAATTCATTCACGTCGATCCTGCGACTGCCGCGCAGACGCCTTTCGGCGGACCGATCGCGCACGGATTCCTGACGCTCTCGCTGCTGTCGCGCATGGGGGCGGAGGCGATGCTGCTTCCGGACGGTCTGAGGATGGCCGTGAACTATGGACTGGACCGCGTGCGCTTCCTTGCGCCGGTGCGCTCCGGGAGGCGAGTAAGGGGCCGCTTCGTCCTTGACTCCGTCGACGAGAAAGCGCCCGGACAATTGCTGTTACGTCATACGGTTACGGTCGAAATCGAGGGCGAGGAGAAGCCTGCCCTGACTGCCGTGTGGCTTGGACTGATGTTCACCTGAGGAGAGAATAATGGCTCGCGATGCCGTGATCGTTTCGACTGCCCGGACGCCGATCGGCCGCGCATACAAGGGCGCGTTCAACGCGACGCCCGGCCCGACCTTGGGCGCCTTTTCGTTGAAGCCGGCGATCGAACGCGCTGGCATCGACGCGGGCGAGATCGACGACGTGGTGTGGGGCGCGGTGCTGACGCAAGGCACGCAGTTCGGAAACATTGGGCGCCAGGTCGCCCTGCGTGCCGGCTGCCCCGTCAGCGTGTCGGGCATGACCATCGACCGCCAGTGCTCTTCGGGCCTGATGGCGATCGCCACCGCCGCCAAGCAGATCATCACCGACCGCATGGACGTAGTCGCCGCGGGCGGGCAGGATTCGATCAGCCTGGTGCAGACGCCCGAGATGCGGATCGCGCCCGATCCGTCGCTGATCGCCATGCACAAGCATGTCTACATGCCGATGCTCCAGACCGCCGAGACGGTCGCTCGCCGATACGGCATCAGCCGCGAGCGGCAGGACGAATATGCGCTGAAGAGCCAGCAGCGCACCGCAGCCGCGCAAGCCGCCGGCCGCTTCGACGCCGAAATCGTGCCCGTCACGACGACCATGTCAGTTAAGGACAAGGAGTCTGGCGAGGTCTCGCAGCACGAAATCACAGTTGCAAAGGACGAAGGCAACCGCGCCGACACGACGCTGGAGGGCCTCTCGGGCCTTAATCCCGTGCTCGGTCCCGACACGTCAATCACGGCCGGCAACGCCAGCCAATTGTCGGATGGAAGTTCTGCATCGATCCTGATGGAGGCCGGCGAAGCCGCGGGCCGCGGCATCTCGCCGATGGGCCGCTACGTCGGCATGGCGGTCGCCGGTACAGAACCGGACGAGATGGGCATCGGCCCGATCGATGCGGTCAACAAGCTCCTCAAGCGCTTCGACCTTAAGGTCGACGATATCGGCCTATGGGAGCTAAACGAGGCGTTCGCCGTGCAAGTGCTCTACAGCGCGGAGCAACTCGGCATTCCTGAGGATCGTCTCAACGTTGACGGCGGCTCGATCTCGATAGGTCACCCTTATGGAATGAGCGGCGCCCGCATGACCGGTCACGCGCTCATCGAAGGCAAACGGCGCGGCGTGAAATATGTTGTCGTCACGATGTGCGTCGGCGGCGGCATGGGCGCAGCGGGATTGTTCGAAGTGCTGTAAGCAAGCGGCACCGGCCACGCGGGGAAACGTATGACACCAGGATTGTTGATCTTACTCGTACCGTTGGTCCTGCTGCTGGTCAGTGCGCTCAAGAGCTTCGGCATCAACCAGGAATATCAGCGCGGCGTGCTGTTCCGCCTTGGGCGGCTTGGGACGATGAAAGGACCGGGCTGGTACTGGCTGATTCCGTTCGTCGATCGGGTGATCCGCGTCGATCAGCGGATCATCACTTACCAACTGGAGACGCAGGAGACGATCACGCGCGATGGCGTTGCGGTTCGGGTCAACGCCGTCGTCTGGTTCCGGGCCGACTCCCCGACCCAGGTCGTAACCTCGGTCGAGGATTGGCGCGGAGCGACGGTCCAGGCGGCGGAGACCGCGCTGCGCGACGCCATCGGCCAGAGCGAGCTCGACCAGATGCTGAAGGACCGGGTGTCGATCAACCATCGCCTCCAGCAGCTGCTGCGCGAAGCATCGCTGAAGTGGGGCGTCGAGATCGATGCCGTCGAAATCAAGGACGTCGACATCCCCGAGCAAATGCAGCGGGCGATCGCCAAGGAGGCCGAAGCGATCCGCGAGAAGCGCGCGCGCATCATCCGGGCGCAAGGCGAGCAGGAAGCCGCGGCGAAACTTAGCGAGGCAGCGGAGGTCATCAGCAAGGCGCCCGGCGCCCTTGAGCTTAGGCGCCTCCAGACGCTCAGCGAGATCGGCGTCGAGCACAACAGCACGATCATCGCCATGCTTCCGGTCGAGCTCGTCCACGCGGCTCGCAAGATTGCCGGCATGCCCGACGCAACCGACGACTGACCCTGGGCGTGTCGCCTGTCGAACTGATCGCGCTGGCGTCCACGGTTAGCCTGCTTGCCGGCTGGCGGCTTTACCTCGTCACGTTCGCGGTCGGGCTGGCGATGCGTTTCGGCTGGGTGCCGCTACCCGAGCAACTGCACGCGCTCGACGTGCTCGCGAACAACTGGATCCTCGGGATTGCGGGCGTCGGCGCGGTTGCGGAATTCTTCGCCGACAAGATTCCCTGGGTCGATAGCCTGTGGGACGCGGTTCATTCCGTCGTCCGGCCGATCGGCGGCGCGCTTCTCTCGATGGCGATCATCGACGGCGGCGATCCGGCCTGGCAGGTCGGGAGCTTCCTGCTCGGCGGCGGCGCGGCCCTGGTCGCCCATGCCGGCAAGGCAGGCGCGCGGGCGCTCGTGAACGCCAGTCCAGAGCCCTTCTCAAATGTCATCGTCTCGACCGGCGAAGACATCGCAACCGCGGGACTACTCGGGCTCGCCATTGCCAATCCGATCGCCGCGGTGCTGATCGCGCTTATCCTCGTCATCCTTTCGCTGTGGCTCGTTCTGGCGGCGCGACGTTTGTTAAAGCGCATCCTTGAACCCAAACGGCCCTCGACGGGTTGAATGCGGCAAAGAGGGAGGAACGAAGATGCCCGTTTCCGATCAGCCGCTCGTCGAGCGTATCGCCCGCGTCCTTGCCGGCGCAGCACACAGCAGCAATGCCGAGGGCAGCGACCCTTCCGCAGGAGAGAAAGTCGACCTCGTCTGGCGCCAACATGTGAACCAAGCGCTCGCCGTGCTCCATGCCATCCGTGAGCCAGACGAGGACATGGCAAGTGATGGCGATGCCGACGTGTGGCGCAAGATGGTCGAAGCAGCGATCGGCGAAAAGGTCGGTTGAGTCCGCTCGACTCCAGCGGTCGTTCAAAGACGCGGGTCGATCCGCGCTGGACTCTGGTGGCCTGCGTCCTCGCTTCCAGCCTGTCCTTCGTCGAAGGCTCGGTCCTCAGCGTCGCCCTGCCCGCGATCCGCGGGAGCTACGGCGCCGGCACGCAGGAAGTGCAGTGGGTCGTCAATGCCTATCTGCTGCCGCTCTCCGCGCTCCTGCTTCTCGGCGGCGCGCTTGGCGATCACTTCGGGCGCAAGCGGCTGCTGCTCATTGGCACGAGTATCTTTGCGCTCACCTCACTGGTGTGCGCGCTGGCGCCGAGCCTTCCGCTGCTGCTCGCCGCGCGTGCCGCTCAAGGTGTGGGTGCTGCCCTTCTGCTTCCGAACAGCCTCGCGTTGCTCAATGCCGCGTTCCAGGGTGAAAAGCGCGGACGGGCGGTCGGCATTTGGGCTGCTGCGGGAGCGGCTGCCGCGGCGATTGCGCCGCTGATCGGGGGCTGGCTGGTCGGTACCGTCGGCTGGCCGGCGATCTTCTACATCAACCTGCCGCTGGCGCTTGGCGCGATCATCATCGCCTCGCGCTTTGTCGAGGAAAGCAGCGAGGCGGGCGCCGGCCGGACCGATTATCCGGGTGCACTGCTGGCGACGCTCGGGCTCGGCGGCCTTACCTATGCGCTCACGTTGTGGTCAGCGACGCGCAGCTTCACCGGGGAAGCGGCAATCGCCCTCGCCATCGGCATTGTCACATTCGCGGCTTTCCTCTGGGCAGAGAAGAAGCGTGGCCTGCGGGCAATGATGCCGTTGAGCTTGTTCGCCAACCGCTGCTTCTCCGGCCTCAACCTGCTGACGTTCCTACTCTACGGAGCGTTCGGCGCGGCGATGCTGCTCATTCCGTACGTGCTGATTTCGAGTGGCGGCTATTCGCCGGTGCAGGCGGGGCTCGCGATGCTCCCGCTTCCGATCCTCATGACGTCGATCTCGCCAACGATGGGCAGCCTCGCCGCACGCCTTGGCCCGCGCATCCCGCTGAGCGTCGGGCCGATGATCGTTGCGGCTGGCATGGTTCTCGCCGTACTCGTGACCCCAAGCGGAAGCTATTGGACGGGCGCCTTTCCGATGATCCTGGTGATGGCGGTCGGCATGACCATCGCGGTTGCGCCGCTCACCTCATCGGTGCTGGCTTCGGTCGAAGAACAGCATGTCGCCATGGCCTCCGGCTTCAACAGTGCGGTCGCGCGCACCGGTGGCCTCATCGCGACCGCCCTGCTCGGCGCCGTACTGTCGAGCAAAGGCGACGAACTCTTTGCTGGATTTCACGGCGCGATGTTCGTCTCCGCTGCCGTCGCGGCTGCCGGGAGCCTCGTCGCGCTGACGATGCTCGGCGGAGTCAAAATGAAGAAGGGTTGATCGCCGCCTAGTCGTTGGCGGCGATGAACTTCTCGACGACCGGCGCAATGCGCTCGCGCCACTTGCGGCCGTTGAAGATGCCGTAGTGACCGACATCCTTGGCGAGCAGATATTGCTTCTTCGCCCGCGGCAGCTTGGTCGCGATGTCGAGCGCGGCCTTGGTCTGGCCGATGCCCGAAATATCGTCACGCTCGCCTTCGATCGCCAGCAGCGCAGTATCCTTGATCACCGCCGGATCGACGCGCTTCCCGCGATGCATCATCTGGCCTTCGGGAAGGAGGTGCCGCTGGAACACGACGTCGACGGTCTGAAGATAGAATTCCGAGGTCATGTCGCAGACAGACCGATATTCATCATAGAAACCGCGCGTGGAATCGGCGCTTTCCTCGTCGCCGACCACGAGATGCTTGAACATCTCCCAGTGGCTGATGAGGTGCGAGCCAAGGTTCATGGTCATGAAGCCCGCGAGCTGCAGGAAGCCCGGATAAACCTTTCGCCCAGCCCCCGGGTAGATAATCGGCACGGTGGCGATAACGTTGTTCTCGAACCAGCCGAACGGCCGCTGCGTCGCCAGGGTATTGACCGCGGTTGGAGCCTTTCGCGTGTCGATCGGGCCACCCATCATGGTCAGCGACTTAGGCCGCCATGGGTTCTTGGCGGCGTTCATCACCGCCGTTGCCGCGTAAGCCGGGACGGCCGGCTGGCAAACCGCCAGCATATGCGGCCGCTCACCCGTGCGCTTGCCGATCACTTCCAGGAACTCGATTAGATAATCGACATAATCGTCGAGATCGAACGTGCCGTCGGACAGCGGAACCATCTTCGCGTCGCGCCAGTCCGTGATGTAAACGTCCGCGCTCGGCAGCATCCGAGCCACCGTCCCGCGAAGAAGCGTCGCATAGTGGCCCGACATCGGTGCCACAATCAGCAGCGCCGGGCCGCCTTCGACGCCCTCGCGCTCGAAATGCTTCAGCTGGCCGAACGGCTTGCGGAGCAGTATCCGTTCGTGGACCGCGACAACCTTGCGGCCGATCTTCGTCGACTGAATGTCGAAGTCAGGTTTTCCGCGCGGCGCCGAAGCATGAGCAAACACTTCGAGGCTCGCCCCAACCAGCGGGCTCATCGAATTGTATCCCCAGGGATTGGCCGGATTGGAGAGCCAGCCGGCTCCCAGGCCCGCTAGCTTGCTCGCACCTGCGAGAAAAGAACGCTGAACCTCATAGGCGTCGTATAGCAATAGAACCTCACAAAAGCGCTCTGTCCCAACCGATGTGGCCCCCGTTTGCTCCACTGACAAGGCGAATGTTGCACCGCGAAAGCCGCAGTGCGGCAATTGAGCCGATTATGGCACGCTGTTAGAGCGTACAGATGGCTACCACACCCCAGAGCCGGCCCAAGGGCCGCTCCATCAAAAACCTTCGCATGGTGTGGAGTTTCGCGCTTCGCTACCCCGGTCACATCGCGGTTGCGGCGATTGCGCTGCTGGTTGCCGCGGGAGCCGCGATCTCAATCCCGTGGGGCTTCAAGTTCGTTATCGACAAGGGCTTCGGGTCGGGCGCGGGCAATGCCCAGTCGATCGCGCCATGGTTCGAAACTCTCCTCGCGATCGTCGCGGTCATGGCTGTCGCCACCGCCACACGCTATTATTTCGTCTCCTGGCTCGGTGAGCGAACCGTCGCCGACATCCGCTTGGCGGTGCACCGCAATCTGCTGCGCCTGTCCCCGGGCTTTTTCGAGGAGAACAGGCCAGCCGAAATCACCTCGCGCATCACGGTCGATACCACGATCATCGAGCAGGTGGTCGGCACCACGGTTTCGGTCGCGCTGCGAAACGTCGTCATGGGACTGGGCTGCGTGGCGACGATGTTCGTCCTCGCGCCGAAGCTGGCCGGCCTGATGCTCCTGGGCATTCCGCTCGTGCTTGGACCGATCCTGACGCTTGGCCGCCGCGTCCGGGCAATCTCGACCCGCAATCAGGATCGGATCGCCGACGTCGGAACCGTCACCAGCGAAGTCCTCGGCTCGATGAAGATCGTCCAGGCCTTCAACCAGCAGCAGCGTGAGTCCTCGCGCTTCAGCGAGGCGGTGGAGCGCGTGTTTGCAACCGCCAAGCGGCGCATCGCGCTCCGCTCCATTCTGACTGCGATCATGATCTTTCTGATGATCGGTTCGATCGTGATGGTGATCTGGCAAGGGGCCGTCGACGTCGCCAAGGGCAGCATGAGCGGCGGCACGATTGCCGCCTTCGTCCTGTGCGGTGGCTTGCTTGCCGGCGCGGTTGGCGCCTTGTCCGAAGTCGTCGGCGACTTGCTGCGAGCGGCGGGTGCGTCCGAACGCCTGTCGGAATTGCTGGATGCCAGGCCGGACATCCAGGCTCCCGCCGATGCGATCGCGCTGCCGACACCGCCTCTAGGCGAGCTCGAGTTTGACGCCGTCACCTTTCATTATCCGACGCGCCGCGAGACTTCAGCGCTCAAGGACTTCAGCCTGCGCGTGAAGCCGCGCGAGCGGCTCGCCGTCGTCGGGCCTTCAGGCGCCGGCAAGACGACCATCTTCCAGCTCGCCGAACGCTTCTACGATCCGCAATCCGGCCGCGTGCTGCTCGACGGCGTCGATCTCAAGGCAGCCGACCCCGCCGACATTCGCCAGCGCATTGCGATGGTGCCGCAGGACACGGTGATCTTCGCGGCAAGCGCGCGCGACAATCTTCGCTACGGCAATTGGGACGCGAGCGAGGAGCAGATTTGGCAGGCCGCGCGCGATGCGAATGCCGAGGAATTCCTGCGCGCGCTACCGGAAGGGCTCGACACGTTCATGGGCGAAGGCGGCGCGCGTCTGTCCGGCGGTCAGCGCCAGCGCATCGCGATTGCTCGCGCGTTGTTGCGCGATGCCCCTCTCCTTTTGCTCGACGAGGCGACCTCGGCGCTGGACGCCGAAAGTGAGCGGCTGGTGCAAGACGCGCTCGACCGCCTGATGGAACACCGCACGACGATCGTCATCGCTCACCGCCTCGCGACCGTGCGCGCGGCAAACCGCATAGTCGTCCTGGACGAAGGCCGCATCGTCGAAGAGGGCACGCACGCGAGCCTCAATGCCCGCGGCGGCCTCTATGCCCGGCTTGCGCGCCTCCAGTTCGAGGATCGCGCTGCCTAAGCTTAGCTCGGGGTTGCGCCCGAACCGCCTCCGGACCCGCCACGTCCGCCACGGCCACCGCCGCGCGTCGTGCGTGCTCGCGTTCCGCTTCCGCGCGTACGCGAAGCCGCAGCACGCGGCTTCTTGGCCGCGCCAGTCGAACGCGCAGCCGGCCTTTTCGCGGCAGTGCTCTTCGCCGCCGTCGAGCGCGTGGCGCCTGTCGCCGACTTGGCGCGCGTCGACGTCTTGCGGGTGCCCGATGCCTTGCGCTTCGTGCCAGTCGAGGCCTTGCGCGCACCGCCGCCGCGGCCTGCTCCAGCCGACGCCGAAGTCGAACCGGAAGACGTGCTCGCGCTGCCTTCGAGCGACCATTTGCCCGACATCACGCGCTGCGCCGCTTCGGCGACCGCTTCCGCGATGATCGAACCGAGCTTGGTCGCGCTGCTGACGACATTGCTTGCCGCGGCCGAAGCCGTGTCCGCCGCGTCGAGACCGGCGTCGCGAATTTTGCGCCGCGCAGCTGGACTGGCGCTGATTGCTGCTGCCGCAGCCGCGAGACCGGCCGCGAGCATCTCCTTACTCATCGCCGCCTTGGCGAGCTTGTCCATCGTGTCGCTGCTCGACGACGAGCCCGAAGTCTTTTTCGAAGGTTTGGCCATCACTTTATCTCCATCCATTGGGCGGAAAGACATTTGAATTGCCGTGACGGTTCCCTAACGAAACCCGCGAAGACTTTAAAGCCGGTCAATTCCTGAGGCGAAATTCAGGTATTCCAGATATGTTAAAGGGCACCGCCGCATTCCCTGCAGCGATGCCCTTCGACATGGTCAGCGGCCGAAGGTGTGGCCGTTCGTCAGCGATTAAAGCTTACGAACACCCCTTTCCGACCTCTGTGCTGAACCATGAGACATCGGATCACCTCCTTTCGCTGCGTTGAAGCAGCCTTGAAGATGAGTCGGATTCGACCTCAACGCAAGACTTGTAATGAGGTGAACATTCGGCAATCTTCATCGCTTCGCGCTATTCAGGCGCGGCAATCCTCCACTACACGAGCGACCTCCGCCCAGGCGGGAAATATGATCGCGGCTTGCGCGCCGATGCCGATCGCGAAGCGCCCGCGGCTGAATGCAATCGCATCGAGCAATTGGTCATAGGCGCTGAGATTCGCAGTGAGTCGCGCCGTCGCCGGCTGAAAGCTCGCCGGGAGATTCCGCGATTGAGTGCTCGTCCAGACGAAGAGGAACGGAGCCGCGCCAGTCGCCGGTCTGGAGATCGTGACGCTTCGAGCGGCGACGGTGCAGCGAACGCTCAGTTGCATCTGGTTCGCAACATTGCTGAATGTCGCCTCGCTACCGCCGGTTACGGGCGCGTAGCTCCAGTTGCCCTGGATCGGTGTCGCAATGCTGTAGTCGACTGTCGTTGTCATGGTTGTCGCAGTTTGAGCGTTGAGCGACGTGGCGGCGGCGGTCAGCGCGAGCGCTGCGGCAAATCGAATGATCATGACTGGCTTAACGGTTGAGGCGTTCGACTTTGGCCTGCAGCTCGGCGAGTTCTGCGCGCAACTGGTCGAGTTCGCTGCTGTCCGTAGCGGACTTTTCGATTTTCTTGCCGGTGAAGGCCCGGCTCGCGTCTTCGAACATTGCCATGTTGCGCTTCGCGAGGTCGGCGAAGACGTTTCCGCTGAACGCATCCTTCGCCGCATTCTGGTTGCGCGAAAATGCATCCATCGCCGCCTCGAGATATTGCGGCACGAAATTCTGCATCGAGTTGCCGTAAAGGCCGATCAACTGCTTCAGAAAGTTGATCGGCAGCATCGTCGAACCGCGCGCTTCTTCGTCGACGATAATCTGGGTCAGCACCTGGCGAGTGATGTCTTCGCCGCTCTTCGCATCGACGACTTCGAACTCGCGTCCTTCGCGCACCATTTGCGCAAGCCGGTCGAGCGTGATGTAAGTTGAGCTTTCGGTGTCGTAGAGCCGCCGGTTGGCGTATTTCTTGATCGTCACCTTACCCGAAGATTTCGCCATGAACCGTTCCCCAAGGACTTCTCAGCCTACTGCGCCCGAGGCCTTACTACCGCAGATTAGTGCGCTGCAACATGAACCGGCGAACGGCAAGGCGCCACGCCCACTCCCGCTCTTTCTCGAATTGGTACGGCGCGTAGGCGAGACGGACGCTGAGATCGCGCGCGAAGCCCTCGTTGGGTTGCGCGCTTATGAGAGCGCGGCGCGTCGCACGCGTCCCGCAGCAAAGCCTGAAACGGCGCGCATTCACGGTGCCTGCTTGCGCGACCACGGCGGCGACGGACCGGCGGCCGTCCTCATTCCGTCGCTCATCAATCCGCCCCGCATCCTCGATCTCGATGAGCAGGTCTCGCTCGCAGGTGCAGTGACGCGCATGGGCCGGCGCACGCTCTTGCTCGATTGGGGCGAAGCCAAGGCCAGGGCGGAACTCGACGTGGCGGGTCACATCGAAGAGCTGCTTCTACCGCTGCTGCGAAGCATCGGCAAACCGCCCGCGCTGATCGGCTACTGTCTGGGCGGTACGATGGCGCTCGCTGCGGCGAACCTTGCGAAGTGCGAGCGTGTCGTCACGCTCGCAGCGCCGTGGCATTTCGACCATTATCCCGACGCGTCGCGGCGGGCGCTCGACGACATGTGGCGACATGCGCAGGCGGCGAGCCGCGAGCTCGGCGCGCTGCCGATGGAAGTGCTTCAGGCCAGTTTCTGGTCGCTCGCTCCGGAGCGCACGGTGCAAAAATTCGCCGAGTTCGGCCGCCTCGATCCCGCAAGCCCTGAAGCTGCGCGCTTCGTCGAGCTCGAAGATTGGGCGAACGAGGGCGAACCCCTGCCCCTCCCCGCTGCGCGCGAGCTCATCGAGGACATTTTCGGCCGGGACCTTCCCGGCGCAGGCCAATGGGAGGTCGGCGGCCGGACCGTAACCGAGCGATTGAGCGTCCCGCTTCTCAACCTCACCGCCGAGCGCGACCAGATCGCCCCGGCCATCACCGTCGCGGCCGGAGAGACGATCGGCATTCAGTCGGGTCACGTCGGGATGATCGTCGGCTCGGCCCGGGCTCGCCTGCACGAGGCGCTGAAAGCCTTCCTGACGCCTTGCCGCTAGCAGCCGCCGTCGCTAAGTCGGCCGCGAAGCACCCGTAGCTCAGCTGGATAGAGCGCTGCCCTCCGAAGGCAGAGGCCACAGGTTCGAATCCTGTCGGGTGCGCCACTCCCGTGCAAAAATGGGCACCTTGGTTCCGGCGCTTGCCGCGGTCGCAATCACCGCGCGCTCCAGAGCTTTGCGCGAACCTCGGATCTGAATCTCGGTTTCATCAACGGTTACGTCGTCAATGAGTAGACGAACATAGGCTTGGCGCAGCGCGGGATTGTCGGCCCGCAGTCCCTCGCTCAACAACTTGCCAAATCGACCGACCACGTCCGGCGTAATCCGTCGCCGGCTTGATCCCAGCTGCCGCTCTAGCGAAGCGATATCGGCGCTGATTGCCACGATGCGCTGTCGATGATGCGTCAGACGTTCGGCAAAGTCGCGATCGGCGGGTGACGCAAGGCCTTGCTCGACCAACTCGTAGAGGCGATTGAGCGCGCCCTCGCTGTTCGTCCGGGCACCGCGCAGGAGTGAGAGCTCCTCACGCTTGCGCTGGTCGGACACATCGCTCTTCTCCAGGAACGCTGCCAACAGCTCGGGCAGACGCTCTGGAGCCAACACACGCTGCTCGAGCGCGTCGAGGACAATACCGTCGAGCTTCTCCATTCGGATCGAACGGCCATTGCAGGCAGTCTCCCCGCGCGTGGCCCGGCGCGAGCAAGCATAATAGCGGTACTGACCAGACTTGCCGGTCCGGATGGTCATGGCCCCGTGGCAATCGGGACAGCCACAACGCGCTATTCCGGTAAGCAGGGTTGGCCCGGAGACGACGCGGGCGGGTGTTTGCCTCAGGTTGCGTGCCCCAAGCTGTGCCTGGACCAGCTGAAAGGTCTCTTCTTCGACAAGCGCCGGCACAGCCATCGGCACCCACTCGTCACGGTGGCGACGCTCGCCAGTGCGCGAGTCTCGCTGATTGAAATAGTGGGTGCCCATGTAGGTCGTGCGCCTGAGCACTACGTCGACGTTGGACACGTGAAAGGGCTTGCCGCGATAGGAGTAATTTCGAGCGTTGAGCCACGAGACGATCTTCTTGATCCCCAACGGACCTGATGCTCCGTCGCCTTCGAGATACAGCGAGAAGATTCGCCGAACGAGCGGCGCCTCGGCCTCGTCAACGGCAAGCACCTTCTTGTCCTTGTCGCCACGGCGCTCGGCGATCACCACCTTGTATCCGAGCGGCGGGATCGAGCCGTTCCAAAATCCGTCCCGAGCATTGGCGATCATGGATCGTCGCACGTGCTTCGCCGTCTCGGCACTCTGGTACTCGTCGAACTTGCTGAGGATCGAGCGAACCAGATCACCGGTCGCACCTTCCCCAACATCCTGCGTGATCGAGACCAGCTCGACCTTGGCCTTGGCGAGCTTGCGGCGATAGCGCTCGAATTCGAACTGGTCGCGGAAGAAGCGGCTGAAGCTGTGGACGATGATGAGATCGTACGGACGCTCACGTGCAGTTGCTGCCTCGACCATCGATTGGAACTGTGGCCGGTTGTCATCCGTCGCGGATGCGCCGGGCTCCCGATACACATCGACCAGCAGGATGCCGCGAGCCTCGCAATAGGCCGTGATTGCTGCGACCTGGTCGGCGAGGCTGGTTTCATGCTCAGCCTGCCTGTTCGTCGAAACACGGACATAGGCGGCTGCCCTAGGTGCCGCTTGTGGCAGCTGAGGGGAATCCGGAGATGAACGCATGATACTCCTCAACCAAACAAGGCGAGAATTTCTCTGCCAAGATACAGATGAAGCAGTCTTACTTCATCGTCCGTGACTGCAAGGCAAGTCGGCAGATCATTGACAGGCGGGTTATCGTTGGCCGGAGCGTTTCTTTCCGGCACAACCAAGGGCGGCAGTCCGTTCAGCACAGTAATGTCGTTGGCTGGATTTGGCATCGGCGCGATGCTCGTCGCCGCCTGCACTGAACCATGTTTTAGCATTTAACCCTCCGCTGGTGAGGGTTTCCTGAGGTGACCCGAAAATAGGCCGGTGCAACACCCTGCTGTTGTAAGCTCGCCTTCTACAACAGCCGGCGTTGAATCAGTTCTGGCAGCCGAAGCTCAAGAAGGCCGGGTGGTGCCCAGGAGAGGACTATCGCATCACACTCCTAACCTATTGAAAACATTAGGCCCGCCCAACCGTGGGTGTATCAGTTGGGCCAGCCAGATGTAACAGTTTCACATATGCCTGCAAGCGAAGCTCGGCGCGATCAAGACCCGGCTGGGTAGAACGGCGCGTTGTCCTTGACCCCGGACAGGTGGCCGAAGGTGTAGGCTATGCGCAGAAACGTTACGAACGCCCACACGAACAATGCAAACCATGCGGAGACCACCGCGTAGACGACCGAGGTGGGGGCCTTAAGGTCCGGATTTATCACAAGCAGCGGTATGGAAAGAACGGTCAGGACAAAGCCCAACACGTTTGCGGCTTTCACGTAACGGTGGAAACGGTCCATGGCGACCGTACCCCGGACCGCATCGATGAAGCCCCCCGCCTTACTCGCTACGAAGCCGTAGACCCCGAAGGCAAAGCCGGTCTGGATTGCAGCCCAGTTGAAGACCGCTCCGTATAGGCCCTCGGCCTTCCATCCGTGGTTTGCGAACTGCGAGACTACGGCACCCTGCCAAAGCTCCAGCGCAACGAAGGTAAGCCCGCCAACGAGCAGCGGACCCCAGCTTTCTAGGAAGAGTGTAGTCTTACCGAGTTTCATTGTTGGTGTCGTGCAAGCACACGCTCAACGTGCCTAGCGCAAGCCTCATAGATAGCGTCTGGGTCGTTAGGTGGGGAGGCTATCTCGTCTTTATCAGAGAGCAGCTGATCTAGCAGATTTATGTCCTCATTATCTATGCCCTCCCCGGCATCTGGCGTAACCACGATACCCCTAACGTCAGCGCCTTGGCCGAGCATCCGCAGGAAGCCTTCGGTCATCTGCTTAGCCCCATCTGCTAGATGGCCTTTCGCATGACCCATGCTCAGTTCGAGAGTGACAACGGGGGCCTCGTAGTCTTCGCCTAAGTCGCGCAGGGCTAGGGCGGCTGGAGCAGCTGCGTCCTCGATAGCCGCTAGGTTCCTTGGGGTCGCCAGCTTGATCTTTACCTTGCGCAACGGCTGCGCGCGGAACCGTGCGATTGCATCATCGTCCATCGTTGGAGTGAACTCAAACAGCGGCGTGCGGTGCCACTGGGCGATGTAGTCAAACATCCGGCCAGGAGACACAACCCGAGGGTCGTACTGGATTGCAAGGCGACTGTCGGCTTCCCGGAACCTGAACGCTACGCCATCCCCTATGGGGCCATCGACCCCCAATCTCCGAGTACCTTGAGGCAAGACCTCGCACGGGAAATCCGTAGTCCGTACGCGCAACATTTCGCCCGACACGAAGCCAGCAGTGGTATGAAGCCGTTCCAGCCGACAAGAGAAGCTCTCGGATAACTTCACCTCCCGGTCGCCGGGTGGTCCGCTATCGTAGATTTCTTGAAGAGCTTGCCGGAGCGAAGCACCGTGCTGGGTAAGCTTACCTATCTCGAAAAAGCGCACCGTAATGGACTTGGGCATAACTCACCCATCCCTCCCCCCTGATCGGCACAAAGTTCACATTAAGCATTAGACTACGCTAGTCAAAGCAGGTCCCATTATTGGGACGCACTGAGGGGGGTAGCGCGTATTGTCTACAACCAAGCCGCCGCGCAGAAAGCAACGTCGCCCAGATCGTGAGCTAGTGGGGCTTAGGCCGTGGGCCGACGGCACTACGGCCTTGGCCATCGGGCTGGCATCAGCGGCGTTACTGTCGTCACTCGCGGCGGCGGGCCTTAACACGTTGACGGTCGCAAGGCTGCTTCTAGTGGCGGCATGGGTAGTCGGTCTGCTGTTTATATTTAGATCGGCGCCTGCCGCACGCTGGCCCTCGCGTACGAAAGTGGGCGCAGCTTTAGGGCTAACCTTGGCGTGCTTTGCTGTTGAACGTGTCGAAGCCCGCTACCAGCCCAAGCCTGTGCAGCTTCCGGCCCTTCCCCGGCCGCCGCTCATGCTGATGCTAAGGGACGGTCCCCGAAGTTGGGAGCTGACACCACGTGACTTCACGTTGTTGGCTCCTGTCCCCAATACGCCTAGCCGCAGGCGGCCATACGACGGGCCATCTTGCCTACGTGATCAAGGGTCCGATCGACCCGACATTAAGAGACAAGATCGGCGATGACGGACTACAGGAAGGCTACAGGTTCCAACTCATAGTTCGAGACAGGGGTACGGGAGCAAGCGAGACGCTAACGCTGCCGACCGCTCACCCAAAGGCATAAGGGGGCAGATCTGTGTCCCCGCCAGTTCACGACCTGTGCCTAGGCTTCTTACCCGAGAGTAGCCCTCTGATCGGATGCGTGCGTGGTTCCCCCATGGGTACCCGCTAATCCCTGACACACGCTTGTCCAGAATGGTCTAACGCTCGCTTGGCTGTCTCGGACGCGAGAGCGAACACTTCGAACTCCCTCCAGGTGCATCAAAGTGCGTCAATCGCCTTCCTCTCGGGCGCCAGAGGGCAGTGAGGTGCATCAAAACCGACACGAAAAGCACGCGGGCGAGGCGCGGGGCCAAGCGCCGCGCGACGCCGTTTGGCGATGCGCCAGGTGCATCAAAACGCGTCAGCGACCCTTCTCTCTTGTGTCAGAGGGAAACTACTTGCGTCAAAACCGATAGGAAAAGCACGCGGGCGAGGCGCGGGGCCAAGCGCCGCGCGCCCACTTTTCCAGAGCGCGAGTGCTGTCATTTAAGCTGAGCAAGTGCTCTTCGCCGGAAACTCCACTAAATCCTCCGGATGGAAATTCATGGAAGCATTGCAAACAATCTTGCGTCAGCGGTCCAGAGCGCTCGGCGTTTAAGGGGCCACCCCATCCACGGCGATACACTTGGCCATTGGAAGGATCTTCTCAATCACGCCCGTCAGGAGCTTGCAAATGGGTCAACTGAACCGATCGGAGCCCTGATCGCAGAACTCGAAAACGAGCTAGCCGATCGTCCAGCCTAAAGTCTGCTCTGGTGCTCGAACGAACTCCTGGAGACCCCGTCTAGGTGACTGAAATCGAATGACGGGCTCTCCTCTCGTAACGCAGAGGGGGAGAAGGTGACTAAAAACCGGTACGAAAAGCGCGCGGGCGAGGCGCGGGGCTGAGCGCCGCGCGACATTGCCGAGCTTGAGTGAATTCGAGTGAATCGCGGCCTTCTCTCAACGCAGAGGGCAACACGGTGAGTGAAGACGGACAAGAAAAGCACGCGGGCGAGGCGTGGGGACAAGCGCGACGCGAGGATCGCGACGTCTCAGATTGGCCGTTAGCTGACGATCCGCTTGTGGCAGGTTTCGACCCATTCCTGCCGCTAGCGAGGGCGACTTTCGACCCGAAGCCACATCTCGCCTCAAGCGGGGTGAGCGAAGGCTAGAGGACAGCGACAGTCACTGCCAAAACGGCCAGGGCGACGCCCGCGAGGAACATTCAACGACGGCCCTAGCCCCGGCTTCCAGCATTCAGTCGAGTGCCCTTCTCATTACTGAAGTTGCGTTGCGGGCCTGTTGGGCGCCGCTGTGAGCAGCATCTTTTGCCCGCTGCAACGCAGCAAGGTTGACGATGCCCCTTTCGTCGTCAGCAAAGGCTACAATTGCATGCTCAATCGTTGCCGCAAGCGTCTCGAAGTGGGTGACGATCTCATGCATAATCTTGTGATGGTCTGGCGCGGACATAATGAAGCTCCGTCACAGCGGGAGCTCTCGTATGTCTCTCAGTCGCCGTCGCGCTGATGCTCGGCACGGCGATGGTTTCGCGTATAACACTCAGATCCGATGGCGAAATACGGAGTAGTGCCTAAATCGGCGCCTCGACGATTTCCGATTGCGGACCTCCGGAAAATCTAGCTTCAGACTGAAACTGCTTTCGCGCCTCAGTTACGTACAATACCCAATGCACTGTCGTGAGGCAGCGAGATAGGGTTCGTGCCGAAATCGAGGCCTTGATGCCCATGCAACTTACCACCGTGTGGCCGTTACTACTTCTTGCCGTCCCTTTCTTCGTTGGGGCTGCAATTTATGCCCGAGCTTGGCTGCGAGGCTAAGTGCTCCCGGCAACGTTGATGTCCGCGTACCAGCCATTTCAGACATCGCCGGCACGGGTAACGTGACCTCGTGCCAAACAGCTACGAGGTAAGTGCCTTTGCGGGTCAGTCCAGTACGTGGTCCGCAACAAGTTCGACTATGTGCTCAATTGCCATTCTGAGTTCCACCCAAGCGGACATCACTGTGAAGGTACACTCACCATGATGTTGGCGTGCCGGGCGAGATGCCGCCAACCTTCGCCAGTACGAATGTAAACGTTGGTGTAGCGTCGGTTCAGGGTCTTGCGACCATACATGCGGGCCTGCTCGCTCGCCGCGCCTGCGACGACCACCTCGTGGCCCATCACCACACCGACATCGCCTGTGATGACCACATCCTCGGGAGTGCGCTCGAACACCTCGTTTCGGATTTCGCCCGACGCAACCATTCTCATCAAGTCTTCTCGCGTCAGAATGCGGTTATTGGGTGCGTTCACGCGCAAATGCGGATCTGAGATCCTGCCAATCGCAACAATGTCCTTTGATGCCACAGCCAGCCGCTGCTGCGCGTCTGCCGCCAAGACCGCCCGCTCATCGACGGTCTGATCCGCGGGGGCTGGAATTGCGGCCAGTGACGGCTGCGTAAAGATTATTGTTGCCGAAACCGCCCACGCAAACCGATGACATCGCAAGACGTTCATGTCCCACCTCCGGCCGCGAAGGCGGCTGCTACAGTTGGGCGCATCTCGCGCTGGAAGCTAGTGTCTGCTTTGCGCCGATGGCAGACATTTGCAGGTCTCCGAAGTCGTAACTTCAACCGTGAATGGTCTCGCCGCGCTCCAGCATGGAGACATATTCGGCGATCTTCCTGGCGCGCGTCTCCGGCCGTTTGACCGAGCCGATGCGGTAGAGGATCGCGTACCGGTTCGTCCCCTTCAACGTTGCGAAGAACTTCGCCGCCTGCGGATTGGCGTCGAGTGCATCCTGAAGATCAGCCGGGACTTTCGCGGAACTTGCAGGCGCGTAGGCGGCGTCCCACCTGCCGTCTCTCCTTGCGGCCTCGATTTGTGCAGCGCCTGATCTTCGCATCCGGCCTTCGGCAATCAGCTCAGTCGCCCGCTTCTTGTTCACCTGCGACCATTTGCTGCGAGCTTTTCTGGGGGTGAAACGGACGAGCCAATATTGGTCGTCATATTTGTCGAGCTGGCCGTCGATCCACCCATGACAAAGTGCCGCGTCGATCGCTTCAGCTTTTGTCATGCCAGGTGTGCTAGCCGACTGCTTCGGGAGCTTCACCCATGCCCCGGCGGCATCCGCAGGTTGCTGATCCAGCCACTCTTCGAAACTCTCTCCATCGCGGAAAGCAAGAACAGGTAAACCGCCGCGCTGCTCAGTCACCAAAGTGGCATAGCCGACACATCAGTTCTCGCAACCACGTCAGTTCCAAGGGTAGCTTTCCATCCCGACCTGCCGCGGCGACTTTCGACCCATTGCGGACATCGGCCTCGAGTGCGAAATTCTCCGCCATGTTGTACCGACCGTCTAACCCGCCAAAGCCCTAAGCGGCGAGCAGCTGTGGCGCGAATCTTCCTCAGTTACTCGCGTAAGGACGCAGACGCCGCGAAGGTGATCTCTGCTTCGCTGAGTGAACGCGATCACGACGTCTGGTGGGATAAGCACATCAGCGGAGGATCGAGATTTGCAGCCGAAATTGAGCAAGCCCTTACAGCTGCCGACGTTGTCCTCGTTCTCTGGTCGAAGGACGCGATCGCTTCCGCGTGGGTTCTCGACGAGGCCGCCGAAGGTCGTGACACGGATCGGCTGCTGCCAGTCTCGCTGGACGACTGCAAGCCACCGCTAGGCTTCAGACAATTCCAGACCATTCCGACGGATCATGGTCTCGAAAACGCGTTAGACAACATCTTGAAGTCGATTGCCGCCAAGTGTGATGCCGGTCTCTCGCCTTCCGCCACACGCGATCTTCCGCAGGCGAGCACGTCGTCTGCGGTCGCCATCGTTGCAAAGGCGCGCAATCTCCAAGAGCGAGGTGACTTCAAGAGTGCCGTCCGAGAAATCCAGGCAGCCTTGGTTCTGGACCCTGACAATATCGACCTGAACAAGGAAGCCGGCTCCCTTCATTATGTTCAAGGGAGAGCGGTCGAAGCGATCGCGTTCTATGAGAAGGCGGCGTTGCACTCAAAGAGCGATCACGAAAGCCCGGCGATGCTGGTTTCTTGTTACCGGGCAATCAAAGATGATGATGGTATGGATCGTGCTGCAACGCTCACGGTTGAGCGCGCTGAACAGGCGATTGCAGCGGCTTCTTCCAATGGGGCGGCTTTCGCATCGGGGGCCAAGGGCTTGGCAGCACTTGGTCATCGGGACCGCGCTAGAAAATGGATTCGGAAAGCGCTGAGCGTCGATCCCGGAAATCTGCGTATGCGCTATAATCTTGCGGCGACCCTGGTCCAGTTCCTGGAAGAGCCGGAAGCAGCCTTAGATGTGATAGAACCATTCGTGGAGGCGGCGCAGAACCGTATTCACTTGGCGCTTCTTCAGGCTGACCCGGCGTGGGAGCGGATACACGACACACGCGCCTATCAGGCAATGCTCGGCCGAGCGAGCAAGTGTATCGAGGCCATTGAATCTACCAACCGACTCTAACAGCACGTCTGTGTTCGGTAGTACTCAGCAGAGCGCCGCTTCATGCTGACCGGGTCAATCTCCACACGCTCCGGTCGGCGGTTGAACGAGTGCTCACGGCCTTAAACCAGCGCCTGACATTCGTACAATCTTCGGGCAACGGTTGCCCCTTGTCAGCAAGTTCGTCGAGGTAACCGTAGAGGCACATATCCGCGATTGAAAAGCGAGGGCCGACGATCCACTCATCGGTAAGCAACGCGTTGAGCCAGCGCATGCCGTCCCGCGCCCGCTCCTTCATCCCCTCGGCTGCTTGGGGGATGCAGCGAGTGCGCGTCCGGAACAGTTCGAGCCCTTCGCCGAAATAATACCCCATGATCATCGGTTGGCAGATGTTTAACTCAACTCTACGCCACCACATGCGCGTGATCGCGCGCTGTAATGGGGTTTCGCCGATTAGAACGGGCTCTTGGCAGGCCTCTTCGACATATTCGCAAATCGCAGGCGCTTCAGCCAGGATTGTGCCGTCCTCGAGCTCTAGAGCAGGGGTTTGTCCTGACGGGTTGAGCTTTAGGAACTCCTCGTCGCGATTCTCGCCGAGAAGAAGGTCTATTTGGTACCTGGGGATATCGATGTGCTTCTCAAGCAAGAAAAAGCGGACCATTCGTGGCGCAAGCCCAAAGCTATCAAAAAGTCGAACGGGCTGGGCGAGATTGGCCATGCCGCTGACCATAGCAGCATGTCAGCCGCCCACTCAAAATCTCTCTTGAGCTAGTGGCGGCTTTCGACCCATTGCAGACATTAGCGAAACGGGAGATGCTTCTGCCGATCTCAAATACTGAGCAAAGCCTTGGCGACAATCTTCATCAGTTACGCGCGAAGCGACGTGGCGGTTGCCGAAGCTCTCGCTGAAGCGCTTGAGCAAGCGGGTCACTCGGTCTGGTGGGATCGCCGGATAACGGGCGGAGCAGAATACAGCCGCGAAATCGAGGAGGCGCTTGGTTCAAGCGAGAAGGTCATCGTCCTGTGGTCGACACAGTCTAAAACCTCGCCTTGGGTTCGTGACGAGGCCACTTCAGCGATCGAAGCGGCAAAGCTCGTCCCGTTGACTATTGATGGCACGACCCCGCCCCTCGGGTTCCGCCAGTTCCACACAATCGATCTTTCTCGTTGGCTGGCGAGCCCAATCGGTGGATTACCAGACGAATTGGAACTGTCGCTCGGGCCGATTGATCTTCCGAAGGACAAGGAAGTCACACGCAAGAGTCCAGTGCGGGGCCGTCAGCGCATCACATTCGCGCGTGCAGATGACGGTGTGACTCTTGCCTATGGTCTGCTGGGCGATGGACCCGTGTTGGTGAAGGCGGCCAACGGCAATAACCATCTGGAACATGAACTGGAAAACCCGTTGTGGCGCAACTGGATCGAAGAGTTAGCTAGCCGCAACACGCTCGTTCGCTACGACCAACGCGGCACCGGAATGTCGGCTCGCGAAATAACCGATTTGAAATTCGATCTGCTCGTTGAAGACTTGGTCGCTGTCGTGAACGCGGCCGGCTTGGTACAATTTGACCTGTTCGCGATCTCGCAGGGATGTCCAACAGCGATCGCATTTTCGGCACGCTATCCCGAGCGGGTCAAGAGGCTCGTCCTCGTCAACGGGTTCGCCCGCGGTTGGCGATTTTCGCCAGACCGCGACTTCGTAGACAGCTGGGAGGCACTTTGCGTGCTCGCCAGATCTGGCGACAGCAATCTGCCACCTGGCTTGCGCAAAATATTCACCAGCCAGTACTTCCCCGGCGCGACACGAGCGCAGACGGACTGGTGGAACAAGATTCAGGAGCAGAGCTCCACCCCGAGCATGGCGCTCCGCTATATCGAGATGCTGGGCGACTTCGATGTGACGGCGTCGCTCGCGAAAATCCGGGCACCGACGCTGGTCATGCACAGCAAGGACGATCAGGTAGTGTCGTTCGACGCAGGACGCTTTATCGCGTCAAGCATTCCAGGTGCCGAGTTCGTGCCGTTGGAGGGAAGAAACCACCTCCCGCAGATTACGGACGAGGGTTGGCCGGAACTGTGGAACGAGCTTAGTCGATTTCTCGCCTGATGTGTGCCGCTATAGCGGGTAGCCACTTCCGACCCAAAGCTGCCGCTAGCCTAGTGTCAGCTTGGTGCGGAGCAGGCTGGGACTAGGTGTTCGAGAACTCGTTGCGGACGAGGCAGCTTCTGATAGGCCATCGAAGACCGCAACGGAGACACCGACAGATGTCTTGGGACCTGATCCTGCAAGCCTTGGAAACCTTGGCAGTTATCATCGGAGTGGTCTTCGGCCTGGTTCAGCTTCGGCAGCTTCGCGTGCAGCGCGAAGTCCAAGCGGGCATCGAGTTACTGCGACCGCTGCAGGCACCTCAGGCCGCCGAAGCATTGATGTTGATCCATGGTCTGCCGGACGGGTTAACTGAGGCGCAACTCACACGCAGTCTCGGGAAGAATTTCGGTGCGGTGATGGGTGTGCTTGCGCTCTTCGAAAGTCTGGGCCCCTTAGTTGCGCGAGGTCACGTGCCAATTGAAATGTATGCCGATTCCTATCGTGGGGTGACAGTGCTGTGCTGGCAAAAGCTACGGCCGTATATCGAAGAGCGAAGGCAGAACGGCTGGCCGAACTTGTTCGAGTGGCTGCAATGGCTCGCCGAAAGGATGGAGCAGCGCACGCCGCGAGCCGGGGATGTTCCTGCATTCGACCGGTTCAGGACATGGGTAAGGGGAAGCGACTACGAGCGGCTGTCTGCTTGATAGC
Source organism: Sphingomonas limnosediminicola (assembly GCF_039537965.1). NCBI lineage: Bacteria > Pseudomonadati > Pseudomonadota > Alphaproteobacteria > Sphingomonadales > Sphingomonadaceae > Sphingomonas > Sphingomonas limnosediminicola. The sequence continues at coordinate 2,809,067 of NZ_BAABBM010000001.1, read as the reverse complement.
TCCCCCCTAATGGCAGCTTTCGACCCATCCCTGCCGCCAGCGTGCGGCGGCAGTGTCCGACCCCAGACAGACTCGATTTGTCCCGGTGGCCAGGATGTCCAAGGGAGCCGAGTTTGGAGGTCGAGTTCGACTTGGGAGTTCCCGACTAACGGGTATATCCCGCCAGATCGGAAGGCTCCTGGTTTACGACCCGCTGAACCCGCTCGAAATCCCAGCGCTGAACGTCGCGCTTCTCCTTCCACTCGGCGACCGTCAGGCAGACTTTGTCGATTGCCAGTCGACTGCCGGTCCGCATCACGCGCTCGCAGACGACTTGCTCGAGATTGTTTTCTGGAAGCGGCGGCGGCTTCACGGAAGCATTAGAGTTTTCGATGCTGATGGTTTGCGCTGGGGCCGCAGCAGCAGCGCAGAGGGCGATTGCGGCGACGATGATACGCGACATAGCCGACTCCCAATTCCATAGGGGACCCCGTCACTATCACGAAATGCCAGGTAAGGCTTCAGTTTGCCTTGCGCGTCGCTTCAAACAGCGGATCCTGGACGACCTTTGTGGCGCTGAGAGCGCGGCATCCGCGTCAGCTTCCACCCATTCCGTTTCGACCCAAACTTGCCGCTACCGAGCCATTCCGGGAAGCCGGAACCTAACGTAAACCGGGAACGGGTAGGTGTTCACGTCGAAGGGGGAGGCACCAGTGAAGGGTCAGAGGCACAAGGGGCGTCTGCGCTACATTCTGCCAGCGCTCTACATAGCTTTCGCGGTCTACGGGTGGATTGATTTCGCCAACACCAACCACGATGGGCTCGCGAACCTGGGCCTGTTTGTGGCGACCCTGCCAGTCACGGCGGTCGACCTAATATTGGCCTATGCGCTGGGTGAGACTTCCGTCCTCATGCCAGAGGGTCATGGCTATCTCATGGATCATGCCTTGTACTATGTTCCAGCCGTCGCTGTGACGGCGTCACTCTTCTGGCTGGTTGGCCGGTCCGTCGATCGCCTGCGACACCCGTGATGCGACTGTTTGCAAATCCGCTGGCGATTTACTTCGCCGTGGTCGGCTTTGCCCTGTTTGCTGCGGGTTTGGCGCTGATGGTAGCTCGCCTGAGGCTTGCTGGCGGGCAACGCGCTCAAGGTCAGATTATCGGCTACCAAAAGCGCATGCGGGAGCGATTGGGCGCGAAGAGGCAATACATGCCCCTTGTGCGCTACCGTCCAGCTGGCGGTTCACCGGTTGAGTTCCAATCGCGGATGGGCAGCACTTCAAAGCCATTCCAGATCGGCGAGACGGTGGCAGTTCTGTATCGGTCCGACAAACCCGAGGTCGCAGAGATAGCTTCAACGCCGCGCCTCTGGCTGGCGCCGATCGTCATCGTTGGGATGGCGGTCGTTAGCTTCTATGCTTCTTGGAAAGCGGGCGCCGCGCACTGACCGATGGCCTGGTAAAAGCCCGCAAGCCAGCTCCGCCAACAGTACGGACCCTAAGCGTGAAGCTGGCCCACCTCGCCAATCTTGCCGGACCTGCGGCGACGCAAGGCAAGCCCCACTGTACCAAAGCCGAGCAGTAGCATCGTCCAAGTGCCGAGCTCCGGCACGCCACTCGTCGCCCGAACCGAAACGTCATCGAGGTACCAGAATGTCCGGTCGTGCTCGAACTCGAATGCGATCTGCGTGGCGGTGTCCGTCGCGATCAGAGTGAAAGTCTCAAGCGAATAGCCAAAGGGACCCGACCCGCTGCCCAACGAGAGCCGAGTGCCGCCGCCCCAGCGGAAATCGAAACTGTAAATTGGCAGATCAGGTTCATTCGCAAGCCAGAAAGACACGTCGTACGACTGACCGGGAATGGTCGTTAGAACCTGGCTGAGCGTGCCCGTCCCGAAAGTTGCACCAAGTGCGGCGCCCAACGATCCGCTGTGCGCGCAGGATGACCCGCATACTACCGTGCGACTGGTCAGTCCGGTCTGCAGCCATCCGCCGAAATCCCCGGTTTCGAACCCACCGTTGGTGACTAGTTCTTGCGTGGCGGTTGCTGGCGCCGACAGGCCGAACGCCGTCGCGCCGAACGCAGCGAGGATGACCTTGCGCATATGCTTGTGTGCTCCCCTGGGTTACGACAGCATCAGCGCCTCGCAACTGGGGGCAGCGTGGTCAGATCGACCCATCCGCCGGCAAGTCCAATGCCGCCCTGCTGCGATCTTATACGTGCGAAGGCCTAATTGCTAATTCAATTAACGCATTGTTAACGACATTGCCCGGGGGGCTTGTGGCAGCTCGCGACCCATTCCTGCACGGCAGCTTTCGACCATTGCGCCCTTTGAGCGCGTGTGTTCTCTCAAAGAATGGATTTCACGTTCGTCACAACACGCTTGTGCGTTGCCCTGGTTTGCGGCTTCATTCTTGCAGGCGCGGCAACAGCTCAGCCCGGCTCGGAAGCGTCGCAGGTCCCGATCCAAATCGGTTCGAGTTACAGCTTGCAATCAAAGACGCTCCATGAGTTGCGGACGGTCAATGTCGTTCTGCCTGCGAGCTACAGCAAAGATCCGTTGCGACGATATCCGGTCCTATATCTGCTCGACGGCGGTTTGGACCAAGACCTCCTTCACGTGGCTGGCGTGGTGCAGCTAGGCGCAATGTGGGGCCGGTCGGCCGAAGCCATTGTTGTCGGCCTTGAGACAAAGGACCGACGCAAGGAACTTGTGGGCCCGACAGCCGATCCCGAGCTGGTGAAGCGTTACCCGACAGCGGGCTCTTCAGCCAAGTTTCGCGAGTTCATCCGTAAGGAGGTGAAACCCCTAATTGAGCGCACCTATCGCGGCGACGGACATGACGTTGTTCTGGGGGAGTCTTTGGCGGGCTTGTTCGTGACCGAAACGTACCTTGTCGAGCCGTCGCTTTTCGATGGTTACGCGGCTGTGGATCCTAGCCTCTGGTGGGACAAGGAGTCTCTTTCAAATTCGGCTGCCGCAAAATTGAATGGCAGGCAGAAAGGTCATCGTTTGATGCTGGCGGCAGCCAAGGAACAGCTGGATGATGCCGCCGCGATTAAGCGCCTGGTCTCTTTGTTGAAGCAACGGGGGCTGACTTACTGCACAATGGCCCGTCCAAATCTCACGCACGCAACAATCTACCAGCAGCTGACGCCCCAAGCGGTTCAATACCTGCTGCCGCCTCTAGCCCCTCCACCGATCGGGTACGGGTTCAACCTAAATTGCTCAGACCGGTAGCGTCCGTTTTCGACCCATTGCGGACTCTTGCAGTGCAGCATTTCTCATCTTCGTAGTGGCCGCTTGCATGCTTTGGAAAAATGAAAGCAGCATCGGCCTCTAAGTAGTAGAGGAGCCGAGCCCCCCCCATTGCAGATCGTTGGTAATCGGGCGATTGCGTCGCTCCCCAACCCTTCCTTGAATGCGGACGCAGCTTACGGTGAAGGCCAATTCCAAACTGGATGCGATAGCATTCGCCGCCACCCTAACGATGTTCCTAGGGGTCTTCCTGTCGTCATCCACAGCAGTAGGGCCCGTCCTCATCGGCGCCGGCGCTCTCGTTATGTTGCTGGTTCTTCTCCACGTCGTGCGTAGGAAGGTTTGAGGCTGTTTCGACCGATGCTTTTGGCTCCGGCTTACAACCGCGGGGTTAGCTCTTTTCGGCAAGCATTCCGGTCGAGCGAAGCCGCGCTCATCGGCCTTGCTGTTCTTGTTGGGATTGGTGCTGGGCTGCTCATGATCGCGCAGCATGCGATCGCCCATGGCATGCAAGCGCTATTCTATGGATTAAGTGGCGCAAGCTTAAGTGCAGCGGCCTCGATCCCTCCAATCCGGTTTTTTGCGCTCCCGGTCGCCGGACTGGTGCTGAGTATTGGCTCCCGAGCGGCGATCCGCCGGTGGCGGACGCCTGTCGACGTCGTTGAAGCAAATGCCCTTCATGGGGGCGCCATTTCAATTCGAGATACGATGATCGTCTGCGCTCAAACGATCGTTTCAAACGGCGCAGGAGCATCAGTTGGGCTTGAAGCCGCGTACGCACAGGCTGGCGGCGGACTGGCATCAACTCTCGGGGCGTGGCTCCGACTCAGGCGCGCAGACATGCGGGTCCTAGTGGGCGCGGGAGCGGGGGCGGCCGTGGGTGCCGCTTTTGGCGCCCCCCTCACCGGAGCGTTCTACGCCTTCGAAATCGTGATCGGCGCCTACACGCCAGCCGCAATCGCACCGGTTGCAGCGGCATGTCTGTCGGCAGTGGTGCTCGTTCGGCTGGTCGGCATCGAAGCCTATGTTGTTGCGCTACCTGGCGCGAAGGCGATCACCACGGTTGATTACCTCCTTTATGCGGGTTTGGGCCTTATCTGCGCCTTCGTCGGAATCGCCGTCATGCGCGGCGTGACCTCACTCGAAGCGCTAGTGCGCCGTTCTCCAATCCCAGAGCTTTGGCGGCCGGCAATTGGTGGATTGTTGCTGATCCCCCTGGCCATGATCACGCCTCAGGTGCTCTCCGCAGGCCACGGCGCACTGCACATCGACCTCGGGGCCGAGGTTGCGCTCCGTTTCATTCTTCTGGTGCTTGCGGTGAAGGTCGCGGCGTCCACCATCTCGCTTGGATTCGGCTTCAGAGGTGGATTGTTCTTCGCGTCGCTCTTCATCGGTTCTTTGGTCGGACAGCTGTTCGCAGGCGCCATTGGTCACTTGGCTGTCTTCCCCCCCCTTGACCCTTCGGACGCGGCCCTCATCGGGATGGCGGCAATGGCGGTTGCGATTGTCGGGGGCCCGATGACCATGTCCATGTTGGTCCTCGAAGTGACGCATGACTTCGCACTAACAAGCGTCGCGATCACTGCAGCGCTTTGCGCGAGCACCTTCGTCCGTGAGACTTTCGGTTTCTCCTTCTCCACGTGGCGACTGCATATGCGGGGTGAGAGCATTCGAAGCGCCCGCGACATAGGATGGATGCGCACACTCACCGTCGGAAAGATGATGCAGCGTGGTGCGGAGACCGCCGTTGCCACAATGTCGGTGGCCGAGTTTCGACGCCGCTTTCCATTAGGTTCGACGAACAAGGTTGTGCTTGTCGATTCCTCGGGCCGCTATTCGGGTATCGTGGAGACAGCTAAGGCTTTTGATGGCGGGATGTCGTCCGACGTGGAGATAGGCACGCTTGGGATTCTCCCGGATGTGGCGCTTACTCCGGATCAGAACGTACGCTCTGCCATTCAACATTTCGACCTGAGCGAAGCGGATTATCTTGCCGTGATCGACGATGAGGGCTCCGTGCTCGGTACGCTCTCCGAGAGGTTTGTCCACCGCCGTTATTCCGACGAGGTCGAAAAAGCTCAGCGGGAGATGTTCGGTGAATGATGCGGAGCAACCGCCGCGTTGGCCCTCTTTTCGTGCTGTATCGCTAGGAAGCGGGTTGCTCGCGGTCGTTCTGGGGGGCGCATTCGTGGTCCGGTTGCTGTCGCCCGACGAGCGACCTCTCCGCCATCCACCTGTCGCTCCTTCGCCGGGACGACCGATCGTCCAAATTGTACGGCAGCAGCCCGGTCTTCCTGACCTCGCCGACCTCGTAGACCGGCTTTGTCCCTCGGTAGCAGTCATCGTACCGCACGGTTTGGATGTGACCTCCGAAGCCGACGGTACCGCGGTGGTACCCGCCTCGGCTTATTCGGCCGACGGCTGGCTGGTAACTTCTGCCGCCGAATTGCCACCGATGCCCCTTGACGCTGTCTTCGGCGACGGGCGCAGGGTGAACCTGGTGGACCAAAGGAAGGACCCGGTCTCTGGCTTGGCGATCGTCAAGGCGGAAACGACTGTCGCTCCACTGACATTCAGTGACCAAACGTTTCCACGCGTCGGCCAATTCGGAATGGCGATAACGACGGCGATTGGTAGCGGTTGCAGTGCAGCCGTGTCGATGATCGGCAGCGACTTTCTGGCGGACGGGGGCAGTGGCGTCGGCTACTTTCGGCTGCGGCCAGCGCCGGATGATTGGACTGCGGGAACGCCGTTGGTGGCCGCTGATGGCCAGGTCGTGGGAATCGGGACGGATGCGCCGCTCGGCGCGCTGATCCCAGCGCCCATTGCCAGTGTCATTCTCGACGAGCTCATTCGCAACAGCCTCTCAGCATCGACTAAATTCGGTTTTCGCACGATCGACTATGCCGCGCCTTTCTCCTCGCGGCTGGGGGATTTCCGGTCCGGTGCAGGGGTGGCGATCGTGCAAGCCAAGTCATCCGCCGAGAAAGCGGGACTTCAAGCAGGAGATGTCATCACGACGGTCGATGGCCACCCGATATCGAGCGCCTCCGAACTTAGCCGATTGCTTGACGCCGCGAGCAGCAAAGTGACTTTGACGGTGAAACGGCGCTCGGAGCAGGTTCAACTAGCCATCAAGCGAAGCACCAATTCGTGACGGATAGCTAATGTCCGCTTTCCACCCATTCCTGCCGCTAGCCGAGTGGCCGCTAACGACCCATTTCGGACATCAGCCGATCTTCGCGCTAGGACATTAGTGCTGTTCGCCAAGGCGGGGTTGCCAGAGGATAGGCCCATAAACGACCAGGAACAGAATTAGGGCCAACCCCCAGAACGCGCCGGCTACATCGAGCATGATCCCGTAAGGCCCCAATCCAAGCGACGCGGCGACCCTTAGAACCGCACCAAAGGTGACGCAGACGTACGCGGCCACAGTTGTCGGTGCGGCTCTGAGCTCCCGCGCGGTGTGGCCTAGGCTAGCGCGGGTCATGACTGCGAGGATCATCGTTGTCATTCCCCCTGCCGTAAGCGCGTGCACCCCTGCACTTGCAGGGATGTCTCGCCCTGCAATCGACAGACCGAGGAGCAGCAGGCCGACGGGCAGCCAGATGTAACCAAGATGAAGCACAAGGACCAACGGGTCGCTTCCGGTGCGATGTCCGCCCCAGCGATATTGCCGCATAAGCTGCGAGCCGGCCGCTAGCATGAGAACGATGCCTGTAAGCCAGTTGTTGGGAAAGATAAGCCAAAACAGGAGGGCCATCGCAGTAGATGCAATCACGAGCAGATCGAGCGCCTGCGGCTGAGTTGGAAGCTGCGTGGCCGGCACACGACGTTTGACCATCCAGTTCCGGGTGAACGATGGAATGATGCGACCGCCAATCATCGATATCATGATTGTCATCAACGCGACTGCGCTGCGCCAGCCGAGGTCGGTTGGGATAACACCCGCGGACCCTGCGTAGTCGGCTGCATCCGCAACACCAAAGGCAAATACCATCCCTACAATGGGGAAATTGCGATTATTGGTTGCGATAACTTCTCTCGCAGCGAGCATCGCGAGTGACAAGAATAGGCCGACGTCCAGGATGGCTGCAGGCCAGAAGCCGCTCAACGCCGAAGTGAGGACCGCGATGCGCGCCGCGGCCCACCAGGCAAATAGAGTGAGCAGTGGTTTACCCGCGATTGGCAATCGTCCGGTCCAGTTCGGGATAGCTGTCAAAAGAAAGCCCGCGACTGCCGCGCCGACAAAGCCAAACAGCATTTCGTGACGGTGCCAGGCGACCCCGTCGAAGCCGCTCGGGACCGTGATCTTCCCGGCAAGCTCGCACAGCCACAGCGTTAGAGCGATCACCGCCCAGGTGGCGGCGCCGAAGAAGAACGGACGAAAGCCGCCACGCAGAAACGGATGCGTGTTGGCCATCCGCTTCTTTCGGAGTGCCAGCATCTGCTCGCCCCGCGTGGCTTTGCTTGTCGGAGTGCCGGACACTCTCGCAATCACTCGAACAGGATGGTTAGCAGCAGCGAGCTATCCTCGATGGCGCTTAGGGAATACTTCTGAGCCCTAGCGAGGTAGAGCCACTCACCTATATTCAGCCGCACATCCTCCGGAGTCCTAAGTGACACCGCTCCTTCGATGCATTGTAATATCGTGTATCCGGGCACGGGGTGTCCGGAGATTTCGTCACGGGCGTTAAGCACGAGTTGCACCACTTCAAACCGGTCGGTTTTGACAAGTGCCCTCGTCTTTCGTCCGCCCGTCGCAGCAGTAGACAGGAGTGGGAATTTCTCGCCCGGTGCAAGGTGGTGGAGGGCCATCGGTTTTAACTCTCTTGCTCAATTTCGCACTGAAACCTCAAGCGGCATGGATGCCGGACCAACGTGCCGCGAGGTGGAAGCTGGCTTGGCGGCCGGACGCAATTGGCAATCTGTCTACTCGGCAGGGACTGTGGCTAATCGTCCCCGTGGTTCTTCAAGGCCGCGTCCCTTGCGCAGTTTGACAATGAAATCCCAGCTCATCAGCAGCCCGCCCGCGGAGAACACAACGTCGCCAGGCAAGCGCATCCACTGCCAGAAGAGCGTCTGATCATAAAATGCCTGGCTGCGCGCCCATGCGTAGCCGTGCTCGAACACGGCATTGAGTTGCGGCCAGCCAATGGGGAAGAAGTGCAGGAATATCCACATCCCGAGGCCGAGATTATAGAGCCAGAAAGCGATACGACCGGGAGTTTCATTGAACTCCGCTTCTGGCCCCGCGCGATACCTGAGGCAAAAGTAAATCAGGCCCAGGGCGAGCAGACCAAACGCTCCAAACAAGGAGGTGTGAGCATGATTGAGAGTCAGGAAGGTGCCGTGCTCATAATAATTGACGAGCGGTGCATTCAGTGTCCCGCCCCCGAACACGCCGGCGCCGACAAAATTCCAGAAGGCGGAGCCGAGGATGTAGAGGTAGGCGAGACCATAATCAAAGCTCGCGCTGCCCTTGATCAAACGATGCTGCGATATCGCTTCCAGGATTAGAAGCACTAGCGGCAGAACTTCGATGAAGGAGAACATCGACCCTAGCGGAACCCACATTCCGGGACCGCCGCCCCAATACAAGTGATGGCCCGTGCCGAGCACGCCGCCGAGGAAGATGAGGATAAGTTCGAGATAGACCGAGCGCTCTGCAAGCTTGCGTGAAACGAGACCGAGCGACATCAACAGGTAGGCACTCATCGCGACGGCGAAGAACTCGAACGATTGCTCGACCCAGAGATGGACGACCCACCAACGCCAGAAGTCGGTGATCGTGAAGCTTTTCTCGATACCGGTCAGCGGGATCATCCCAAAGATGTAAAGGACGGCGACGTTGATCGTCGCTGCCCAGATCAGATGCTCAAGTCTGATCTTCCCGCTCCAAAATTGCCGGGTAGCCTCGAGCACTGTGTCGCGACTTGGCCACAGGGCGCGAAACATGAGCCCGCTCCAACTCATCAGGGCGACGAAGAACAATATTTGCCAGAAGCGGCCGAGCTGAATGTAGGACAGGCCCTGGTTTCCGAACCAGAACCAACCCTGATCAATGACGCCTTGAATGCCGAGGTAGTTGCCGAGGAGCGCGGCGCCCACGACAAACAGCGATACCCAGAACAGAAGATCGACTAGGAAACCCTGTCCTTTGGCTTCGCGGCCGCCAGCGATCGCTGGTGCGATGAACAGACCGCTCGCAATCCATCCGAGGCCGATCCAGATAATCGGCGCTTGCAGGTGGAAGCTCCTGAGGAAATTGAATGGCAGGATATAATTGAGTTGCACGCCATAGAAGGTCGCGCGGTCATAATAAGAGTGCGCCATGATCGCGCCGGCACCTTGTGAGGCAAGGAACACCAGCGCCACGACCAGAAAGTATTTCCCTGTCTTGATCTGACTTGGCGTCAGCGCCCGGTAAATTGCGAGACCGCGCTCCATCGGCGCGTCGTCGGGATGGTCGAGATAGGCTCGATACAGCCACAGCACGAACCCCATTGCAAAAAAGGTGAAGCAGAAGCTGATCCAGGTCCACTGGAAGGTATTGGTGGTAGGCGTGTTCCCGACTGATGGCTCGTATGGCCAGTTCTCGGTCCATGACGTGTTCGGATGATCCGGCCTCCGCGCGACCGTCGTGATGGCCGAATAGATGATGAAGTCTGCAGTTTGCTTGCGCAGCTGCGGATCGAGACTTTTCGCGGGAACCCAGCCCGCGGAGAGGTTCTCACTGTTGAGCTTTTTGGTGAGCTCGCTCTGCAGACCACGGACCGCCTGCGCCACCTCGTCCGGCAAGACCACCTTGGGCTGCGTAAGATTAATCGACTGAAGCTGTTTCTGCATCGTGGCCGTCGCGGCAGCGTCGACCAGGGCATCCGCAGCCGACGTGGCAGCTGGGGTCGTGGGTTCGGGCGGCGTTCCAGCAGGCCCAGTGGTGGCGAGCGACTTATTGGCCGGAGCCGGGGTGCCTGGTGGCGTTGCGCCTGACTTGGTTAGACCCTGCTTAGTAAGCACGGCGAGGCGGACGAGTGCCGACGCGGTGTAATCCTCGCCGAAGTAGGACCCCATGCCGTAGATGCTGCCGTAGTCCATGAGGTCGGCTTTTTGAAAGCCGCCTTTGCCTGCGACGATGTCGTCGGCCGTCATCAGAACGTTCCCGGCGCGATCCGTGAATACGTGCGGGTGCGGAGGCGCCTGTTCGTAAGTTTGGATCGTCGCCCAGCCGAGGAGGCCGAAACAGATTACTGCGACGATGAGCAGTATCCACTTCAGAATGTCACTGACGGGATCAACTGAGGAAGCGAGGTCTCGAGGTGCGCTTTCGTTACGTGCTTCCGACATGGACTACTCCCGTCAAGGGTTGCCCTGCTATACGATTTCATGGCCCGACGAGTTTGCGCTAGCGCAAACTACCGTGCACTCCCCCGCTCGAGTCTGCAGGAACCGAGGAGTGTCAAAATGACCGTCCGGCATGAGAGCAGCGAACTCGCGACTGTAAGTGTGTTTGCAGACCTGGACGATGCCGCCCAGATGCAATGTGCCAGGAGTGCCCTCCGACGCCTTCTCTTCAAGGGGGAGCCGGTCTTCCACCAGGGTGACCGGCCTACGCGCTTCCATGTGCTACTTTCTGGCTGGGTTCGGATTTTGCAGGCGGGCGCAGACGGCGGGCTCTCGGTCGTACGCTTCGTCGGACCGGGCGAGGTATTTGGATCGTTCGCGCTGTTTACCGAGAGGGGGTACCCAGCCGATGCGATCGCCGCTGCGGACGCTGTCGAGTTGAGCTGGACCGAAGCTCAACTCCGTCAACTGATCGACCAGTACCCTTCCATCGCGATGAACCTCATGGCGGTAGCCGCTCGCCGGCTGGCAGATTTGCAGGAGCGGGTGCGGGAGATCTCGACGCAACGCGCTGAACCGCGCATCGCGAACGCGCTCCTCCGATTAGCCCGAAAGGGAAGCGAACCGCGGATTGATGGAGGCATTGAAATGCTGATGCCGTTAGCCCGGAAGGACATAGCGGCGATGTCCGCAACAACACTTCATACTGCTAGCAGGACGATGTCTGCCTGGCAGCGGTGCGGAATCCTGGCCTCGAGTAGACAACGCATCTCCATCATTAAACCGACTGAGCTCAAGCGAATTGGCGACGGATCTGATGGCTGATCTTCTTCAGCCGCCCGTAAATTGCGCTTTCCACCCGAACCTGCCCGGCAGCTCTCGACCCATTTCTGCAACTACCCGATAGGGACCGCGGTAGGCCTTGCAGACACAAGGGTCGCCGAGTGTCGCGGAATATGGACGAACCATGTCCCAAGCCGTCTCTTCAAATCTCTGTCCAACAGTATTGCCAGCGCTGGATGCGAAGGTATGCGGGCTGCTGCAAAGCATCGGAGAGCGGCAGCACCAAAAGAGATAAGATAAACTACTTATTCCGTACCTGACCCGACTGGCGCACTCTCGTCTCGACAAGTGACGTTGTAGGAGTTGTCATGTTGGGCGATAGAAAAACCCACGGTGAGCGAGTGTCTCGCCGTGACTTCCTGAGCATCGCTGCAGTCGGGACCGGTGCGATTTTCGCAGTCAGCGTGCCGACGACGAGTTCTGCGGCACAAAAGAAGTTCACTCAGCAGCAGGCGCACTATCAACCGGTTCCGAAATCGGGACAGCGTTGTCAGACGTGTGCGCTTTGGGAAGCGCCAACGTCCTGCCAGCAGGTTGAGGGGTCAGTGAGCCCCGCGGGATGGTGCGTGCTCTACGCGCCGAAGGGCTGAGTGTATCCTGAAATCGATACGCGCCTTCGAGGAGGATTGAAGTAATGAAACCCCATCGACAGCTTCTTTTAGCTAGTGTTGCTGCGCTTTTACTTGCCGTGCCGGCCTTCGCCGCCGAAGGGCCAGCTGTTCAGCCTGCCGCACCGGTCAGCAATGCCGCCGATATCGTCCGCGATCCGGCCGACCTACCCGGCCCGCTCGCCCGTCGGACTCCAGCGACGGTGACCGTCAATCTTGAGACCGTCGAAATTACCGGGCGTCTCGATGACGGCACGACCTACGATTACTGGACCTACAATCGAAAGGTCCCAGGGCCGTTCATAAGGGTGCGCGTCGGTGACACCGTTGTCGTCAACTTGAAAAACGACGGCACTAGCGGGATGATGCACAACATCGATCTGCACGCAGTCAGTGGTCCCGGCGGCGGCGCAGTCGCCACCATGGCGAGGCCCGGCGAGGCCAAAGGCTTCACGTTCAAGGCGCTGCACCCAGGCCTTTACGTCTACCATTGCGCCGTACCGATGGCAGCGCAGCACATCGCTAACGGGATGTACGGGATGATCCTGGTCGAACCCGGACAGGGGCTGCCGAAGGTCGATCACGAATATTACGTCATGCAGGGCGAAATCTACACTGAGCAGCCAAACGGAACGAAGGGCGAGCTTACGCAGAGCATCGACAAGCTGATCGCCGAACAGCCGGATTACATGGTATTCAATGGCGCTGTGGACGGTCTAGCGCGCAAGCCGCTCAAGGCGAAGACCGGCGAAACCGTACGCATTTTCTTCGGCGATGGCGGTCCAGACAAGGACTCGAGCTTCCACATCATAGGTGGGATCTTCGACTCCGCCTTGCCGTACGGTTCATTCGACGCACCTGCAGTCGGCAACGTCCAGACGATTACCGTCCCGCCAGGCGGCGCGGCCGTCGTCGAGTTCAAGCCGGCAGTTCCAGGCAAATTCTTCCTTGTCGATCACGCGCTTTCTCGCGTGGAGAAAGGACTCAAGGGCACGATCGAGGTCTCCGGCGAGGCACGCGCCGATCTATTCCGTCCTAACCAGCCGGTAGATTCCGCGTTGGCTGCTTCGTCCGGACATTGATCGCGTCTTGTTAGTTCAAGGATCGCCCAAGGACTGTCGCGCTTAAGACCACGGCTAATCGCCGCTTTCAACCTAGTCCTGCCACTAGTGCAGTGGCAGCTTTCGACCCAAAACTGTACTCTGGCGCATGGCGCTTCGTTCAAATCAGATTGGCGCCGTGACGGCTTTACGGAATGTTACGGGCATCCAATCGATGCGATTGGTTGCCCCTTGATCCTACGTCAATTGTCGCTGCTCAAAGACCGAACGGGTACGTCTCCGGGGCGCCGTGTGGCCTTTCGTGCCCAAGCGGAGTGACGGGCGACGTATGCTCGAACCACACCCAGCAGTCGAACTGCTCCGACAGCACCGCCTCAAAATAGTGGCTATAGAGTTCAGTCTCGGGACGGTAGACGACCCCGATTGCGCGCTCGAGACGCGGCTCCCGTAACAATTCGCGGAGATTCCCCTTTTCTCCACCTCGCCATTCGGTCAGGCTGCGGGCGACCCCAGACCGGCGAAAGACATGCTCGTAGCTGTCTTCCCTCGCCGGCCGCACGGACTTGATCTCCATGTCAGCGCCCCAGTCGCTGGCTGCGGCAACCGTTCCCGTGTCGGTCCCAAACCCGACGAGAACAGCGGCATCGCCGTATGCGATGCGGGCCAGCTCGCCGATGTTGAACTGACCGCGCCAGCCCATTCCCGTCGCCGCGGCATTGCCGACGTGGCTGTTATGCGCCCAGACGACGGCCTTGGTTCCGAAACCGCGGTGGGCAATGACGGCCTGAAGCGTGTCGAACATGTGCCGGTCACGCAAATTCCAGGACTCGTTCGAGCCCTGATACATGACCCGATAGTAACGTTCGGCCGCGCGAACGATGCGGGCATTCTGGGCTGCATCGAACCAGGCCTCGCCATCACGGTCGATCCAGTCGAGACGCTTTGCGAGCATTTCCTTGAGTTGCTTGACGACGCTGGCCTCGCACGGATCAAGGTGGCCATGGACCACTGCCTGTCCATATTTCGCTGGATCCTCTTGCCACGGAGACAGGCAACCATAGCGGTAACGGGCTCGCTCCGATGCTTCTGGATCAACGCCGTCGAGGTACGAAACAACCGCATGCATCGACTCGCCCATGCTATAGACGTCCAATCCGTGAAACGATGCGTGGCGCTCCGCTGACTTGCCTTCGTTGAAGGCCCGCAGCCAGTCGGCGAATTCAAGTACCTCGACATTGCGCCACATCCAGGTGGGGAAACGGATGAAGGATTCGCCGCGGCGTGGACGCTTGGCATGATGCCGGACATAGCCATCGATCCGCGCGGCGTCTGGCCAGTCGGCCTCGACTGCGACGACGGTGAACCCGTGTTTTTCAATGAGCCGGCGCGTGATGGCGGCACGGGCCCTATAAAATTCCGAAGTCCCGTGGGTCGCTTCGCCCAAGAGGACGACTTCGGCATCGCCAAAGCGATCGAAGAAGGCACCGAATTCGTCCGCTTTTTCGGGACGCGGTAAAGGCTCCAGATGCGGCCGTAGCTCGTCCGCCAGCCTGTCGGCGTCTTGAATCTTTCCGACCTCGGGGCGCGTTGCGAATCCCATAGATCACCGCTGCTTCGAATAATGAAACTGCCAGTCTACGCGGTGCCGCCAGAACGTCTTTACGCAACCTTACGGATGCTCCGCCCCGTCCTCCCATATATTGGGGCGCCAGCAATGCTTTCGGCATTTAGTGGATGAGTACGGCGGAGCGTTCGGTCCGTGCGTAAGTACAAATACGGAGAGCGTGTTTGGCTAGACTGCGCAATTCTCTAATTCATGGCATCGACCGATCTCAAGTTCGGCATACCTGACCTCGAACTGTGCTGTGCTTCGGGGGCCAAGCTTAATCCGGCGAGCTTTGCAGGGCATGAGCTGATTGCGTTGTTCTGCCCCATTGATGTCGCCAAGTCCGCTCAAGAGATTGCCGCGTATCGACAACATAGCGTTGAGCTCGTGAAACGTGACGCATGGCTGCTCACATTCGCGGACCATTGCGACGATTTGTCGGTTGACGGTGATGAGCGCGTTTTGACGATCCCCGATCCCGAGAAACGGGCATGGGTCGCGTTCCGTAACCTGACAACGCATCCGGAAGAAATGGATCGGAGCAGCGGCGCGACTTTCCTGTTCACGCGCGGTGGTGGTTTGCACCGCTACTGGCACGGCGCCGGGCATGTGGACGAGGTGTTGTCAGAGCTGCGTGTGCCATCCTCCCAGCATCGACATCAGCCCGCCGGCTAACGTGGTCGTCTTCCAGGACTTAGTCATTCAGCCGTAGATCCGGGCTTGGCTAGCAACTCGCGCGCATCGATTGCCGCCCACCCATAGGAATCGCACCGGCGAGAGCCTCTGTGCCGGAGGCCGAAATGCGTTTGGGCGCAGGCTAGCAAAAATGAGGAGGCCCAGCTTGCGCTGGGCCTCCTGGGCCGCGACTGCCCCTAACCTTCGCGGCCGATCTTGATCTTTCGGACGTTCTGTTTTTCCTCGCCATCCTTCGCGATGGTAATCGTCAAAACGCCGTTCTTGAACTTGGCGTCGATCTTGTCTGGGTTGGCAGCGCTCGGAAGCGAAATAACACGCTCGAAGCTACCGTAGCTGCGCTCCGACAAGCGATAGCCCCGCTCATTCTCTTCGCGCTCTTCCTTCTTCTCGCCAGCGATCCTCAGAAGACCATCCTCGAACGTCACGTCGACATTGTCCGGGTCGATGCCGGGAAGCTCGGCGGTGATCTTGTAGGCCTTGTTCGTCTCGCTCATCTCGAGGGCCGGGGCAGTGGCGAACCTCCCCAGCTTCAAAGACGGAAGCCGAAACGGGAAGCTTTCGAAAAGGCGGTCCACCTCGGTTCTGAGCTGGGTAAACGGCTCAATCAGCTGGTCGGTAAAATCGGCGGCCTGACGAGTTGTGACGGGCGGTTTTGCTGTCTGTTTGGTGTCCATCGTTCCACTCCCTTTGCGGAACTCGGGAATTACAGAACTGCAGTCCCAATCCTGATACGCAATTGTCCGGATCAGCCCGTTTCGCTGGTCGCCTCCAAGCGACGCTCGAGCAGCTGGCGAACCTCCTCGTCAGAGGTTTGGTCGAAGTCTTCGTAGTGAACCCCGACTGCATAAAACGGATCGGGCGTTACCAGGCAGATCACCTCGTCGCATTCATCCTGAAGCGACAGGATGGTGTCCGGCGCTGCCACTGGCACGGCAAGAATAAGTTTCGCCGGCGTCTTCTGACGGATCGCGCGCAAGGCTGCGCGCACCGTGTTACCAGTGGCAATTCCGTCGTCCACCACGATTACCGTGCGTCCGGTCACGGGCGTGGGCTTTCGCCCGCCGAGGTATTCTTCGCGGCGGCGCTCGATTTCCCTAAGCTGTCTGTGGGCCTCGTTGTGGATGTACCCTGTCGGAACGCCGAGCTGTTCCGCAATGTCGTGGTTGACGAGAACCTGCGGATGTTCGCCGTCGACCACTGCACCAATCCCAAATTCCGCATGATGCGGAGCACCGATCTTCCTGACCAGAAGCACGTCGAGATCGGCATTCAGCTTGGTGGCGACTTCGTAAGCCACCGGCACACCGCCGCGGGGCAGCGCAAGGACGAGCGGACGATCCTTCGCGAACTTGACGAGCTCTTGGCCCAAGAGCTTTCCCGCCTGCCTGCGGTTCGTAAAAGGCAACTTGACCAGCTCTGACGCGCCGGAGTTTGCGAAACGTTGGAACCAATTGGTCGCCATCTGAACGACAAAGTCCAGCGTCCCATGCTCTTCGAACAGATGGGTTGCACCGGGCACGATGCACAACTCCACGGTGCACTTCATTCGATCCATCGCCCACTGATTGAGCGCGATCACTTGCTCGTCCCGACTTCCGACCAGCAGCAGAGTCGGTGCTTCAACAACCGGGAGTGCGTCGCCGGCGAGGTCTGGGCGACCCCCTCTCGATACTACTGCGCAGACGTGTGCGGGATTCATGGCGGCAGCTGCAAGCGCCGCCCCGCCACCGGTGCTCGCCCCGAAATATGCAATTGGGAGCTTCGCCAGCTGCGCGTGTGCTCTTGCCCATTCAGTTGCCTCGACCACCCGAGATGCAAGCAGCTCGATGTCGAAGACATTGCGGCGGTCAGCTTCTTCTTCGGGACTGAGAAGATCCAGGAGCAAGGTCGCAAATCCTGCTGCTTCAAGTCGGCGCGCGACGTAATTGTTGCGCGGGCTGAAACGTCCGCTGCCACTGCCGTGAGCGAAAATAATCAAGCCTTTAGGATTGGCGGGGCGTCCAAGAAGACCTTCCAGATTATGCGGTCCGATGACAACCCGGGCAGGATCTGTACTCGTCATGGCGGCCTCCAGTCTTTAGCGCGCTCAGCCGGCGAACAGTGGCGCCTGGCAGTGCATGCCGCTCGGTTCGCATATGTCTGCGAGAGTCTCGGTCACCTCTTTCTTGTCAGGGTCGTGGTCAGCGAGATCGGAAAGGGCGACGATTCCAACCAGTCGGTTGCGGTCATCGCAAACCGGCATCCTGCGGATTTGCTCGCGCCCCATCAAGAGAAGCGCGGTTTCGATATCGTCGTCGGGCGAACAAGTCGCGACCTCTTCGGTCATGATCCGGTGAATTGGCGTGTCGGCCTTAACGCCAAGTGCAACGCCGCGGACCGTAATGTCGCGATCCGTGACGATCCCGACCAGTTCTCCGGAACTCAGAATCGGCAAAGCGCCGACATCGTCTTCGGCCATGCGCAGCGCGGCGTAAGCGATTGTATCGGAGGATTCGATCGAGTCCACCGATGCCGTCATGATATCTCTGACTTTCATTGGGTCCTCCGTCGAAGGCCCAGTAATTGCAGCTGGCCACGTTCGGCGCGTTACGGAAATATCCGTAGCGGTGCCGCGGCGCCGACTATGGAAAACTCCCCATGTTGCGCTTCCTCGCTCCGGATTCGCAAATATTACGATCTCAATGCCGCCGCACTCTGAGGGAACGCCTTCGATCTAGATTGTTGCATGGGAGCCGGCGCACTCCTTTATAGGATCATCTGGCCGTCCAGCCTCCGTCCACCGCAAGCGCCTGTCCGGTGACGAAACTCGCGGCGGGGTTGCACAGCCATAGGACAGCCGCGGCGATCTCCTCGGGCGTGCCGAGGCGCCCGACGGGTTCCGTCGCGACGACGCTCTCGCGCGGTACGCCGCCGGACATCAATCGCTCCAGCATCGGCGTCTCGATGGCTCCCGGGCAGACAGCGTTCACACGGATCTTCTGCTGCGCATATTCAAGAGCGGCATTGCGCGTGAGCCCCACCACGCCATGCTTCGAGGCAACATAAGCGGGGATACCGGCGAAGCCAACGAGTCCGGCTACTGACGAGCAGTTGACGATCGCTCCGCCGCCGTCCTGCTTCACCATCTGCCGCAACTCCTCACGCATGCAAAAGAAGACACCACGCAGGTTCACGCCGACCACGCGGTCGAAATTGTCTGTTGCGCATTCAGCTGTCGCAGCTTGGGCACCTTCAATTCCGGCGTTGTTGAAGGCTGCGTCAAGCCGGCCGAAGCTCGAGACGATCTCGGACATGAGGCTCTTGACGCTCGTTTCGTTTGAAACATCACACTGAATGAAGCGACAGGTCGCTCCCTCACGCGTGCATTCTGCGGCCGCGTCGGAGCCTTCCTGCTCATGAACGTCGGCAAGCACGGTCGTGTAACCGGCTTTCGCAAATGCGCGGGCCGTCGCGCGACCAATCCCCGAACTGGCTCCAGTGACGAGCGCGACCTGTTTTTCGCCAACGACCATGGGCAGTTCCTCCTTTGGCGGTGAATGGGGATGTCTGTCTCGAAGAGCACTACGGGATGTTACGGACGGCGCTTGGCATCGCGCGCGCGTAGGAGAGGCTTCGGAAGCGACAGCGAGCCGGTGGGGCGCAACGGCCTCCACGAACGGGACGAGCGAAGCCATGAATGAATACATCTTCAACCTGGCCGACGTCGGCATGGGCGAGGTTCCGCTCGTCGGCGGAAAGAATGCGTCGTCGGGCGAGCTCATTCGCGCCTTGTCGACGGTTGGAATCCGCGTTCCGCGAGGCTTTGCCGTATCGGCAGCGGGATATCGCGACCTCATCAGCGCCAACAAGTTGCGGGATCCGATCGCTAGAGCGCTTAGCGCGTTGAGAAAGTCCGAGACCAGCCTGTCGGCTGCAGGCGCAAGAATCCGCGAGCTCGTCGGAAACGCAACAATCCCCACAGATCTCGCGGCTGACATCCTCAGCGCTTACCGCAAGCTCGGGGCGGCCACCGGCGAGGCCAATCCGGCGGTAGCGGTGCGGAGCAGCGCGACGGCGGAAGACTTGCCCGAGGCGAGCTTTGCCGGGCAGCAGGAAAGCTACCTTAACGTTGTCGGCGAGGAGCAACTGCTGGGCGCGTGCCGCAGCTGCTATGCCTCGCTCTTCACGGATCGAGCCATCGCTTATCGCCAGGCTAAGGGGATCGACGATCTCGCGGTTGCCTTGTCGATCGGCGTCCAGCAGATGGTGAGGTCCGACATTGGATCGTCCGGCGTCATGTTCTCGCTCGATCCCGACAGCGGATTTCCACGGGTAGTGGTCATCAACGCCGCCTGGGGACTTGGCGAAGCGATCGTCCAGGGCGCCGTTGATCCTGACAAATACGTAGTGTTCAAGCCGCTGATGAAGACGTCAGGATCTCTCCCGCTGATTGAGAAGCGCCGCGGCGGCAAAAAATTAAAGGTCATTCTCGATAAGACTGGCGGGACAAAGACGGTCGACACCCTCGTCGACGAGCAGCAATCCTGGGTCTTGTCGGACGCCGACTTATCCGAGCTCAGCCGGTGGGCGCTGCTCGTCGAGGAGCATTACGGCAGGCCCATGGACATGGAGTGGGCCAAGGACGGTGTGACCGGAGAGTTGTTCATGGTCCAGGCGCGTCCGGAGACCGTGCAATCGGGTGCGGGCAGCCATCTGATCCAATACAAGGTACGGTCCAAGGGAAACTGCTTGCTCGAGGGCCAGGCGGTCGGCACCTCGATTGCGTCGGGTGAGGCGTGTGTGATTGCGAACGCCGCCAAGATCGAACGGTTCAAGGAAGGATCGATCCTTGTCACGCGCCGGACTGACCCCGACTGGACGCCTATCATGAAGCGCGCAGCTGCGATCGTCACCGAGCATGGTGGCACAACCAGCCACGCGGCGATCATCAGCCGCGAGCTGGGCATCCCGGCAATCGTCGGAGTGGAAGGTGCAGCCAGCATGCTCAACAGCGGACAGGAAATCACCGTTTCCTGCGCCGAAGGTGAAAGGGGAAAGATCTACAAGGGCCGCATCGACTTCACCCGGGAGGAAATCGATCCGGCAAAGCTGCCGACTTCGAAAACGGCGCTCATGGTCAACCTTGCCGATCCAGATCAGGCGTTCCGGTCTTGGCAGTTGCCGGCCAGAGGCGTGGGTCTCGCGCGCATGGAGTTCATCATCAGCAATCTACTGCGTGTCCATCCAATGGCCCTCGTCCATCCGGAGCGGATCAGCGATGAGGACCGTCAGACGATTGCCGAGCTGAGCATAGGCTATGCGACGCCGCGGGAATTCTTCGTCGACAATCTTGCGCGCGGCATCGCTAAGCTCGCAGTGCCTTACCATCCCGAAATTGCAATCGTCCGCCTCAGCGATTTCAAAACAAACGAATATGCCCATCTGATCGGCGGAGCCACCTTCGAGCCAGGCGAAGAAAATCCGATGCTCGGGTTCCGGGGAGCTTCACGCTATTATGATGAGCGTTACCGCGACGGCTTCGCGCTCGAATGCGAGGCTCTGAAGCGGGCTCGGCAGATGCTTGGCTTCAAGAATATCGCCGTCATGATCCCCTTCTGCCGGACGCCGACTGAAGCCGACCGCGTACTTGAAGTCATGGCCGAGGAAGGACTCAGGCGTGGCGAAGCGGGGCTCCAAGTTTACATGATGTGCGAAATTCCCTCGAACGTAATCCTCGCCCGCGAATTCGCCAGCCGCTTTGACGGATTCTCGATCGGCTCCAATGACCTCACGCAACTCGTGTTGGGGGTCGACAGGGATTCCGACATTCTCGCAAAGCTGTTCGACGAGCGAAATGAGGCCGTCACGCGGTCGATCGCTTCGGTCATTGCCGACGCGCACGCCGCGGGTATCAAGATCGGAATTTGCGGCGAAGCGCCAAGCAATGACCCCGAGTTCGCGGATTTCCTGGTCCGGTGCGGGATCGATTCCATGTCGCTCAATCCCGACAGCTTCGTAAGGACCCTCAAGTCCGTGACGGCGGCCGAGACGGGCGCGTTGTCAGGGCTTGCTGCTCAAAGGCCGATCCAAAAACCCTGTCTTGAGAAAGTCGCGATCATCGGGTGAATGAAAGGTCGCGGCCGCCTAGAAACATTGTCTGGCGCCCCGCTCTCTCGCTAGATTGAACTCACGGGACGAGGACTGCAGCTCCCTCGATTGTTCCGGCGCGCAGCCTCTCCAGCGCAACATTCGCCGCGGGAAGCGGAAACGCCGTTGTCGCCGTGTTGATGGGGATTCGCTCGGCAAGCGCGAGAAACTCCCGTCCATCGGCCCGTGTTAGGTTAGCGACCGACACGATCGATCGCTCTCCCCACAACTGCTCGTAGGGAAAGGCCGGGATGTCGCTCATGTGAATCCCCGCGCATACGACGCGCCCACCCTTGCGGACGTGCCGTAGTGCCTGTGGGACGAGATCGCCAACCGGTGCGAAGATGATTGCGGCGGCCATGGGCTCGGGCGGCGCCTCCTCCGAACTGCCGGTCCAGCTACATCCAAGCGAGCGGGCGAACGTCTGCCCGGCTTCGTCACCCGCCCGCGTGAAGGCATAGACCTGTCGATCTTCGAAGGCCGCAACCTGCGCGACGATATGTGCCGCAGCACCGAACCCATAGAGTCCGAGCGGACTACCCTCCCCGGCTGCCCTAAGCGAACGATAACCGATCAGGCCAGCACACAGCAAAGGGGCGGCCTCGACGTCCGAGAAAGATGCGGGGAGCGGCAGGCAAAAGCGTGCATCGGCCAGGCAATGGGTGGCAAAGCCGCCATCTCGCGTAAAGCCGGTGAAAACGGGATTGTCACACAGGTTCTCACGGCCCGAACGGCAATAAGAACACGTTCCGCACGCCCCGCCAAGCCATGGGATGCCAACGCGGTCGCCGACTTCGAAACCCTCGACTAAACTTCCGACGGCAATCACTGAACCGACAATCTCATGGCCAGGGACGATTGGGAGCCGCCCACGAAGGTCGCCGTCGACGACATGAAGATCAGTACGGCAGACACCGCAGGCGCGCACGCTGACGAGCAGGTCCTGCCCCGACGGTTTGGGAAGCGTCCGTTCGATAGACCGGAGTGGAGAGCCGGGGGAATCGAGCTGCATCGCGCGCATTTTGACGTCTGGAGCCGGACTGGGGAGGTCCGCCACTTCAGGCACCACACAGTTGTTGGCGAATTCGGCCGTGCGTAAGCGCATGCGTCCGCCTCAGGGGACGGCCGGCTAAGTCGGGCGAGGGACTTGGTGAGGATGGTGATCTCAGCATTGCCTTCATGCGGGCGAGTAGCAAATCCCTGGCCGCCCGAACTCGATAGCACTCCGGTCGAGATTACCCATGGTCAGTCCGGTTCGTCGGGGCATTCGGGAGGGTACGTCGGCGCTGTTGGCTCCCGGGCCGGCTGCGGTCTCTCGGGAGGACAAGGCTCGGTAAACGGACTCGGCTCCGGCGATGGGAGGCCGGACGGTTCGTCAAACGGCAGCTCTTCCGGTCGGGTAGCCATCTATCGCTCCTTTACTGGGAGGCGATGTGATCCTGAATGCTGATCCGAACCATTCGTAAGAATGCGTACCTGCCGTGCAGCCAATCCCGTGGCGGTCGCGGACGGGACACTTCCTGAAGTAAATTGTCGGCACCGAAAAAACGCGCGGGAGAAGCTGGCGAGGATAGTACAGAGTATTTGATACGATGCCGCATTCTCGGGTGCAGCCGCTTCTGAGGAGCCAATCACGGAAACACTCGAAGCGAGGCTTCAGCAGGCTCCTGACCCGAGAATGTCTCAAGACCCCTGACAGGCAGATGCACCAACGTCCGGAGAATTGCTTAGTGCATTGGCCCGGTGGTCAAGGCATGATCGGGCTTGGTTCAATAGCCGAGTTCAGGAGGAGATGATGGCCTTTCCGGGAGGTGCCGCCACTGCCACTCGAACAACCTCGGAAGACCTCGAACAATCAGCTTCGCATCGGCAACAGGCTTTGTTCGCTACGGCACATTCAACATGGCAGTGGAATGTTCGCACGCGCCCCTATCGTAAAGAGTCGCTCGACGAACTGACCTACACTGACCGGCGTTATGACGAAGAGATGCAAGCGGGCAGGAAGGCTAAAAACAGGCGTGCCAAAGCGTCACATTTTGAGTTGGCATATCGTTACGCACTCCGGGCCAGTGAACTCCGCGCCGTCGTTCAGCACGAACCGCCAATCAATCGTCGCCCGCGTTCAATCTAGTCCAGATATACGCGGTCCCGGGCAGTGGCGACAAAAGCCTAGTCCGAATATCCAGCTGCGGCGGCACTATCGGCGAACGTGCACAGCGTCCTCGAAGCCCATCGAACAAATTATCGCACCTGCTTCGTCGAGCACGTCAATCCGCTGAGCCAGGTTGATGGCTCCTTCGAGGGCATCGTGGCTGATGATTTCGCGCGCTTGCAGCAGTGCTGTGGCCTTCGCAGCCTCGATGCCGCCAAGCTCCAATCCTTCGCCGTCGATCAGGGTGTCCTCGCCGTCCCTCAGATGGAAAAAGTAAAGCGGCATGGACCTCGCCCTGCTCAATGATTCGCACTTCCTGCGAATTGATGACCTTAACCTAGGTTCACTACGATAAGTATAACCTCGTATCGGTTGCTCATTACATTCTGTGATAAGCGGGCTGCGTGCAACGTGCCGGATTTTCGTCATTGCGACCGCCCCGATGACAGACAGAAGAATCTCGTCATTCATTCGCCGGCTACGTTTTCATGGCGGTCTTAACCACGAAAGCGCTGAGGCGGTCCAGGCACTTCCTTGGCGTGTGGCTGAGCGCCCGAAGCTCTCCTATGTCGTGCGCGAAGGCGACAGGCCAAACGAAGTTTCGGTGTTGCTCGCAGGGTTTGCTCAGCGACAAAAGCATACGAGCGAGGGAACGCGCCAGATCATGGCGTTCAGCCTTCCGGGGGATCCGCTCGATTTCGAATGCCTATTTCTCGACGAAGCCGACTTCAGTGTGCAGATGGCGGTAACTGGCATGATCGCGTGCGTCCGTACCGAGGCGATCAAGTCATTGCTGCATGATCGGCGCGAACTGGGCCAGGCGATCGAGCGAACGCTGCTCGCGGATGCGTCCGTTGCCCGCGAATGGGTTGTCAATGTCGGTCGACGGGACGCCCGGCGTCGGGTCGCGCATCTCCTCTGCGAGCTATTGGTTCGAGCGAAGGCTCAACAAATAGAGACGAGTCTATTCGAGTTGCCATTTACGCAAGAGCAGTTGGCCGATGCCACTGGACTCACGCCTATTCACATCAATCGCATCTTGAGACAGCTGACGACCGATGGGGCCATTCGCCGCTCTGGCCGTATGATCACGGTTCCTGACTGGGAGCGTCTTAGGGAGATCGCGGACTTTGACGAGCGCTTTCTCCACATGAAGAGAGCGTCCTGATCGCATTACGAATAGAACCGCTTAGTATCACGCGAGCTTTTAACAGCTGCGGAAAAATACGACTAGCCGAGCTTCTTCAAAAGCCGAGCGAGCCAATCTTCGATCAGACTAGTGTCCACTGCGAACAGCGACTCAGACCGGTTCCACCAGTATCGCACCAGCTGGTGCGTTTGCTCTCTAACAAGCCCCGCCGTCCCTAGGTTCGCTGAGCGACTTTGATGCCATCGCGGACCTTGTCGCTTGGATGGAGCAAGACTTTCTCTCCGGCGCTGAGTCCGCCGAGGACCTCGGCCGAGCTATCGTTCATGTGCCCGACCATGACCTTCTTGAGGCGCGCTCGGCCCTCAGAATCGACCGTGAACACGCTCCACTCGCCTCCCGACCGGAACAAGGCGCTAATCGGGACCTTGAGGATGTTTGGCGCGGACCAAGTGACGATGCGCACGGTCGCACGATAGCCGTGGCCAAGGCGCTGGATTGCGTCGAACGGTTCGATGAAATCGATGACGACATTGACGCGCTGCTCCTCGACACCCAAGGCCGATACCTTGGTGAAGCCGTAAGGCTCTACGAGGCGAACCCGCCCATTAAGCGCGCGTTCGCCACCCCAATCTTCGATCAAGACGGCTGCTCCCGGCTTTACGCGAACTGCGTCCGAAGAGAGCAGGTCTGCCACGATCTCGAGCTTCTTCGGATCGCCGATTTCGACAAGCGGCGTGCCAGCAGCGACGGTTCGCTCGCTCTCCTGCGGCACCTGCAGAATGTAACCCGCTACGGGTGATGTAACGTTGACCGGTGCCTCGCCATTGGAAGCTGATGTAGAAGATAGCAGAGCGGCCCGTGCTGCCTCCAGGTTATGAGCCGTCGCTTCTGCGGACCGCACCGCCTCCGCTACGGCGGCGCGGCCACGGTCGCGCGCGCTTCGCGCGCGGTCTAGGCTCGCCTTGGATATGAATCCCCGGCTCGACAGATCGGAAGTTCGGGCAAAATCGCGCTCTGCAAACGCCAGCTCAGCGCGCAGCTCGGAAATCTTTTCGCGGTCCGCGGCGAGGCGGTCGTCGAGCGAGCGTACTTCGGCCTGCGCCTGGGCATAGGCTCGCGCATCAAGCGGCGCGGGTTGCATCGGCTGAATTCGCGCGAGAACCGTGGCGCGCGGAGTGACGGCCGTCCCGGGTTTCAGCGGAACGCGAAGCAGGCGGCCGGTCACGGGCGCCGAGACGACAAATAGATCGCGCACGCGAGTTTCGCCGAGATCATCGACCGTGACGGTCAGCGGTCCTTTTGACACCTCGGCAATTTCCACCGCGACGGGCGGCTTGTGCAGCGCGAACGTCACCGCCGCCGCAACCGCCAGCAAAAGCAGTGCCAATAGAATACGCGGCCCGGTTATCAGTGGGCGCTTCATTCGCGCGTCTTCAAAGCTTGCACGAGATCGAGCTTATCGACGCGGATGCGGATCAAGAGAGCGGTCGCCACAGCGGCGGCCATAACCACCAACACACCCTCGGCAAGAGTCGCGGCGTGGATGCCGAAGGGAATGGTGTAGAGATCGGCGCTGAACTGCTCCGTGACATAGCGAGCGAGCCAAATTCCGAACAGAATTCCAATCGGCAACGACAGGAGAACGAGCACGCCGAGTTCGCCGAGCAGCACAAATGCAGTCTCTCCACGCCGGAAGCCGAGCACGCGCATTGACGCAAGGTCCCGAGCTTGCTCCGACAGGCTGATCCGGGCGCTGTTGTAGACGACGCCAAGCACGATCAGCGCTGCGAGGCCGGTATTGAAGAGGGTGACGATGCCCATCTGCTGCGCAACCGTATCGCGCACGCCCTCGATGATCGCAGCTTCCGACGTCACCGAAGCGATCTGTGGGGTCTCTTTCAGCTCTCGATAGATGCGGTCGGCGAACAGGGGATCGACTTCGAGATAGGCTCCGGAAGACGTATCTCCCTCCCGCATGATGCGGTTCAGGGCTGACCTCTCCAACCGAGCGGAAGAGCCCAGTGGAGTATCAATTACCTGGGAGACACTGAGATCGACTGCAGGTCGCTCGCCTTCCGCTATCTCAGTGCGCAATGTCTCCCCGGCGTTCACGTGCAGTTGCTTCGCCAAACGGCTTGAAATGATCACTCCGGCAGCCGGCGGCTCGACAAGCCTCCCGTTCAGGTCGACCAAACGGCTGAGGTCAGCACCTGCACTATTGCTTGTCAGGCCTTCGCGGACGATCTGATGGCCGGCAATCAGCTTTGCGCCCACCGCCCGGTACGCCTCGACGCGCATGACACCGGGAATGCGAGCGAGCTCATGGATCGCGCGAGCGTCCCTTGGTTCGGCAAAAGTGACCACGAGATCGGCACGCTCCGCACGCCCGAATGCCAAGTCGATCATCTTATCGACATTGTCGGTCGAACTTGCCGACGCAATGTAGAGGGCGAGCGCAGCCGAGAGTCCAAGCACCGTCAGGCTCGTCCGCAACGGCCTGCGGAGAAGATTGCGAAGCACGATGCGGCTGGGTTCGTCGGGTCCGAGGCGCCTCGTCAGACCCGATATCCACCGGCCGGAATAGTCGGACGGCGCAGGAGGCCGCATCGCTTCGGCCGGCGTCAGCTGCGACGCCCGGCGAACCGAGATCGCCGATCCGATAAGCGCGGCCGCGACGGTCGCGGCAAGGGCGATGAGATAGCTGTCGGCGCCCGCCCGGAACTGCAAGAACGGGAACACGAAATATTGCTGGTACATCGTCGCTAGGGCGTGGCCGAGCCAGGTTCCTAAAAAGCTGCCGAGGACAAGCCCGCCTGCGGAAAGCAGGAGCGCGAGCGCTGCATAATGCCCCACGATGGCGACGTTCGAATAGCCGAAGGCCTTCATCAGCCCGATAACCTCGCGCTCGGTATCGACGAGCCGCGCGAGTACGATGTTCAGAAGGAACGCGGCGACGGCCAGGAAAATCGGCGGCAGGAGTTCGACGGTCGTGGACAGCTGGTCAATCTCATTCGAGACGAACCGGTCCGAGATCTGCAAGTCCCGGCCATATGCTCCGGTCCCGCCGTAGCGATCGAGCAGTAGATCAATGCGGCGGATCACTTCGGGCAGCGATCCTCTGGGCGCAATGCGGACGAGCGCCTCGTTGAACGAGCCTTCAAGATCGAGCGCTCCTGCGAGAGGGTCGCGGTTCATCCAGACTACGCCGTAGCGCCGGTTGTCTGGAAAGATCTGCCCGGGAGCCACGGCATAGACATATTCGGGCGAGAGTACGGTGCCGACGAGTCGCAGCCGTACCTGCTTGCCGTAGAGGAGCGCACCGAACGTTTCGCCAATTTCCAGCCGCGCGGCCCGTGCAAAGGCCTCGTTGACCACGGCCTCGTCGGGACTGTTGGCTGCGGGCAAGCGACCGCTTCGCAGAACGAGGAGGTTTAACCCGCCGAACGTCGGCAGCGAGTGGATGCGCGCGGACACCGGCTCCGCAACGCTAGGAACGTCGAGGATGGCGGTCGCGCTGACCCGCCCTTCGGCATAAGCAACCCCGGGCACGGCTCGTATCTGGGCAATCACCAAATCCGGCGCCCGTCGAACAGGCGCGAATATGTCGGCAAAGCGGTAGCGGTCGTAATAGGCGGCACGCGTCGCCTCGAGCGATCGGATCATCCCGAAAGACATCACGACCATGGCGACGCCGGCGGCGATCACCATGGCTATCGCAACCGACTGCGTACGCAGCCGCCACAGGTCGCGGAACAGCTTGATGGTCAGCGGCTTCATTCTCACCACTTGAGCTCCAGCGGCGGCTTGCGCTTGGCGTTCTGGCGTTGGCTGACAATGCGCCCGTCTGCGAATGAGACCACCTCGTCGGCCATCTCGGCAACCACTGCATTATGCGTGATGATGAAGACCGTGGTTCCGAGCTCGCGATTGATCGAGTCCAGCGCCGCAAGCACCTGCACGCCGGTGACGCTGTCGAGCGCACCGGTCGGCTCGTCGCAGAGCAGCACGCGGGGGTTCTTGGCGATCGCCCGCGCAATTGCCACGCGTTGCTGTTCGCCGCCCGACAATTGGGCAGGGAAGTGGTCGAGGCGGTCCTTCAAGCCCACCAACGCCAGCGCCTCGGCCGGTTCCATCGGCTTGTCGCTGATCTCTGTGATGAGGGCGACATTCTCCCGGGCTGTGAGCGACGCGATGAGGTTATAGAATTGAAAGACGAAGCCGACGCTCTGACGCCGGTAGAGGGTCAACTCATCGTCATTGCAGGTCGTGAGATCGAGATCATAGAACCACGCATGGCCCGCTGTTGCACGATCGAGGCCGCCCAAAATGTTGAGGAAGGTTGATTTGCCTGAGCCCGAAGGCCCGAGCAGCACCATCATATGGCCTTCGTCTATGTCGACATCGACGCCGCGAAGCGCATGCACGGCTGTGGGTCCCTGCCCGTAGGTCTTGGAGAGCCCCTCGACGCGATAGACGT
This sequence comes from Sphingomonas limnosediminicola, assembly GCF_039537965.1. NCBI lineage: Bacteria > Pseudomonadati > Pseudomonadota > Alphaproteobacteria > Sphingomonadales > Sphingomonadaceae > Sphingomonas > Sphingomonas limnosediminicola. The sequence goes on along the minus strand of NZ_BAABBM010000001.1, from coordinate 2,779,767 downwards.
GCACATTGTCCATTCGGCTGCGCCGCTTGCTCCTCCCTTCACGAGATCAGCCATTCCGATCTCCTGGTCCGCGAGTTCTTGTAGCCCGTGCAGTCCCGACTGCCGAATAGGGGCAGTTACCTAGCGATGGATCCGCAGTGCGCCGATCAGCCAATCGTGGCCGTGTATCGTCCAGGGTTCGCCGTCGTCGCTTGCCCCGACCTGAAGAAGATTCGGGCAGCAGACCAGCCGCCCGCGGCGATACCAACTGCAAGACCCACGCCTAGCTGACGCGCCGTCGGCACCGAAAAGCGCATAATCTCACGCAGTTCTGGCACCGCCAGCATCAGCAGCAAAAGCAGCGACGTGCCTGCCGTTATAAGCCACAACGTCCATCGATGATGACGTGGCGCTGTGCGGGCATCCGTGGCGAGAACCGCTGGTGCGAGCGCCAGATGACCCGCGACGAGCGCGACGAATGAAGCTGCGCGAGCCTCACCTGGTTCGGCACCCGTGCGGCTCATCCAAAGATAGAAAACAAGGATACCGACCAACAGAATCGCGCCTTGTAGGGCGGCCATCGCGATTTGCGCCGATCCGAAAAGCGGCTCACGGGCGTTGCGCGGCGGTCTCGTCATCGCACTACCTTCGCTCGGCTCCGCCTCAAACACGATAGAACAGAGAGGGTCGATAATGAGCTCAAGAAGCACTAGGTGCATAGGATACAATATCGGTGGAAGCCCGAGCAGGAGCGGCAACAAGGCCAGTCCTGCGACCGGGATATGGATGGCTGTGATGTAGATCATGGCACGCCGGAGATTGGTGAAGATCCGCCGGCCCAATCCAATTCCGATGATGACGGAGGCAAACCGGTCGTCAAGAACGATGAGGTCGGCCGCTTCGCGCGCGACATCGGTTCCTCGCTGACCCATCGCGATGCCGACGTCCGCTGCGGCGAGCGCCGGCGCGTCGTTCACCCCATCGCCGGTCATCGCGACGACGTGGCCTGCTCTCTGAAGCCGGCGAACGAGCATCAGCTTCTGCTCCGGCATCACCCGCGCGAAAATCCTGAATCGCGAAATGTCTGGCGCAGTCTCAGCTTCCGAGCCGCTCAGCACGCCTGCGGCCGTATCGATGCCCGCCTCGCGAGCAGCGGCGAGCGCGGTGGCCGGGTAGTCACCGGTAATCATAGCCACGGTAACGCCCGCCTGTCGGGCTAGACGAAGCGCCGGAGGCACGTCCGATCGCACCGGATCTTCGAACCCAAGCAGCCCTTCGAACTGGTAATCGACTTCCCTCGGCTTCCGCTCGGCAGCTTTATCCGTCCTTGCCGTTGCGACGCCAAGCACGCGCATTCCACTGCTTGCCATATCGTGGATGGCCTGCTCCGCTTTGGTGCGGGTACCCTCGTCCAGCCGACACAGGTCGAGGATGGTTTCGGGAGCACCTTTCGCCGCGTAAACGAGCTGACCCTTAGTGTCGGTCCTCCAGACCTGAACGACTGCGAGGAACTGGGGGCTGAGTGGATAGGAACGGACCAGGTCGACGCCTGAACGGGGGCCTGCAGCCGCATGAACCGCAACGTCCATCGGATCGTGCGGCTGGACTGCCGATGCAAGCTGCGCCGCCTCAATGACAGTCCGAGGCTCGTCCAGAAGCTCGTCGGACAGCTCATGGCCCTGACCGGATCGCCAGATTGTGCGGAGAGCCATCCGGTTCTGAGTAATTGTGCCGGTCTTGTCAGCGCACAAGACAGTCGTCGCTCCTAACGTTTCAATGACAGCTGAGCGCCTCACCAAGACGTTGTGCTTCGCCATTCTCCAGGCGCCCAGCGCCATGAATATCACGAGCACCATCGGAAATTCTTCAGGGATCAGCGAGATCGCAAGCGTCAGCCCGCTGAGCGCACCTTGAAACCAGTCGTGACGTACCAAGCCGTAGGTGACCGCGACCACGACGCAGAACAGCAATGCGAGAACACCCAGACGGCTGATGAGCCATCGTACGTTCCGTTGAACCAGGGTCGGTTGTTCCTGGATATTCTGGAGCGCGGCTCCGATTTGACCGATGCGGGTGGCCATCCCCGTGCTCGTGACCTGCGCGAGTGCCTGGCCACGCAGCACGAGCGTTGAGGCAAATACCTTGGAGCTGTCCGATTCTGTCGGATTTTGATCGGCGCTTGCGGCTATCTTAGTGCATGCCGCGGCTTCACCCGTCAGGGTGGATTCGTCGACCTCCAGCGCGTTCCCTTCGATCAGTAATCCATCGGCTGGAATGCGTCCGCCTTCGTCAATCAGAACGATGTCACCCGGCACCAATTGCGTGGCTGCAATCGTAACAAGCACGGAGTCTCTCATCACCCGCGCTCTCGGCTCCGCGAGGGCGTTCAATGCCGCAAGTGCTCGCTCGCTGCGGGCTTCCTGCGCCACCACCAAAGAGAGTGAGAGCAGAGCGCCGGCAGACAGGAAAATGCCCTCCGCGAGATCACCAAAGATGAGGTAGAGGCCCGCCGCGGCCACGAGCAAAAGGAACATCGGCTCGCGAAGCGTCTCACGGGCAATTCTGCCTACGCTCCTGCGTTCCTGCCGCGCGATCGCATTTGGGCCGAATTCGGCCAACCGCTTCGCAGCCTCTTCGCTTGTCAAACCAGAGAGCAGTGCCCGATCGGCCATCGCCGTCACCTAGTCTCGCTACTGTGCATCCGGATTAAGGGATACTCCTGATTCTGGTTGGCCGTCGAAAGGACGAGTGATGCCGTCATCTCGACCTACGGAGGGCACAATGTCTCAGCGACAACTAGTGATGGAACACGAGGGCCAGCCGGTGAAGGCTCAAACCCCTCCTGATTCCGGCATTAAAACAATCCTTCTCCACGTCCTCGACGATGAGTTCCACGACCAGCGGATCGAGACAGCACTCACACTCGCTCGCGCGGCTTCGGCGCATGTTTCGTGCCTGCACGTTACGCCGATAGAAGCCTATGTCGCCTACGAGAATTTCGGCGGCGTGTTTGTCATGCAAGACGTCATGCGCAAACTCGATGAACGCAATGCCGATCTCGAGTTGCGGGTGACGAAGCGCTTCAAACGCGAAGATGTCAGCTGGGACTATGAGAACGTCACCGGCAATGTCGCCTCGATCCTGCTCAGCCGCGCTTCTCTTTCCGATATCCTCATTTCATCGCGCCAGCCGGTGCGCCGCGACTTCGCCGGACCCACGGTCGGGTTTCTTGGCGACCTGCTGCACCGCTCCCGCACGCCGCTTCTGATCCCCGGCTCGGACGGCAACGCGTTCGATCCCACCGGATTGGCGCTGATCGCCTGGAGCGGAAGTGTCGAAGGTGCGAATGCAGTTCGCGCCTCGGTGGGTCTGCTGAAGCTCGCGAGCAATGTGCGTGTCCTCCAAGTGCCGGAAACCAAGCAAGGCCCGAAAGATTTCCCTGCGACCAAACTCCTCGAATATCTTTCGCGTCAAGGAATCCATGCCGAACTGATGGTCGAACCTTCGCCAACGGGCGACGTCGGCCATGACGTGATCGCAGGCATGATCGTCGCCGAAGCCAAAGGCGCTGGGGCGGCCTATGTCGTGATGGGCGGATACAGCCACACGCGCGTGGGGGAATATGTCTTTGGCGGAGTAACACGTACGCTACTCAAGGATTGCCCCATATCGTTGGTCATCGCTCACTAACGAATCTCTGAAGCCGTGAATCAGACGATCGCCCTCGTTCGAGGGCAGGTTTCGGGTGGAAAGCCGCCATTAGATTGCGCTCATAGATCGCGCGCTTGACCTTGACATCATGTCAGGGTGCACAACGTTTTAATCATGAGTCGAAAAGAGCACGAACACGCCCACTGCGGGCATCACTGCCACGATCATTCGGCAGCGCCCGAAGTTCACCTGGAAGCCCCACCGGGCAGCGTCTGGACCTGCCCGATGCATCCGCAGGTCAGACGCAACGGACCCGGTCAGTGCCCAATCTGCGGGATGGCGCTAGAGCCGCTCGAGCCCACGTTGGACGAGGGGCCGAACCCTGAGCTCGTCGACATGACTCGGCGCTTCTGGGTGAGCGCCGCACTCTCGGTTCCGCTGCTGGTGCTTGCGATGGGGTCCGAGTTGTTCGGCTGGGAACCGCTCCCGATGCGCGTGTCAATGTGGGCGCAACTCGCCCTTTCCACGCCAGTCGTGCTGTGGGGCGGGTGGCCATTCTTCGACCGCTTCTGGGCATCGCTCAGGACGCGGAACCTCAACATGTTCACGCTAATCGGGCTCGGCGTCGGTGTCGCCTACGGATACAGTCTGGTTGCAGCCCTCTTCCCTCAGGCCTTTCCGAATTCCTTCAGGACGATGGGTGGAATGGTCGCGGTGTACTTCGAATCCGCTGCCATCATAACCACCCTGGTCCTTCTTGGTCAGGTGCTGGAGCTGCGGGCACGTTCGGCTACCGGCAAGGCAATCCGAGCGCTGCTTGGCCTCGCTCCCAAAACGGCGCGTCGAGTTGATGCGGATGGCAGCGAGACGGACGTCCCGCTGAATGACGTACATGTCGGAGACCTTCTGCGCGTGCGACCGGGTGAGAAGTTGCCGGTGGACGGTGAGGTCGTGGAAGGCCGAAGTCCCGTCGACGAGTCCATGATTAGTGGCGAACCGGTGCCGGTGGAAAAAGGGACCGGCGACAAGGTCATTGGCGCAACCGTGAACGGTACGGGCATGTTGCTTGTGCGCGCTACGCGCGTCGGCAGGGACACGGTGCTTTCCCAGATCGTCCGCATGGTAGCGGATGCTCAGCGCTCCCGTGCGCCCATCCAGAAGCTCGCTGACAAGGTCTCGGCCTTCTTCGTGCCGGCCGTGGTGATGACGGCCATTGTCACGTTCGGGGTGTGGGCGCTGTTCGGGCCGGAGCCGCGTCTGAGCCACGCTCTCGTGAACGCTATCGCCGTTCTCATCATAGCGTGCCCGTGCGCTCTCGGTCTCGCCACACCTATGTCCATCATGGTCGGAACGGGTCGCGGTGCGAGCGCAGGCGTACTCGTGAAGAATGCCGAAGCGCTTGAGCTGACCGAGAAGATCGACACCCTGGTTTGCGATAAGACCGGCACGCTCACGCTCGGCAAGCCAAAGCTGGTCGAGGTGATACCTCAAGGGGGGATCAGCGCAGATGAGCTGGTACGACTCTCCGCTGCACTCGAACGTGGCAGCGAGCACCCGCTTGCCGCAGCTATTGTGGAAGGCGCGCTGGAACGCGGCCTGGGTGTGCCTGCCACGACGGACTTCCAGTCGCACACCGGGCGCGGGGTTTCGGGGACCGTCGAGGAACACAAGGTGGCTTTGGGCAATGCTGCGATGTTGGCCAGCGTAGGTGCCGACCCAACCCCCCTGCAGAGCGAAGCGGACCGCTATCGCAGTCAAGGACAGGGCGTGATGTTCGCAGCAGTCGACGGCAAGCTGGCTGGGCTACTTGTCGTGGCGGACCCCATCAAGGAAAGTGCAGCAGGCGCGATTGCCCAACTCCACAAAGAAGGCATCCGCGTCGTCATGCTCACCGGGGACAACAGGCAGACAGCCGTAGCGGTCGCGAAGAAACTTGGCATCGACGAAGTGATCGCCGAGGTGCTTCCCGAAGAGAAGCAAGCCAAGGTCGCTCAACTCCGTCGCGAGGGACGTCGCGTGGCCATGGCTGGTGACGGCATCAACGATGCGCCCGCGCTCGCCGCAGCAGACGTGGGGATCGCCATGGGAACCGGAACTGACGTGGCGATGGAAAGCGCGGCGGTGACGCTGGTAAGAGGAGACCTAACTGGCATCGTTCGCGCGCGTCGATTGAGTCGAGCGGTAATGCGCAACATCCGCGAGAACCTGTTCCTGTCGTTCGTCTACAATGCGGCCGGCGTGCCCATCGCAGCGGGCATCCTCTACCCTTGGTTCGGCATACTCCTATCGCCCATCATCGCGGGGGCTGCGATGGCGCTGAGCTCGGTTAGCGTGGTTGGGAACTCGCTGCGGCTCAATGGCGTGCGGCTATGAAGATCGGTGAGGCGTCAGCCGCGAGCGGCATCAGCGAACGCATGATCCGCCACTATGAAAAGATTGGTCTCATCCCGGCCGCGGCTAGGCGAGACTCCGGTTATCGCGACTATGACGAGCGGGACCTGCACACGTTGCGGTTCATTGGCCGCGCTCGTGACCTCGGGTTCGCTGTGGAGGAAATCCAACGGCTTTTGGAGCTGTGGCAGGACCGCAGCCGGGCGAGCGCGGATGTTAAGGCTTTGGCTCTCGCTCGGGTTGCGGAACTCAAGCGGAAAGAACTGCTGCTTCATGAGATGCGGCGGTCGCTCCAGCACCTCGCGGCAAGTTGCCACGGCGATGACCGTCCGGACTGCCCCATCATTGGTGGGCTGGAAGGCAAACCAGCCGCCCTGTCGACGCGTAAGGTTGCCAACTGAAGGAGCAAGATGATGGCTACTCAGTCGATCACCACGCACAGGCTAGATGTCCTGCGTCTCGCACTTACTGGTGCAATCACAGCAGCGGTCGTGTTCGCCCTTTGTTGGTTGGGAACACTCGTTCCCTTCTCTAGCCCAACACACGCTTACATCCGCCTGTTCACGCCTGCCGAGATCAGTTCCGACGCGGCGTTAGCGCCAGGTTTGTGCTGGTCCTTCCTCTTCGGAGGACTCTCGGGCGCGGTACTCGCAATCGTCTACAATATCCTCGGCCCACTCGGACGGAAGTGATTGTGACCATTGCCCGTGAGGCGTAGATAGAGCCAATGAGCATCCTTGGTAGACTGCTGGTGCTCCTAGCGGTGTTGCTGATGCCAGTTGGCATGCAGCCCGCTGCGGCATCTGCGCCTGTCGCCCATCTTCATACCATGATGGCCGGAACTCCCACGGGACAATGCCCGGCGCAATCGAACGGCCATCGACACAATGATGGCTTGGCAACGTGCTCAATGGTGTGCGGATCGACATTGCCTGCGCAGGAGCTGGCGAGAGATGAGACGCACTTCAAGGATCATCAGCTCGTTTCACCGGTGCCCGCGCAGACATTGCATGGCATATTGCTGGAGATTGCCACGCCACCTCCCAAGCTAGCCTGAGCTTCGACACAGACACGCGAACTCAGGAGAACAACCATGATGATGTTGATTGCAGCGGCTGTCGCAGCCGCCCAGCCCGCACCAGCGGCTACCACTACTCCGCCACCCCATGCTCATGCACAGCACCAGCAGATGGGGCACATGAGGATGAGCGAGAAGGAAATGGCGGACTGCCACAAGTGCTGCGAAGAAATGATGGCCAAGATGCACAAGGGCCATGCGGAGCACAGCGGCCATAAGTCCTAATAACCCGTAAGAACAGTAGAGGCGTCGGCGCTGATGGCGGCGGCGTCTCCTACCGCCACGGTCCACTAAATGCCTCGATTAGCTAATTGCCGACATCAGTGACGTAGCGAGACAGAAACTTCCCAATGACCTGAGTGCCCACCATTCATGGCGGGTGCACCAGTCCCATGCGCGCGCGGACCCAGCTGCGGCGGCGCTCAACTCCGTCATTACCCCTATGTTGGCGGGCCACTGACCAACCTAGTCATCGCCCGAGCTACGGCAACTGCGGGACGCAGACGGGCTAATGACTCCAGGCGGCACGCAGCCCTCTGGGTGTGCGAGACAGGGGGAACGATGCGCCATTTCACGATATTCGTGCAGTTTGCCGCCGTTACGGCGTGCTTCGCCTGTTCCCCTGCGGCCTTTTCCCAGGCGAGCGCCCAGGACCTGGTTCTGCGCAACCCCTCGAACAGCGTCCATGTCCGTATTCATCGCTGCGGCAAAAGTCGTTGCGGAACGGTCGTATGGGCGAACGAAAAGGCCAAGGCGGATTCGGCCCGCGGTGGGACGCCTAAATTGGTAGGCACGGAGCTGTTCCGGGAGTTCCATGAGGTTAGCCCGAAAGTCTGGAAGGGAAAGGTCTTCGTCCCCGATCTCAACAAGGTCTTTACCGGAACCGGGACCGTCAAGGACCAGAACACCGTCGTGGCCCGCGGATGCCTTTTTGCGCGCATCGGCTGCAAGTCGCAGACTTGGACGAGGGTAGAATAAAGCCGTCGGCCGCCATCGTCCCTGCGGGTTTCGCCGTTCGTCCGCTCGGCGCGTTCGTAGCTAGCTTCCTTTGCCAACGTAGGGACTTTGACCGATGTTTGCGGTCGGAACGCTCGCCTAGCTCCGCCCCGACGCTTGGGCTGAATGCGGATTCGCGTGGTTCGGCAGCTCCGGCGCCTGCGCGAAACGGAGAAACACATGTCTGCGAAGAAACCCAATATCCTTATCCTCTGGGGCGACGATATCGGTATATGGAACGTCAGCCACTTCAGCCGTGGTGCGATGGGCTATCGCACGCCGAACATCGACCGGATCGCCGAAGAAGGCGTTACCTTCACCGATTACTATTCGCAGCAAAGCTGCACGGCGGGCAGAGCCTGCTTCATCTGCGGCCAGAACCCCATTCGCACCGGACTGACGAAAGTCGGAATGCCAGGAGCCAACGTCGGCCTGCAGAAGGAAGATCCGACGATCGCGGAACTGCTGAAGCCGCTGGGCTATGCAACGGGCCAATTCGGCAAGAACCACCTGGGCGACCGCAACGAATATCTGCCGACGGTGCACGGCTTCGACACGTTCTTCGGCAACCTCTACCACCTCAACGCCGAGGAAGAGCCCGAACTTCCGGATTATCCGAAGGACCCTGCCTTCTTCGCGCAGTTCGGCCCGCGCGGCGTGCTGGATTGCAAGGCGACCGACAAGGACGATCCCACGATCGATGAGCGTTTCGGCCGGGTCGGCAAGCAAACGATCGTCGATACCGGACCGCTGACCAAGAAGCGGATGGAAACGGTCGACGAGGAGATTACTGCGCGCGCGATCGCCTGGATGGAAGAGCAGGTCAAAGCCGACCAGCCATTCTTCCTCTGGTACAACTCCACCGCGATGCACTTCCGGACCCACGTCGCCGAGAAGAACCTCGGCAAGAGTGGGCAGGATCCATACAGCGACCGCATGGTCGTCCATGACGAGCAGATCGGCGAAATTCTCGACAAGCTCGACGAGCTTGGAATCGCCGACAACACGATTGTCATGTACTCGACCGACAACGGGCCAGAGAACGACACTTGGCCGGATGGCGCCAACACGCCGTATCGCGGCCAAAAGGATTCGAACTGGGAAGGCGGCTGGCGCGTCCCTTCGTTCCTCCGCTGGCCGGGCAAGATCAAGGCGGGGTCGGTGCTCAACGGTATCGTCTCGCACATCGACATGCTGCCGACCCTGTTGGCCGTTGCCGGTGCTGACCCGGACGACGTCACCAAGAAGCTGCTGACGGGCTATAAGGTCGGCGATGTCACCTACAAGGTGCACCTCGATGGCTACAACATGCTGCCGTACGTCACCGGCAAGGTGAAGGAGAGCCCAAGGAAGTCGCTGGTCTACTTCAGCGATGACGGCGAGGTCGTCGCGGTGAGAGTCGGCGACTATAAGTTCAACCTCGCGCTTCAGCGGGCCAACACGATGGCGCAGTGGGCCGAGCCGTTCGTCAAGCTTCGGTTGCCGCACATCACGAACCTGCGTCGCGATCCGTTCGAGCGCGCCGATTTCAATTCCAACACCTATTGGGATTGGATGGTCGACCATGCTCCGCAAATGTATTTGATGCAGGGGGTCATCGCCGAACAAATCGAGGGCTTCGTAAACTTCCCGCCTCGGCAGAAGCCGGCGTCGTTCAACCTCGATTCGGTGATGGAGCAGGCGCAGGCCATGGGCAAAGCCGCACAGTCTCCAAGGCCGAAGGCGGACCCGACGCCGGCGTCAAAGAGGCAACCGGAACCGGCGAAGTAACGACCTACCGTGGATGGACCTGGTTACGTACCAATGGCAGCGTCCGACGAGCATATCGCCGGCGCTGCCATTGGCGCCGGTGTAAGGGCATTCTACGATGAGCACCCCTATCCGCCTCCGGTAACCGATCTCACCGGCTACGCGCGGACATGGGACGACAGACGGCGCCGCGTCGAGGCGCATTTGCTGTGGCCAGGCGAACCTTATCGCGACGATCGCACCATATTGATCGCCGGCTGCGGAACGTCGCAAGCCGCGAAGCATGCGCTCCGCTGGCCCAGAGCGCGCGTGACCGGGATCGACTTCAGCCAGTCCAGCATCGACGCCACGGCGAAGCTCAAGCGTAAACACAGCATCCACAATCTCGAACTGCAGCAACTATCGATCGAACTTGTTGGTGAACTCGGTCGCAGCTTCGATCATATCGTGTGCACGGGTGTGCTTCACCATCTCCCCGATCCTGCGACCGGGCTTCGCGCCCTGGCTGACGCGCTTCAGCCAGACGGCGCCCTGCAGTTGATGCTTTACGCGCCTTACGGTCGCACCGGCATCTACATGCTTCAGGACTATTGCCGCCGCCTCGGCATCGGCACCGGCGTCGCGGACCTTCGCGACCTAGCCGAAAGCCTGAATGCGCTGCCCCCGGATCACCCACTCGTTCCATTGCTTGGCAAGGTTCCGGACTTCCGCACCCCGGCCGGCCTCGCGGACGCGTTGCTCAACCCGCAGGACCGCGCTTATTCGGTGCCGCAAGTCTTTGAGCTGCTGCGGTCGGCAGACCTTGAGTTCGCGAGATGGGCAAATCAAGCGCCATACCTGCCGACGTGCGGGGCGATGGTTCGCTCACCTCATCGACCGCGGATCATGCGGCTGCCCGCCGAAGAGCGGTACGCCGCACTCGAACTCTTCCGGGGTTCGATGATCCGGCACAGTCTGGTGGCGTACCGGCGGGATCGCAAACGTGACCGTCAGGTGGTCTTCGAAGGTGAGAGCTGGCTCGACTATGTGCCGATCCGCCTGCCGCGGACGATCATGGTCGAGGAACGCCTACCCCCGAACGCTGCGGCGGTGCTGATCAACCAGGGGCACACCTTCACCGATATCTACTTTCCGATCGAAGCGCCTCAGCGAGAAATCTTCGAGCGCATCGACGGTGTGAAAGCGATCGGCGACATCGCCACAAACGAGGCGGAGCGCCAAACCGCCCGCATATTGTTCGAGCAGCTTTGGCATTACGATCAGGTCGTGTTCGATACGTCGGCACTCCGCGCGGCACGAGCGCGCCGATCTAGTCGCGGGATGTGAATAGGGCTGCCGGAAAGGCAGCCCTATCGATCAGACCTAACGCAGCGGCGTTAGCCCTTCTTGGCCGCTTTCTTCGAATGCGACTTCTTCGAATGCGCCTTCTTGGAATGCGACTTCCTCTGGCTTACATCGCGCCACGTCTTGTGCGCATGGTGGTGCTCCAGGTGAGCCACTTCGGCCTCGACCTTGTCCAGCCGCCCGTTGGCGCGCGCCGCGTCGGCGGAGGCGGCCTGCGCCGCACTACCGGCCTGCTGAGCCGCGCTTCCGGCCTGCTGCGCCGCGCTCATGGCACCGTCCGCCTTCTGCGAGACTTCGTTCACACGGCCTTCGAGAGCGCCGAGCCTGGAGTCCGTCTGGTCGACACGGGCGTTTACGGTCGCAACCTGCTTGTTCACATAGTCTTCCGTCGCGCACGCGCTGAGGGATAGTCCCCCGACGGCAAGCACCGAGGCAAGCAGTACATTCCGGTAGGCAATGTTTGATTTGCGCATGATCGCATCCTTCCTCTCAAAGAAGGCCCTCATGCCTCGGCGTAATGCGCTGCGACATCCGCATTAACCCCTAAGTTAATACGTGATGAACCGCGGTCTGCGGGGATACAGAACTCAGGTAAATTCGGTAGCGGCTGTCGATCAGGCGGCGCTGGAAGCACGCCGGGAAATCTCCGGCGTCATCTTGCTCAGGCCGTCGTCGCTCTTTCCGCCCAGCCAATGGCTAAGATCTCGGCCGATCAGCTTCGCCAGACCTTGCACATCATCGCTCAGAAGTTCCCGGATTTCCTCTTGCAGTTCCGGCGGCAGATTGTGTGTCTTCACCACTCGCTGGTTCCACTTCAGCAGTTTGCGCCGGGCCCGCGTCAGCGCGCGCTCGATCAGCGAGCTAGGCTTGGCCGGTGCGGCGGCAAAGCGGTACTTGAAGGATTGTCCCGCGAGTGCGTTCTTCGTAAGAAATGTCGGCCGCTTCAGAAGCCGCTGAAGCCAGCCATAGCGAAAGCTGCGCGACGGCCGGTTTACACTGAAGTCACGGAATCCGTCATCCTCAAGCCCGAGAAATTCCAGCAGCTCGAGATAGGTGCTGGTGGGATCGTTCTGCAGATCGTCGAACAGTATGACGTGACAGTTCTCTCGCCCAACCGTCGCGAACATCCGGCGGACATGCTCGCCGAGCCGGGCTACTTCGAGATATTGAAGCTGGCGCGCATCGATGCAGCTGCGCGGTATGCTGCGTCCCTCTCGCCGCGCCTTCTGGAGACGCCAGGCGCTCGCGAAATCTTTGACTACCTCGTCGCCCTGAAACAGCAGTCTCTGGTGAACTGATGGCAGCATCGCGAACGGGTCGCGAAGAGCGATGATGAACTTCGCGTTCGGCCAAACCTTGAGCATGGGCCGCAGCCGCTCAGGCGCGTAAAGATACGATACCGATCCTTCAGCGAGTAGCTCCGTCGCGGCCTCCCGGTGCGGGAAGAACCGGTCGACATAAAGCTCCATGAGCATCGTCGGAACTTCGGCGTCCGATGCGTCGCGCAGATCGGCAAGCGTGAAGAAGTGTGGCTCTTTGATCTTGGAAAAGCAGACCTCGGGCCGACGTCGCAACCATCGCGCGTAGGTCGTCGTTCCACAGCGCGGCGCGCCGACAATGCAAGCCAGAGGCGGCAAGCCGGCAATGCGCTCGCAAGCGCGCCCATTGTTCGACGCACCCAGCTCGACGGGTCGAGAATCCCGGTCCGGCGTCGGGCGCGGCTGTTCAGGCTCGCGAGGCTGAAGCATCACCGTCGAAATCCCACGCGGTCCCCCCACCGTTGTAGGCATCGATCACCCGAATACTCCGTATCGTATGTCTACGACGTTGCCCGTGGCAAGGTTGACCAGCATCAAATCCGGACCGTAGCGAATCCATTGATAATTCGGCGGGGGCGCCATCAGACCCAGTGCCGCGTAGCCCGCATAATAATAGGCCGGCGTCAGGAAGACGCGCGCCAACGGACGGCCGACCGTCCACCGGTGATAGCTGTAGCCATGCGGGTAGTGATAAACGCCGCCATGAACCACCGCTCGGTTCCAATTGCCCGGATGATAGACCGGATGACCCGCCACCGGGCGATGATAATTTGCGTGACCGTGGCCGGTGCGTTTGACGGTCGTTGTCGATCGATGAACGGTCGTACCGCTCCTGTGCACTGTGGTTGATGAACGGTGGACGCGCTGCGCGGAGGCGAGCGACGGGACGGCCAGCAACGCCACCCCGAGCAGGAAGAACTCTTTCATTGTCTCTCGCCTTTCGGGTCGGATTACATGTCGTGCTTATATCAGGACAGAAGCAGCGCACCCGCCATTAGGAGAAATCCCTAGTCAGACATGCTTTCGCTGATTTGAGCTCAGGAAAGACGACCGACTGTTCACTTCTTCTGGAAAGAAGGGGCGTTGCGAGAAGCGCACCCCAAAGCGATTCAAAGACCTCCGAATGCCGCATCGCGCTCGGTATTTCGCCCGATGGCCCTCGCATGCGAAGGGCCTTCAAATAGGGCTGGCCGAAATGAACTTCGGCGTCCCTGCCGAAGGAGGCTGTCGTAAAAGTCTGCAACTTCAGGCCATGAGCGTTCAACTTGAGCGTCGGCGCTTGCTCGCAGTCACGGCGATCCTGGAAGCTGCAACGGGACTGGCACTCATTGCAACGCCGGCTATGGTCGCGACGCTCCTCCTAGCAGCTCCATTGGACAAGACCGGAGTGACGGTGGCGCGCATAGGCGGAGCCGCACTTATCGCTCTTGGCATCGCTTGCTGGCCAAGCAGATCGTCAACTCGGGACGGGCCCTACTTGGGGATGCTGGTTTACAGCGTGCTCGCGACACTCGTGCTCGCGGAAGTGGCGATCAGCGGGCAAGGCGGCGGGAAGCTCTTGTGGCCGGCAATCGTTCTTCATGCGATATTGTCCGGACTTCTCGCCCTGGCGCGTTTCGGCGGCGCGAGGCCAGACAGAGCTCCAGCACCGCTCTAAGGCCTGTTCGTCCCGTAACTACGGATAACCACCGATGGTCGCAGGGCGCGCCAGGCCCGACTTGTGCGCATTCCCGAGCTGACGTTGCACCCGACAGCGCTGGCCCGCGTGATGGAGAACAGCTCATGACCTGCAGAACTCTAAGTCACGGATCACCTGTCGTTGCGGCATTACTGGCGGGGAGCATTCTGTGGTCCGCGCCGGCTCTGGCCCAAGCCCAGGACGCGAGCGCGAAACAAATTTTGAAAACGATGTCGACCTATCTGGCGAGTCAGAAAGACCTGTCCGGCAGCTTCGACGCAGCGCTGGACGTGGTGACGCCGCAGCTCGAGCGCGTGACCTTCAACGCATCCGGCACGTTGCTGCTGGCGCGCCCCGGCCAGATTCGAGCGACGCGCAAGGGTGGCTATGCCGATATGGAACTCGTTTCCGACGGCACGACGGCGACGATCATCGACCGGTCAAGCGGGTCGTACGCGCAGGCCAAGTCGCCTGGAACGATCGACGGGCTCATCGACATGATCCGAACGGGTTATGGAATGGACATGCCCGCTGGCGACCTGTTGATGACCAACAGTTACGACCGGCTGATGGAAGGGGTCGTCGAGGCCAAGCATATCGGCCTCGGCGTCGTTGACGGCTACGACTGCGAGCATCTCGCCTTCCGCAACAAGGACACGGACTGGCAGCTTTGGGTCCGGACGGGCGACCGCCCGCTACCCTGCAAATATGTAATTTCCAGCAAGACCGTCGTCGGCTACCCGACCTACACGATTCAATTCCGCGATTGGTCGACAGGACGCGCCGCTGCGGCCAACGCATTCCGCTTCACCCCGGCCGCGGGCGCCAAGAAGGTCGGCTTCGATCAAATGTCGGCAATCGGCGAGCTACCCCCGCCCGCAAAGAGCACCAGTGGAGGACAGTGAGATGACTTTACGCCTCGGAAGACCAGCCCGCCTGGCGTTGGGCGCCGCGACCTTTGTCGCTCTCGTCGCTGGCGATGTCCGCATTAGCCTCCAAACCGGATTGTCGCTGGGCACGCCAGCTCATGCGATCATCGGCCGACCGCTGACGCCAATGAGCTACGCAGGCGTGGCCCGCAGGTCGACATACCGGGCCGTCGGCTATGGCGCGGCGGGTTACGGCGCGGTGGGTTACGGTGCAGCCGCATACGGCGCGGCTGTGGCCGCTCGCCCCGTCTACGTGGAACCCCCCGTCGTTGTGGTTCAACCGACCTGTGTCGACACCGTCGACGCTTATGGCGTCGTCACACGGGTCTGCCGCTGATCTCCACTAGGCGCAACGCCGGCGCGGCGCCGGCGAGTGGCCTCTAATGCTCGAACTCCGGCACGAGGTCGGGGGCTGTCTTGCTGCTGCTCAGTAGAGCCCGAAGAACCGTCAGCCGGTCTTTCTCAGGCCCTTGCACACGGCGGAAACGTCGGCTGTCCCACCCGCAATTGCCGCAGTTGCACGGCCCGCCCAAGTGGCACTCCGGCGTTACGTCGAAAAGGCGGACGCTGTATCCGTCGCCGATCTTCCGGACCGACTGGACCCGGTAGAGCCGCCCGAGTCGGGGCATGGTCTTGCTCTGCTTAAGAACCGGCGTGGCGTCGATGCATTCCACGACGTCCAACGCTTGCAGATCACACATCTCCCGTCACTCCAGGCCCCCGCCCGATCCTTGCGCCACCATAATCGGCTGGTTGCCCGGCGCCACAACGCAGTTTGCATAGGGGAAACCCCGATAGCGAGCAGTCATCGACAGTCATAATCGGACGGCAACTCTTACACCCGGGAGGTCCTAATGTCCGACGCAAATGACAACCTATCGAGGACGGTCCTGCCGATCCCCGCGAAACCCCGCGTCGGATTGGTCACTTACGATGCCAAAGACCCGGACACGCATTTTGACCCGATCTCCCAGCTCCGCCCGCCCAAGGGCGCGCCCAATGTCCTGATCATTTTGATCGATGACGCCGGCTATGGCTCATCGAGCGCATTCGGGGGGCCGTGCCAGACGCCGAATGCAGAGAAGCTGGCCGCCGGCGGTCTTAAATATCGCCGCTTCCACACGACCGCGCTTTGTTCGCCCACTCGCCAGGCTTTGCTCACCGGCCGTAACCACCACTCGGTCGGCATGGGCGCCATTACAGAGGTCGCGACGGGTGCGCCCGGATACTCCTCCGTACTTCGCAACACCGCGGCTCCGCTTGCCAAGACGCTCAAGCTCAACGGTTACAACACCGCGCAGTTCGGCAAGTGTCACGAAGTGCCAGTTTGGCAGACCAGTCCGGTTGGCCCGTTCGACCAGTGGCCGAGCGGCGGCGGCGGCTTTGAATATTTCTATGGATTCATCGGCGGCGAATCCAACCAATGGTACCCGGCTCTCTTCGAAGGCACGACACCCGTCGAGCCCGACAAGACACCTGAGGAAGGTTACCACCTCGTCGACGACATGACGAACAAGGCGATCAAGTGGGTCGGTCAGCAGAAGATGCTCGCCCCCGACAAGCCGTTTTTCGTCTATTTCGCGCCCGGCGCCACCCATGCTCCGCACCACGTGCCGAAGGAATGGGCCGACAAGTACAAGGGCAAGTTCGACCAGGGCTGGGACAAGGTGCGCGAGGAAACCTTCGCCCGGCAGAAGAAGATCGGCGCCATTCCGCCTGATGCGGAGCTGACCGTCCGTCACAAGGAAATTCCCGCCTGGGACGACATGCCCGAGGATCTGAAGCCGATCCTTAGGCGTCAGATGGAAGTCTACGCTGGCTATATGGAATATACCGACCACCACGTCGGCCGGCTGATCGATGGCATCGAAAAGCTTGGGCTGCTCGAAGACACGCTCATCTACTACATCATCGGCGACAACGGCGCGTCGGCTGAAGGAACGCTCAACGGCACCTTCAACGAAATGCTCAACTTCAATGGACTTGGTG
Source organism: Sphingomonas limnosediminicola (assembly GCF_039537965.1). Taxonomy (NCBI): domain Bacteria; kingdom Pseudomonadati; phylum Pseudomonadota; class Alphaproteobacteria; order Sphingomonadales; family Sphingomonadaceae; genus Sphingomonas; species Sphingomonas limnosediminicola. Next base: position 2,762,664 of record NZ_BAABBM010000001.1, on the reverse strand, counting down.
CGCTGGAGACGCCGGAATATCTGACCAGCAAGATCGACGAGCTGGGCGGACCGACGTCATACAACCACTATGCGGTCGGGTGGGCCCACGCCATGGACACGCCTTACCAGTGGACCAAACAGGTCGCGTCGCACTTCGGCGGGACCCGCAATGGCACGATCGTGCACTGGCCCAGCCACATCAAAGCCAAAGGTGAAAACCGCGACCAGTTCCACCACGTCATCGACGTTGCGCCGACGATCCTTGAAGCGGCTGGCCTGCCGCAGCCTGAGGCGGTCGACGGAGTCATGCAAACGCCACTCGAGGGCGTCAGCATGCTTTACTCCTTCAATGACCCCAAAGCGCCCGACCAGCACGAAACCCAGTATTTCGAGATGTTCGGTAACCGCGGCATTTATCATTGCGGATGGACCGCGGTAACGCGTCACAACACGCCATGGGTCTTGGTCGGGGGAAAGATGCCCGCATTCGACGATGACGTCTGGGAACTTTACGACACGACCAAGGACTGGAGCCAGGCCAGGGACATCGCCAAGGAGAATCCCGACAAGCTCCACGAGCTTCAGCGCCTGTGGCTGATCGAAGCGGTCAAGTACAACGTCCTACCGCTCAACGACGACTTGGCATCGCGCATGAACTCCGACACCGCTGGACGGCCCGTCCTGTTGACCGGTAACAGCCAGATACTGCTATCGGGCATGGGGCGGCTTGGCGAGAATTGCGTCCTGAACCTCAAGAACAAGTCGCATTCGGTGACCGCCGAACTGGTGATACCGGACGGCAAACCCGCGCAGGGGGTCATCGTCGCGCAGGGCGCCAATATCGGCGGCTGGTCGCTGTACGCGAACAACGGCAAGCTTAAATATTGCTACAATCTGGGCGGCTTGAAATGGTTCTACGTCGAATCTGACAAGCCAATCCCGAGCGGCGAGCATCAGGCGCGGATGGAATTCGCTTATGATGGCGGCGGCTTGGGCAAGGGCGGCGACGTGACTCTATTCATCGACGGTGCACCCGCCGGCAAAGGACGCGTCGACGCTACCCTTGCGATGGTTTTTTCCGCCGATGACGGTTGCGATGTCGGCATCGACAATGGTGCCCCCGTTTCCCCGGATTACGGCGCAAGCGGCAACGCATTCAACGGAACGGTCAAGGGCGTGCAGCTGGCGATCAACGCCGATGCGGAATCATCCGATCATCTGGTCAGCCCGGAACAGGCTCTCGCGATCGCAATGGCACGGCAATAGCCTGCTGTCGAAGCCGGCGTTCCTGCTCCCGTGGGGGCGCCGGTTCTCGTCAGCCGCCTAGGGGAAAACCCCGATGGAACGTGATCGCGCCGAATGGTGATTGAAACGCATGAGCACCGCCCCTGAACTGACGAATCCCGCGCAGTCCGATGCCGACATGATCTGGATCCCGGGCGGCGAGTTCAACATGGGATCCGACAATCATTATCCTGAAGAGGCCCCGCGGCACCGTGTTCGCGTCGACGGTTTCTGGATGGATCGGACGCCGGTTACGGTCCGCCAGTTCGCGGAGTTCGTGGAAGCCACAGGCCACGTGACCACTGCTGAGATTGCGCCGGACCCTGCAGATTATCCCGGGGCGCTGCCGGAGCTTTGCCATCCCGGCTCGCTGGTGTTCTCGCCGCCCAACCACGCGGTCGACCTCGGCGATTGGAGCCAGTGGTGGGAGTTCCGCCTCGGCGCCGACTGGCGCCACCCCTACGGCCCGGGCAGCAGCAGCGAAGACTTGCTCGATCATCCTGTCGTTCACGTGACCCACGGCGATGCGGCGGCGTTCGCGCATTGGGCGGGTAAACGCCTTGCCACCGAAGCGGAGTTCGAGTTCGCGGCTTTGGGCGGAACGGACGAGGCCGAATTCGCCTGGGGCGACGAGCTCGAACAAGACGGTCGCCACCATGCCAACGTCTGGCAGGGGGAGTTTCCCTGGCAGAACCTGGCGACCGATGGCTTCGAGCGAACGTCACCCGTCGGGTCGTTCCCGCCGAACGGCTTCGGCCTGGCCGACATGATCGGTAACGTTTGGGAATGGACGGACGATTGGTATCGCGCCCGCCATCCGGAGGCCGCGAACAAGCCGTGCTGCATTCCCACCAACCCGCGCGGCGGACCCAAGTCCGACAGCCACGATCGCTGCGACAACGTCCCCATCCCGCGCAAGACGCTCAAGGGCGGTTCGCACCTATGCGCTCCGAACTATTGCCGCCGCTACCGGCCGGCCGCGCGTCATGCGCAACCGATCGATACGTCGACAAACCACATCGGCTTTCGCTGCGTCAGGAGCGGTTCGGCACAAACCTTATCTGAGGTCGCGTCCGCCGCCAGACCGTCTGAGGGATAGAACGGTGCGCGGCAGCGGACGCGCGAACGAGCTCAACGGCCTTTTGCTCCCGAAGCCCATCCGAAACAGTGAGCCCTAGCGCCTTCGGCGCCGAGCCTGTTTTGCGGAACTATGCTGTGCGCCCCCGCACGGCCATCAGGATAAGCCCGGATGGATTGGCCGGGCGCTGCCCCCCTAGCCTCCCCCGATGAACGACACTGTCCTGCAGATTTTCAGCTCGGCCGCTGGCCTAATGGAGCTGATTGTCGACGCCCTTGCGGTCTTGATGGTCGGCGTGGCCGCAATCGACGCCGCCTTCCGCTCGCTTCAGAACGCGTTCCGGCCGTCACGCGCGCTCAAGCAGCGGACCATCTGGCTCAACTTCGCGGGATGGATCCTGCTCGCGCTCGAATTCTCGCTCGGCGCGGACGTGATCGGCACCGCGATCGCGCCCACCTGGGACACGATCGGGAAACTGGGCGCGATCGCCGTGATCCGGACGTTCCTGAGCTTCTTCCTCGCGCGCGATTTCAGGGATGCAAGGTCACTCGTCCCAGAGTCAGAGCCAGCGCCTACATCCGATAAGTGATGGCCAGGATCGGCCCATCCAGCGCGACGTGCAGATTTAGTCTGTGTTCATCGTCCTTGACCGAATAGTGCCGCCATCCCCCGGCGATCTGCCAGTGATCGCTGAGCCGATACTGGACGGTACCCAGCAACTGCCATGAATGGGCGGGAGTAATCCCGAACCCCGCGACGTCCCCGTAGAAGGCCGCGCCCCAGCGCCCGCCGAGCGGTGCGCGGAAACGCGCGCCGAGGACGGGAGCGACACCAGAAGCGCTGGGATTGCGATGAACCGTCGTCAACGGACCTTTGAGGTCGAGGTCGAGCTTGAGGGACGTAAGCTGCGCTCCGGCGAGGAGGTCGAGGTACATCGGTCCTTGATCGACGACGCGATATCCTGCCTCGAGGTTCGTGATCAGCATTTTCACGTCGATGTTCGCATCGAGCGGCACTGGACCAAGGTGACCGTTGGCGGAGCTGCCGACGTTCGAATAGATGAGGTCCCCGATGACGACGAAGCGTTTGTGCCTCGCTTCCGCGGCGCCCATGAAGGCGAATTTCAAATCCTTCAGGATGTCGAAGAACGATTCCTTCGAAGTCACCTGTTCGCCTTGTCGGGTCGTGACTTGCGACTTTATGCTCGTCGCCCAAAGATATGACGTCGTGGCGAAGTGCCAGCCGTCATCTCCAGCCTCTACCGCCTTGGCCTCCGTCGGGACAGGAGCATCGGTGGCCGGCGCGACCGCATACTCGCTCGCTTGCGAAACCGGCGCAAGATCCTGGCCGTCGGCATGAGCGGCGGATGCGTAGAAACACGCAGCGGCCGAAGTCAAAAGCAATCCCAGGGCCTTGGTCATCTTTCCCTCCGCAGCGGCGGATCCCGCGTGGCTGTGGTACCCAAGCGCCGGCGATCGATTGATCCGTTAAAACCCCTAGTTGTGCGGAAGATCTTCGGCGTTCTTCGGCGAATGCCAAGCGGCGGACAGGACGACCGGAGAAGACGGATAGGCCCGCTTGAACCACACGCCGTACAGCGCAGTGACTACGAAGCTGGTCAGCAGGAAGAGAATGACCGTCAGCATCACGCGCGGCTCGGTGAAATTGTCCCGAACGATCAGCGCCGCGATCCCGGGGTGCCGGATCGCGGCGGAGACCGCGAGTACGTTACTGTGAAGCGGACTCGGTCTGCCGAGAAGATGTCCGGCGAGGATCCCGGCCAAGACGATTAGGACGATCACGACCAAGGTGCCGTCACCAATCAGGCCGACGATCGCTCCGCCTTGCTTGTACAATATTGCGGTCACCAGAAGGACAGCCGCGATCAGGCCTGTCCAGAATGTAACGGGGGCGACATAGTCCGCGATGCGAGGCGCCAATGTTGCGATGGCAACGCCGATGCCAATCGGCGCAAGAATGGTGAGTGCCACCAGCTTGCTCACCGCGCCGACGGAAATTGACGCATTCGGGGGATAGAGGGCGCTGAGTAGCGCAACCGTCGCCGGCACGAAGAACACCGCGAACAGGATCATCGTGACGTAATAGTGGACGGCCTTGGCAGGATCGAGCCCGGCCTGCATGAACCTGGCAGGGATAACGGGCGCAAGTGGCGAAACCGCCATCAACACGATTCCGATCGCAATCGTGCGGTCGATCGGCATGATCGTACAGATGATCACGGCCAGGGCTGGGACGACGATGTAAACGGCCAGTATCCCTTTGAGGATAAGGCCTGAGTGTCGCATCGCCTCGAAGACACGCGCCGCGTCTGCTCGAAGTCCGAATGACAGGACGACCAGCCACAGGGAACCCTGCGCGAAGAGCGGAATGAGCGTTTTGGGGTCCATCAGAACGGGCCCAGGCTCAGGCCGACGCGAAGGATCGCGAACAATCCCACCAGCAGCAGAAGAAACGCCACGATCGTCGCGCTGTTAGGCGTCTTAGACTCGGCATGGCCGATCAATTGCTGATCGAATAACGCCTGTCGCCTTCGCCGGCGGTTCCTGCTGTCGTGATAATGATTCAAAAGCCCGAAGAACAGCAGCACGATCCCAAGCGAGATCAGCGCGAAGCCAAACCGTCTTGGCGCGTCGGAAGGAAGCGCACCTTTGGGCAACACGCTGTCACTGAGCTTTCGGAAGAATTCAAAGATCGTGAACCCGAACCCGATCAGAGCAAGCGACGTGCGCACCACCGCCATGAGCGTCCGGTCGCTCGCCATTGCCGTCCGCTCGAACGACATTGCCGTTCGCTGCGATGACAGGTCGTTGCTGATCGTATCCCCGATCAAGTGCGGTGCAGGACTGATTTTCTGATCCAAGACTTCGCCCCCGATGGACCGGTAGATGAATCAACTATCAAGGTGGCGCTTTGGGGGCGCCATCGGGGAAAGACCGGAGGGTGGCCGCCGCTTCGGTCGGAAAATGCGAAACGGGGCTGTCGTTTTCCATCGGGTTTACCCCGATTGGAAGCTCGAGCGTGCTGGTTAATCTCGGCTGCAGGGGGCGGCGAATTCGCTCGCCCAAAAGGAATGCGATAGAAGCTTTATTGAGGACCGACGGGGGATCTGAAAGGCATCAGCAACCCGCAAAATCGAAGGTGTATTGGACAATGTCCACTCCGGTGAAACGGATCTTGATCGTTGACGACCACGACGCAGTGCGCCGAGGCGTTCGTCAGCTCATTGAGACGAAACCCTATTATCAGGTGGTCGGAGAAGCGTCCGACGGGCGAAGCGCTATCGACATCGCCAATGAAACGAAGCCCGACATCGCGGTTCTCGATTATTCGATCCCGGAACTGAACGGCCTAGGCCTGGCCCAGGCATTGCGGCGCACCTTTCCGCGCATCGAGATACTCCTCTACACGATGCACGATCGCGAAGAGATCGTCATGGACGTTCTTCGCGCCGGCGTGCGCGGGTTCATCCTCAAATCGGATGCCGAGCGGCACTTGCTTGCGGCCCTGGACGCATTGTCACTTCACCGGCCATATTTCTCGGCCGCGATATCAGAAACGCTGCTTGAGAAGTTTCTGCAATCGAGACCAACGCCCCATTCGGGGAGCCTGACTCAGCGCGAGCGAGAGATCGTTCAACAGATTGGCGAAGGACGCATCAACAAGCAGATCGCCGAGGTCCTGAACATCAGTGTGAAGACGGTGGAAACGCATCGCGCCAGCGCAATGCACAAGTTGAAGCTGCGAACGACCGCCGACCTCGTCCGCTACGCAATTCGCAACGGCATCATTCAGGCTTGATAGAGCTGCGACGCGCGCTGTGGTCGCGCTACGCTGCTGTGGGGGCCGACGGAACGATGGCGACGATTTTCGTGCCATTCTTCATCCGTTCAATGAAGAGCTCTCCGCCAAGCCGTTCCGCGCGGTCGCGCATCCCGATCAGGCCCACGCCGTGGTCTCGATCGAAGCTCTGGTTCGGCGGCATTCCGCACCCATCGTCTTCCACCGTGAGCTCGAGGCCAGCCGGCGATCTGACCAGATTGACATGTACGACGGACGCATGCGCGTGCCGATAGACGTTCACGAGCGCTTCCTGACAGATCCGCAACAGGGCTAACGCCGTCCGCTGATCGGTGACGCCGCCGCCCATCCGGTGACAGTCGAAATGCAGCTGCAAGCCGGTGCGCTTCGCAAACCCCCTGGAGAATGTCTCGACGGCCGGCACCAGTCCCGCGTTCAGCTCGGCGGGGAATTCCAGAAATGCAAAGGTACGAATTTCCCGATCGATCTGTCTGATCGTGTCCCCCATTTCGTCGAGCATCACATCAAGACCGCTGTCGTGCGGGGTTTGTCTGAATCGTGCGAAGCTGAGAGACAGGGAAAGGAGTAATTGACCAGTTGAATCATGGAGAGCCCTGCCCACCCGGATGCGGTCAATGTCCTGGGCTTCGGCAAAGAGGTCGCGGACGACGTTGGGCTCAGTTTTTCCCGTAGAACCATTTGACCTGGACGCGAGTAGCCCGTTGACCACTTTCGCGGATCCATCATCACGAAAGCCCGGTTTCGCCTGGCTCGTCCGCTCTTTCGCGGCGATTGGGCGACGCTTGATCACGGCCTTGGCCCGAGATGCGGTGATACACTCATAGGACACGTCCTGCGAAAGCCGGATGTACTTACCGAGCGAAGCACGCGGACTGGAAACACGGTAAACGCCCCCGTGAACGCCAGGACTATACCAGCGCTTATGGGGTTAATCCAAGTTAAATTTAGGTAGATGTCCTGATGGCGACCTTCTGCGGCATTCGCGTGGACCCTGCGGGAGCTACGGCGCTACCGTCATTTGCTCCAGGCGCTGGCGTGCAGTGACGGCAAAGTCGCGAGCCACTGCCTTGACCGTGTCGGTCGTGGACAAGGTTGCCGGAATATCGAGCGCGTCAGGAGCACGACGGCGGACGGCCGCAAATAGGAGTTCGCCGGTCTTGGCGTCATAGCCCTGCACAGAGAACAGGACGGAGCCGGTCAGCGACCCCTGCCTGCCGGTGATGCTTTTCAGGGCGCTCAGGCCAAAACCAATCGGGGTCACGCGGGTCGCGGTAGCGACGCCGCCGACGGTGTTCTTCACCCCAATCAAGTCAACATGCACTCGAATGGTGTTCGGGGCGGTGCGCGCCGCTGTCGGGAAGGATTTTCCGATTTCCGCATGAAGCGCGTTCGACAGGATCATCGCATATTGTGCCCTGTCCACATCGCTTACGCCGTCGAACTGGGCATCGGGACCCTGGTATACGACGCCAGGCTCAACATTGACGTTCTTGTATTTGGTCAGGACCGCGTTCGGATTGATATAGGTCCAATTCTCCTTGTCGGCCTGGTCCTGCGTCAGTTCCGGTGCCGACTGGAGGCCGACCGGCGCATGGTCGCGCGTCTGCGCAAAGCTGGGGCTCGCGATTGCCAGCCCCCCGATGGCCAGGACGCTGGTCAGGAACATCTTATTGACTGAATAGATCGTCATGGTCGCTCGCTCCCTGCCGACCATCAACGGCGGCTCAGCTGAGCAACTGGCATCGCCGGCTGCGGCGCTCCATCGGCAAAAACCCGGATGTCAGTTGAAACAGCGTGACGTGACGCTTGCGGGAGTCGACGCGGGCGATGCCCTACCTATTTTTGTAAGTCGGCGCCGATCGGCCGTTCATACCCGGGTGGGTACTTCTCCCACTTAAGGCCTGATGCGGCCATTTGCCGTCCGGCGGCGTAAAGCTCGCGCATGTAGGCGGTATTGAACTCCTCCTTGCCGTGCTGCGTGAATGTCGAAGGAATGTAGGCCAGGTTGAATTCAACGCCGTCGCGCTGCGTCGTGGAATAGATGCGGTACAAATCGCCGATACCCTGCGTCGTCGTCAGGGAACCGATCGCACGAGTGGCGATCGACATGGTCTTGCGCGGAACACTCTCCCAAGGGGAGTCAAAGCGGGCATTGCGAATGACATAGAGGACGCGCCGCCGCTGGGTTTGCTGGAAGATCTTCGCATCGATCGAAGGCGGATAGACGAAGACTTGCGCGACGGTGCCGCCATCGGAATGCATTTCCTGGTGACGGACGCCGTCCGACGTGACGTCTATCATCACTGGGGGGAAAGCGCCCGGGATCGAAGCGGATGCGAGCAACACGCTCCTAAACAGCGCCAGCCGGTTCGGGTTCTGGCTGGCCGCGATTGCAGTCATGTTCCAGATGACAGGCTCGAGCGAGTCCATGTTGGTCGTCCCGACCAGCAAGATTCGGCCCTTCGCATATTCGGCGGCGATCTCGTCCAGCATTTGCTCACTGGTGTTTTGCGCAATCAGGTTCGCAAGCGGCTTTGAATCCGCCATCGCGTCGCTCATGACGCCCTTCAACATGCCTCGCGACTTGAAAATGTCTTTGGCAGAAATGGTCGTGTAAAATTTCTCGATTGCGCCGTCGTAGCGCGAGCCCAGGAAGGCAAAGGGTGCGATCAGTGCGCCGGTGCTGACGCCTGTGACCATCTTGAATTCCGGTCGGGTGCCTGAGGCAGTCCAGCCGTTGAGCAGGCCGGCGCCGAACGCGCCGTTGTCGCCGCCTCCTGAAATAGCCAGGATGTAAGTTGGTGGCAGCGGGCCAGTCACGCCCTGAGAGGCCAGCCAGGCTTTCTCCTTGGCCAGCGATCTCATTCCTTCGGCCTGGAACTCAGCACTGTCGCGGGCCACAAGGTAGCGAACGTTGTCGACGGTCGGCCTTGCTTGGGGCATCGCTGTGAAGGGTTCGGCAGGCAGACGCGGCAGCGTCGAGCATCCGGGGGTCGCCACCAGGAGAACAGCAGCCGTCAGGATGAGAGTTCTTCTGTTTCGCATCGCGCCCTCGAATGAAGAAAGTCTTGTGATCGACTCAATTTTGGCAGTGAGCCATCAGGGTTATCCCTACTCGGCTCGGCCGGGCTCCAGCTTGACCTTGTCGAGGGCGGTGACGAGATCCTTCATCGCAGTTTGCGGGACCCTGATTGCTCCGGCTTGAGCGCTGTCCAGATCGACGATCATCATGATCGCAATGGCAAACAAGATGAACAGGACGGCAAAGGTCAGGCGAGCCTGGATGGATCCGCTGCCGGTGACGAAGCCGAGGATGAAGCTCGCACCGAGCAGGTAGAGCAGCAGCGAGTTGAAGATCCGCGCGGGGATGTGCGTTCGTCCTGCCAATTCGCGGCGAGTTCCGATGTCCAGCGTCTCGTTCAGTGACACGACGAAATATGACGCAAGTTCTGTCGTCCGGATTGGATAGAGCGCCGCGTGAGCCTCATTCCAAAGCCTATCCTGAATCTGATGGCTTTGCGCCAACCGGGCATTCATCCGCTCGTCCCAGATTCCGTCCGGCGAAATCCGGCTGTGCGCATACATTCGAAGGGTGGATTGGATCTGCGTTCGGAACGGTTCGTCCAGCAGCGATGCGCGCAGGAACGTCGTATTGATCGCGTTCGCCTCCTGCGCTACCCACCCGCGCCGTTCGTCGTACCGGTTGATCGCGATCGAAAAAGTCAGAGCCATCAAGAGCGCGAGAAGGCCGAAGACCGCACCGACAACGTACCCTTGGATGTCCGATGGGAAGTCCGCATCGGGCCGCGAGGGAAGTTTGCGCCGCACCACGCGGCCCAGCTCGCTTGCAATCACGCATGCGGAGACCAACAGCAGCCCGAAGAGCCAGAACGGGATCACTTTGAGGATGAGCTCTGACATCAGTCGGGTTCTCGCTTGTGCAGGTCGCGCGACCTGGAGCGCGCAAGGGCCAAACTGTAAGTTCCAAGGCTGGACTGGCTATCGGGGCAAATGCCGACCTTCGCCCGTCGTTTGCGAAGCGCGATCGACCAAACTGGATCAGGAAAAGCATGGGACTTGCGCCCCGGCGCCCGACGCCGGCGCTCAGTCGATGAAACCGGCTCTGCGGCGTGCGGTTCTCCCTCGAAACCCCACGAGGAAAAAATTTAATGTTCTTGGACTTGCAGTCATATGAGCCGCGTGGCCCGAGGTTCCGCTTTGCCGCCGATGCCAAAGGCCCGTTCGCTTTGGTGAACCGGCAGAGGTGCTGGTTTTCCAAGACGTTCCCGACCATCCGCTGAGCGAATTGAGCGGCACTTATCATGAAAAATGTGCGCGGCCGCTCGTCGGATTGAAGCGGGCGTTCGACCTGCTTGGTCGGAGCGAGTTCTAACCCCCTCACAGCGGCGATACGCATTAACCCTGATAACAATGGACGTGCGCGACTGCGAAAGGAGGTGCACGGCACGCTTAGCGCGTGACCGATCCAGATTGCTGAAAGGTCATTTTCATGCGCAAACTGCTATTGGGGACCGCGCTAGCGCTTCTCGCTTCTTCACCCGCGATAGCCAAAGACGGTTCGCCCTATATCGGGCTGGATCTTGGCATCCTCTTTCCAAAAGACCCAAGTGGCGGAAAAGTCCTGGTCGACTATTCGGCCGTTCAGACTCCTGCGACGCCACTCGCGCCGATTCCCGCCGATACTTCATTCGCTGACATCGGCGGCAACCTGAATGCGAAGACCGGCTACGACATCGACCTGGTCGGCGGCTACGACTTCGGCATGTTCCGGCTCGAAGGCGAGCTTGGCTACAAGCATTTCAAGGTCGAGGCGGGTAACATCAACCAGTCCTTCCTCGATGCCCTGAACAACGCTCTGAATCGGCCCGTGGTCAATCCATTGGTATTGCCCGGCATCGTCGCGTCCGACTTCAACATCGACAACAAGGCGCATGTCTTTTCCGGCATGATCAACGGCCTGCTCGACTTCGGCGGAGAAAACGGCGGAATCGGGGGCTATGTCGGCGTTGGCGGCGGCTATGCCAACTTCCACGCCTTGGACAACAGCAAGGATAGCTTCGCTTACCAATTGCTGGCCGGCGTCTATTATCCGATCTCCGACAGCATCGATATCGGACTGAAAGGGAAGTATTTCGCGACCGGTAACCTCAGTGGCAGCGACCACCACACGCTTGTCGGCAATCCCCGCACGGTGATCGTCGGCGAAACGCCCGTCGTCCAGACGGTTACCGCCGACGTTTTCACCAATTCGTCCTACAAACTCAGGACGCTGAGCCTGATGCTGAGCCTGGCGTACAATTTCGGCGCGCCACCGCCACCTCCGCCTCCGCCACCCCCGCCGCCACCTCCGCCTCCGCCTCCCCCGGCGACGCAGACGTGCCCGGATGGTTCAGTGATCCTGGCGACCGACGCGTGCCCAGCACCGCCGCCACCGCCACCGCCGCCAGCACCGGAGCGCGGAAACTAAAGGGACACAGTTCCGGATTCTTGATCATGTAAATTCGGCCTGGGCGATGCATCATTGCATTGCCCAGACCGCTTTTTTGGGTCGATGAGTTGCTGGCAGCTGTCGGAGTTAAGGCGCTGCGTACTCGCCCGCCCGGAGCTTATTTCTAACCGGCGGATCTTTTGGTGACGTCGCTAGCGTTCGTTAGCCGGTCGCCCAGATCGCACTGAGCCAGGAAATCCAACATTACCGCCGTGACGGATTTTTGACTTCCAAGCCTGACCGACGCGATCGCACCTGGCCAGCTCGCCCACACGAAACCATCACGCAAGCTGAAAACAACGTCGCTTCGGGGCTGGTCGAAGTCGTGTTCACGCGCACTCTTACTCTCAGTCATCGCGATCACCTCGTACATCTCGTTCCTATCGGCCTGCGCGGACCCGCCCAATCAGCTGAAATAACCAGCGGCGTCGCGCTCAACCCCATAGGCAAACGGCCGCAACGGGCCGAAATAACTCGTTACATTCCACACATAACCTGAACGGGGGAAACACAACGTTTACGCCCGCAAAGGGCGCAAATCACATATACTTATCGGGCTCGCCAAGGCTGATGCTGACCTCCTGCGCGAAGCGAACTAGCGCGATGCCCAGGAAGAGCGTGGCGATCACGAACATTAGGCCTGCCCCATAGGCATATTCAGCGCCGACGAATTCCGTGATGAAGAGGTCGGCAAGAAGTAAAGTCGCGCAAACGCCTGCGGCAAGTGCCGAGAAGATGCCGCTCTTGAGCAGCGCCGCCCGACGCAACAGGCGCTCGATATCCGCTTTCAGGTGCGCGCGGTTTGCATCGTCGTCAGGGATCGCGTTCAACGTTCTGACACGGTCCATGGCGGCTGCCATTCTCGAGGTCATCAGCGACGCGAAGGCGGCGACGGCCGCAAGGAAAAATGTCGGTGACGTTGCCGAGGAAAAAATCCTTGCCAGCCGGTCCACGTCGGGCACGAACCCTGGCAACGCCGGCAATGCAATGATGTCGATCATCGGTTGGTCCCTCGCTGTTTCAGCGCAACTCGCGCACTTAGCGGGGCGGAGTCGAAGGCGCAGGTGCTGCAGTTGGCGGGAAATGCAGCATCAGCTTTGCAATCGCCGCGTCGATCGCCTTCAGATTCGGCTTGTCCGGATTGACCGTCTGACTTGCCTGTCCGTGCCACAGCGCCTGCTGTGTCTTGGTATCGAACACGTCGAGCGACAGCTGCCCCTGGGTATATTGATAGACGTTGGTCTGCAGCCCGAAGCGGCCCCAACTTTGGACATCGGTTCTTTGCTGCGCACCTGTTGTGATGATCATGCTCAGGTCGCCGGGGTCGCCCTTCTGATAGCCTAGGCCAGCGAGCGCTGCGTCGAAGTCGGCCTGGATGCGTTGGTACATCACCGGGTTTGCCACCGAAGAGACGGGCGCAACCCAAGTGTATGTCTTGTAGGCGCTGAAGTTCACGCCCGGAACGACGTTGGTTGAAATGGTCGGGCCAGCATTGGCGGCTCCTGAGACGGCGACGCCAAGTGCCAAGGCTGAGATCATCAAGTATCCGCGGCGCATCTTCATCGCTCCTCAACCCGCGTGATTGCGGCATTCCGAACAACAGCATCATTGCTCGCTATTCTATCGGGGGTTTCCCTGACGGTGTTCCGAATAGGCGCGAGGGATCGGATTGAGGGCCGAACCCCGACACGCTCTGAGGCGCGTGTTCTCCCTAATTTCCCCGATGTTGTTCCGGGGCGCAGCGCTGCATACTCGATGAGCCAATTGGGAGATCGAATGCCTCGCCTGTCTCATCTGCCGGCCGCGCTCCTTCTATGCGGCACTGTGCTGACCGCCAGCGCGAGCCCTGACCCGAACCCGAAGCAAGACGCGCTGCGCTTCTTCGAAGGCACCACGGAAGGTACTGGCGTCGTCAAGATCGTGACGAGAAAACCCTATCGCTCGCATTCCACGGGCAATGGCGTAATCAAGGCGGACGGCTCGCTTTATCTGGTTCAGCGCATCACAGACGAAGGCTCAGCGCCGAAAACGCGGCGCTGGAACATGCGCCGCGTGGGTCCGGGCCGTTACACCGGAACGATGTCCGACGCTGTCGGACCGGTCGACGTGGAAGAGGTCGGCGGCAAATACCGCTTCCGGTTCAAGATGAACGGCCATCTTTCAGCCGAGGAATGGATGATCCCGGACCCGAGCGGGCGGTCCGCCACAACCCAGACCAGAATTCGAAAATTCGGATTCCGCGTGGCCACGCTGGAAGGGTGATCCGCAAAGTCGGTTGATCATGGAGCGTTGGGGCGGAACCCGGCTCCCTTGCCTCCCGTTGTGGGGGCGCATGGACCAGATGACCCTTAAGCGGCCTAGCGGCAACTTGATCAAGCCCGCGCCCGAGGCCGAAGCCTTCTATTGCGAAGTGCTGCAGCTGATGGCCGCATCGAACATCCCGTTCCTCGTCTCGGGGACGTTCGCGCTCGCAACCTACACCGGCATCGACCGGCCGACCAAGGACGTCGACGTCTTCACCAAGGCCGGCGATGCGCTGAAGCTGCTCCATTACTTCAAGGAGCACAGCTTCGACGTCGAAATCGTCGACGAAAGGTGGCTCGCCCGCATCACCCGGGGCGAGCTGTTCGTCGACGTCATCTACAACATGCCGACCGTAACCACCCATGTGACCGACGAATGGTTCGAGCACGCACCCAGCTGCGAACTGTTCGGCGCGCACGTGAAGCTCGTACCGCCGACCCAGTTCGTATGGTCGAAGATATTCGTTCAGGATCACCATCGTTACGACGGCGCGGATGTCGCCCACATGATCCTAAAGCGACACGAGGATATCGATTGGCGCCAGCTGCTCAGCCACATGGAGCTCTATTGGGAGGTGCTGTTAATCGCCCTCCTGAACTTCCGCTTCGTTTATCCCAGCGAACGGCACGTCGTTCCCGAGTGGCTGATGACGGAGCTTCTCGAGCGCCTGCGCGACCAAGCGGACGTCAAAGGGCCGGGTAAGCGCGTATGCCGCGGCCGCATCTTCTCCCCGCGGGACTATGCGATCGACGTCGAGCGCTGGGGATTTTCCGAAGCCGTCGGCAATCTCGAAGAGCAATATGGCGAGTGAAAACGGCAAGCTCCGCGTTGCGGCGATCGGCGATCTTCACGTGCAGGAAAACGACGTCGCACCTTATCGCGAGCTGTTCAGTGAAATCTCGAGCATGGCGGATGTGCTGGTCCTCTGCGGCGACCTGACGAATTTCGGAAAGACCGGCGAGGCAAACATCCTCGCCGATGACATTAAGTCCTGCTCGATCCCCGTGGTCGGCGTTCTCGGCAACCACGATTACGAGTGCGGCCAGCCGGAGAAGGTCTGCGAAATCCTGCACGAAGCGGGGATGACCATCCTCGATGAGCAAGCAATCGAGATCCAGGGTGTCGGCTTCGCCGGCGTTAAGGGCTTCATGGGCGGCTATGGCCGCGGTGAGCTGGCGCCGTTTGGCGAGCCAATCGCCAAAGCCTTCGTCGACGAAGCCATGAACGAAGCGCGCAAGCTGGAGAACGGCTTGCGCTCGCTCCGCACCGACCGCAGCGTCGCCGTCCTGCACTATTCGCCCACCGTTGAAACGCTCGAAGGCGAGCCGGAGGCGATCTTCCAATATCTTGGGTCACAGCGCCTGGCGGATGCGATCGACCGGTTCGATCACGTGAAAGCCGTCGTTCACGGCCACGCCCACCACGGAACTTATGAAGGCCGGACGCCAGGCGGGACGCCCGTCTATAACGTCGCGCAGTTCGTGCTGAAGCCGACCTTCGGCAAGCAATATGTCGTGCTGGAAATCTAAGCCCTAACGGCTTGAACCAACGGCCGTAATCCCGCAACGCGCGCGGCAATGTTGCAGATCGACGACCGCCGCTTCAGTCGGCTTGCCCTCTTCGGCGTAATAATCGGCTTCGGGCTGCTGCTGACGGCACTCGTCGCCGTCATCATGGCCTTTGCCCTGAACCAACGCAGCAACGCCCTGGTCACGCACACCTACCAGGTCGCCGACCAACTCGCTCAACTCGAAATCTACGTCGAGCGGTCAGAAACGTCCTCGCGCGGCTATCTGCTGGTGCCCGACCCGGCTCGCACCCAAACCTTCCGCGACAACTCAAGCAAGATTCCCGCAGCGACTGCGCGGCTCGCCCGGCTGACTGCCGACAACCCAAGGCAGCGCGAAAACCTGAAGCGGCTGATGCCGATCCTGAACACGGAAATTCAAACGCTGAAGGGCGTCATCAGGCTTGCTGGCAGCGGCAAGCTCGACGAGGCGCGCAGGATCTTCGCCGCCGAAGTCGCGAAGAAGCGCGTCAACGCGATCCGCGCGCTGAGCACTGCCATGCGCGCGGAGGAAGAGCGCCTTCTCGAGAGCCGATCGAAAACGGTTCGCAATTTTACGACGATCCTGTTCATCATCCTGTCGATCACAGCCGTTCTGCTGCTGCTTTTCGCGGTCGCCGTGATCGTCATCGTCCGACGCTACACGGAGACCCTGCTCACGGCGCGCAACCGCCTGAACGTCCTGAACAACGATCTCGAAGGCGCGGTCCAGGAGCGCACGGCGGATCTCCAGCGCGCAAAGGATGAAATCCAGCGCTTCGCCTACATCGTCAGTCACGACCTCCGCTCACCTTTGGTCAATATCCTCGGCTTCACCGCAGAGCTTGAGGAGACGAACAAGTCGCTGGTCGCGCTCCTCGATCGCGCCCAAAAGGAGGCGCCGCAAATCCTCACGACGGATAGCCTGGCCGCGCGTCAGGATCTTCCGGAGGCCATCGGCTTCATCCGTTCTTCGACCCAAAAGATGGACCGGCTGATCAACGCCATCCTCAAGCTATCGCGCGAAGGTCGGCGGACCCTGTCGCCCGAGAGGTTGAAAATGACGGACGTCGTGAAAGGCATCGTCGACAGCCTCGAACACCGGATCACCGAAACCGGAACGACAGTCACGGTCGACAAGGCCTTGCCGGACATCGTCAGCGACCGCGTCGCGATCGAGCAGATCTTCTCGAACCTCATCGAGAACGCGATCAAATATCTCCAGCCCGGACGTCCCGGTCAGATTGCCGTGCGCGGTTTCGCAAAGGGCGACCGCCTCATCTTCGAAGTCGAAGACAATGGCCGCGGCATCGACGTGAAGGACCATGAGCGCGTGTTCGACCTCTTCCGCCGCTCCGGCATGCAGGACCAGCCCGGCGAGGGCATTGGCCTTGCCCACGTCCGCGCCCTGGCCTACCGCCTCGGCGGTTTCATCGACTTGAAATCCGCACTTGGCCATGGTGCTACGTTTCAGGTAAATCTTCCAGCCACTTACGCAGACCAAGGGGTTCGAAATTGAACGACCAACGCCCGGTCAACATTGTCATGATCGAAGATGATGAAGGCCATGCCCGCCTGATCGAAAAGAACATCCGGCGTGCCGGGATCAACAATGAAATCTGCCATTTCACCAATGGCGGCGATGCCCTGAATTACCTCATGAACCACGACGACGGGCCGAAGCTGAACGGCCCTGCGCTGGTCCTCCTCGACCTCAACCTGCCCGACATGAGCGGCACCGACATTCTGGCGAAGGTGAAGAGCGACGAGAAGCTCAAGCGGACGCCGGTTGTCGTCCTGACCACTACCGACGACAAGGTCGAGATCCAGCGCTGCTACGATCTCGGTTGCAACGTCTACATCACCAAGCCGGTCAATTATGAAAGCTTCGCCGACGCGATCCGTCAGCTCGGCCTCTTCCTGTCGGTGATGCAGGTCCCTGACCCCGAAGCCTGATGCATCTGCCGCGCCGCATCCTGTACGTCGATGACGACGCGGGCACGCGCCGCCTCGTCGAGAAGCTGCTTGGCCGTCGCGGCCATAACGTCGTTCCCGCCGAAAGCGGCGCGGAAGCAGTCAGCCTCGCGCAGGCCGAGAAGTTCGACCTCATCGCGGTCGACCACTACATGCCCGGAATGGACGGCCTTGAGACGCTAGGCGAACTTCGCAAGATCGCCGGCTGCCCGCCCGTGGTCTACGTCACCGGGTCTGAGGAGAGCAGCGTTGCGGTCGCCGCGCTGAAAGCCGGCGCCTACGAATACGTAGTCAAATCGACCGGTGACGACTTCGTTGATTTGCTTGAGCGCGCATTTGCGCATGCACTACAGACCGAACGGCTGAAGGCCGAGAAGGCGCAAGCAGAATCCGAACTGCGAGCGGCCAATGAGCGGCTCGGCGTTCTCCTGCGCGAGGTAAACCACCGCGTCGCCAATTCACTGCAGATCGTCTCGACGATGATCGGCATGCAGGCGCGTGTGCTTCCTGGTGGCGCCGCGCGCGAAGCGCTCGACGATACGCAGCGGCGCATCGATGCCATCGCGCAGGTGCATCGTAACCTTTACGCGTCGGACGACGTGCAAAGCGTCGCCGTGGATCAATATTTCGACGCCCTGATCACCGAGCTCCAGCACACCTGGTCGACCCCGGCCGCGCCGCGCGTCATCCGGCTCTCGGTCCAGCCCTTTGAGCTTCAGGCGGAGAAGGCCGTGTCCCTTGGCGTCATCGTCAACGAACTGGTGAGCAACGCCTGCAAATACGCTTATTCGAACGGAGCGCCTGGCGAGGTCCGCGTCGAGCTTGGCCTCGACGACGAGCGACACTTCCGCTTGCTCGTCGAGGATGACGGACAGGGCATGGAAGCCGGTGCGGCCCCGAGAGGAACCGGCATGGGATCGAAGCTCATCGCCGCGATGGCGCGCTCGCTCTCGAGCGAGCTGGTCTACGACCCCAGCCATGCCGGCGTGCGCGCCACCCTACGAGCGCCAGTCTGACGGGAAGCGCTGCGGCGCCCGCTTAGGACCGCTGAAGCGGCGGCCAGTTTTCCAGAATTTCGACAAAGCGCGAAAGCCATGCGTTGGTCTGATGACCGTCAACCACGCGATGGTCGATCGTCAATGTCACATAGGCCATCGGCCGGATCAGGATCGCGTCCTGACCACCGACTTCTCGAACGACCACGCGCTTATCCAGCTTGCCTACGCCGAGAATCGCCGCCTGCCCCTGATGAAGAATGATCGGCGCCGCGAGCAGCGAACCCGACACGCCGTGATTGGAAATGGTGAAGCTTCCACCGGAGACATCCGAACGCTCCAGCTTTCCCTCTCGGGCGCGACGGGTGAGGTCATCGAGCTTCGCACCCACCTGTTCCAGGCTCAGCGATCCGGCATCCTTCACGACCGGAACGACCAGGCCCTTCTCGCCCAGTGCAGTGCCAACGCCGATGTCGATCGTCGGCGAGATCGCGATGCGATCCTTTTCCCAGCGCCCGTTGATCGCCGGCGCCACCGCCATTGCCTCGGCGGCCGCCTTCACGATGTAAGCCGTGTAGCTGAGCTTCGTGCCCCTCGCCGCAAGCGCTGCCTTGTGCGCGGCGATGCCCGAGAAATCCGCTTCGAACAATGCCGTCACGTGCGGTGCATCGCTGACGGCGCGGACCATGTTCTCCGCGATGGTCAGGCGCATGCGGTCGTGCGGAATGTCCTGTGGCGAGAACTGACGCGGCTGCGCGGTGGTAGGTTCGCCGACGCTGACCACCGTCGCCGATGCAACCGCCCGGTCGACATCCTCGCGCGTCACCCGCCCGTTCCGTCCCGTGCCCCGAATGCGCGAGGGATCGATGCCGTTCTGCAAGCACGCCCGGCGAACCGACGGGCTGAGGCGCGTTTCCCCGCCTCCGTTCGGGCTGAGTTTGTCGACGCCCTGAGCCTCATTCTCCGGGACTGATGGCGAACGCAGCCCTTCGACACGCTTAGGACGAGTGGCGGGAGTAGCCGCTCCATCAGTCTCAATGCGCGCCAGCAGCGCCCCCGGCACCGCCTCGGCGTCCGTATCGAGCAGGATCTCCGCCAGCACGCCCGCCACCGGCGCCGGCACTTCCTGCGTCACCTTGTCGGTTTCGAGCTCCACCAGCGGATCATTCTCCGCCACGGCATCGCCCACCGCCTTCAGCCAGGCGCGGACGACGGCCTTGGTGCCCTCCTGCTCATCGGGAACGCGGACCTCGATCAACGTCAGAACCCCACCAGCCGCTCGATCTCGGCACGAATGCTGGCCGCGTTCGGCAGCGCCCATTCCATCAGCTTCGGGTGATGCGGGCTCGGAATGTCCGGCATCGTTACGCGAGCCACTGGCGCGTCGAGGTCGAGGAACGCCTCATCCGCCACCACCGCAGCAATCTCGGCGCCGAAACCGCCCGTCCGCAAATCCTCGTGAACGATCAGGCAACGGCGCGTGCGGCGGACGCTGTCGAGAACCATATCCTTGTCCCACGGCTGCAGCGTACGCAGGTCGATGACGTCGGCGCTGAAGCCCTCGGCCGCCGCCTCGCAGCGTGGGACCATCGCACCCCATGTGACGATCGTGATCTTGTCGCCTTCCCGTGTCTTCTTCGCACGGCCGAACGGCAGGACGTACTCGTCACCGGGCCACGGCCGCCGTGCCCAGCTGTCGTCCAGCATGGCGCGATGTTCGAAGAACAGCACCGGGTCGTTGCCTCGCAGGCTTCCGCGCAGCAGCCCGACCGCGTCCTCAGCGTTAGACGGCACCGCGACCTTCCAGCCAGGATTGTGCACGAATTCGACCTCGTTGGTCATCGAATGCCACGGGTCCCCGCACTTGAAGAAGCCGCCGGGCACGCGAAGCACCATCGGCGTCGCAAAGCGATTATGCGTGCGCCAGCGCATCGTCCCGCAGTCGTGGATCTGCTCAGTCGCCGGCTCCGCATATTTGCGGAACTGGATTTCCGGGACCGGCATCAGCCCGGCGAGCGCCATGCCCACGGCCCGTCCGACGATCCCCTCTTCATTCAGGCTGGTGTCGAACACACGATCGCGACCGAACTTTTCCTGGAGCCCGAGCGTCACCGCGTGGACGCCGCCCTTCGGTCCGACGTCCTCGCCGAACACCAGCACGCGCGGATTGCTCTCCAGCTCCTGGTCGAGCACGCGGCGGATTGCCGTGACCATGTTGATGCGCTGGCCCGAACTCGTGGGCTCGTCAGTCGAAGCTGGCGCCTCGTAGCCGCTGTTCCACAGCCCACCGACTTCCTGCAGCTCGCCTTCGAAGAAGACGTTGCTCGTCACATTCTCCGGCGACGAAACGCCGCGCGCTTCCGCTTCTGCAACCGCGGCCTGCACCTGCCACGACGTCTCGCGCTCGAGGTCGGCCCATTGCTCATCGCCGACCTGATAGCGCGCGGCATGCGCCTTCAGCTTGGGCAACGGATCGCGCGCCCACTCGGCCTGAACCTCGGCCTCGGACTTGTAGGTCTGCGTGTCCTGGAAGCTATGCCCTTCCAGCCGCGGCACCGTCAGGCGAAGCAAAGCGGGCGCTCGCTGGCTGCGAACATGGTGAACGGCATCGTGGATCAGCTTAGTAGCTTCGGCCGGATCGGTGCCGTCGCCACTGAAGATCGTCAGCCCGGCAAAGCCCGCGAGATTGGATGCGATATCCTTGCCAGGTGTCTGATATTCCGACGGAACCGAGATGCCGTAGCCATTGTCTTCAACGTAAATTAGCAGCGGCAATTGTTGAGTGGTGGCAATGGTTAACGCAGACCAAAATCCACCCGTCGCGCAGCTGGCGTCGCCGCCGAGCACCAATGCAATCGCGTCGGCCGGTTCTTCCTTCAGAACCTTTTGCTTGTAAGCGATCGCCTGCGCCCAACCGGCCGCCGGCGTATATTGCGCCCCAACCCCGCCGCACATCGGCAAGGCATGCGCACCGCCGGGATTGGGGTAATTGAACACGACGCCGATATCGCGCCCGTCCGAATAGCCGCCGGCCAGGCCCATGCCCGACCCAAGCGCATCCGCCAGCTCCACGCCCAACGCTAGCAACAGCGGGCGCGAGCGGTAGTAGCCGCAAGCCGCGTCCCCGTCCTTGAGCTGGAGTCCAAGCAGAACCTGCGCCATGTCATGGCCGCGCGCGCTGAATTGATACAGGACCTTCTTGGCAGGAACGAGTTCCTGCTCCTCGATCCGGTCCATTTCCCGGCTGGTCAGAACCAGCCTTGCAACCTCACGCCAATCAACTTCGGCAGATACCTTGCCCGGATCTCGATCGGCCATGGTCAGGCGTCCATTACCTCGACCACGGCCTCGATAAATCGATCGATGTCCGAGTCTGCGATCCCGACGACGTTGAAACGGCCGCTATCCGCCATGTAGATCGCGCCGTCTTCGCGCAGCGTAAGAACCTGCTCGCGCGAGATCGGCAGCATCGAGAACATTCCATACTGCCCGCCGATGAAGGCAAGGCGCGGGTCGGCAGAGGCAATGCGCTGGCGCACCGCATTGATCCGGTCGCGCATCGCGGCCAGCTCGACCAGCCAGTCAGCGCGAAGCTGCGGGTCCTCCAGGATGATATGCACCGCCGCCGCGCCATGATCGGGCGGCATCGACCACATCTCGCGCGCGCGCTGGAACACGTGGCCCATCGCGGTCTTGGTGGTCTCGACCGTGCCCGTCTTCACGAACAGCGAGCCGACGCGGTCGCGATAGACGCTGAAATTCTTGTCGCAGCTTTGCGCAACGATCACCTCGTCACAGGCCGCAAGGATACCGCGCAGCCCGTGCGCATCATCGTCCAGCCCGCGCCCGAAGCCCTGGTAAGCAATGTCGACCAGCGGCAGCAGCCCGCGCGCAGCCACGAGGTGCGTAACCTCCCGCCATTGCTCGTGGGTCAGGTCGGCGCCGGTCGGATTGTGGCAGCAGCCGTGGAGCAGGACGACATCGCCCGCTTCGGCCGTGTTGAGGCTGGCCATCATTTCGTCGAACAGGACATGCCTGCTTTGCCGGTCGTAGTAGCCGTATTCGACGATCGGCAGCCCGACTGCTTTGATGATCGGCGGGTGGTTCGGCCAGGTCGGCGTCCCGACGAACACGCGCGCCTGCGGGTTTACCGTCGCGATCAGCTCGAAGCCCAGGCGAAGCGCGCCGCAGCCGCCCGGAGTCTGAAGTCCGGCGATCCGCTCGTCATGGGCATGCTCGTTGCCCAGCAGGATAGGCCGGATAAGCTCGGCGAACCTCTTGTCGCCAGAGCTGCCGAGATAGGACTTGCTCCGCTGCGTATCGACGAGGCGCCGCTCGGCCTCCTTCATCACCTTCAGGATCGGCGTATTGCCAACCGCGTCGCGAAAAACGCCGACGCCGACATCGATTTTCTCGGGCCGCGGATCCGCGTCGCACAAGGCGATCAGGGCAAGAAGGGAGTCGGCCTGGACCGGCGGAAGATCGGCAAGGCCTCTCGCCTTGGCGTCGGTGCGCGTGAGCATGGACAAGCGATTAGCTAAATCAGGCGTCGTAATCCACTGCGACTCCATCACCGACCGGGACGGACTGGCAGGTGAGCACATAACCCTCCGCTACTTCCTCGTCGGTGAGGCCATAGTGGACGGCCATTTCGACCTTGCCCTTGGTGACCCGCGCCCGGCAAGTCGCGCATACGCCGGCCTTGCAGGCAAAGGGCGCGGGCAGACCCGCCTCGCGCGCGCTGTCGAGGATGTTTCCCGCGGTGAACGGCACGCGCCGTGTCCGTCCATCCAGCGTGACGGCGACGGTAACGCCCGCCGCCTGCGTCTGAAGCTGCGCCATTTCCTTCGCCACCGCCCCGGCAGGGCGGTCAGCGGTGAAGCGCTCGATGTGGATGCGCTCCTTCGGGATGTTGCGGTCAAGCAGCGCGCCCTCAGCCGCGTCCATCATCGGGCCGGGACCGCAGATGAACCAGCCGTCAACGTCCACGGCGTTCGGCACCAGCAGCGCGATCGCCTCCTCGAGCCGCTCGCGGTTGAGCATGCCGTTGAACAGGTCGATGTCCTGCTCCTCCTGGTCGAGAAAGTGATATATCTCGAGCCTGCCGAGATGCTTGTCCTTCAACCCTGCAAGCGTTTCGAGGAAGATCACCGACGAACTGTCGCGGTTGCCGTAGAGCAAGGTGAACCGGCTTTCCGGCTCTTCGCGCAACAACGTCTTGATCAGCGACATCACCGGCGTGATCCCCGACCCCCCGGCGATGCCGACGAGATGGCGCTTTCCGACACCCGTAAAATCGGTCGTGAAGCTGCCGTGCGGGACCATCACTTCGACGGTATCGCCGGCCTTCAATTGATCGCCGACCCAGTTCGAAAACAGACCGCCGCCGATGCGCTTGACGGTGACCATCCAGTCGCCGTCGGCGGGTGCCGTGCATAGCGAGTAATTCCGCCGCACCTCCTCGCCGTTGATCGTCGCCCGCAGCGTCAAATGTTGCCCCGCGCGGAACCGGAAAACCTCGCGCAACTCTTCCGGAATCTCGAAGCGGATCGAATTGGCTTCAGCGGTCTCGGGAACAATCTCCGCGACCTTCAGCGTGTGGAAGTGGACAGACATCCTACCAGGTCGCGTCGGGGTAGGTGCGCG
This sequence comes from Sphingomonas limnosediminicola, assembly GCF_039537965.1. NCBI lineage: Bacteria > Pseudomonadati > Pseudomonadota > Alphaproteobacteria > Sphingomonadales > Sphingomonadaceae > Sphingomonas > Sphingomonas limnosediminicola. Next base: position 2,738,507 of record NZ_BAABBM010000001.1, on the reverse strand, counting down.
GCAGGAACTGCATCACCGCGAGCAAGTGGCCGAGATGTTCGCTGTGGTGCCCGCGCCGCCCGCCAAGGATCGCGCGCTGATCGGCAGGCTGCTGAAGCTGCGCCTCGGCCAGCACCGCTGCGATAGCCGACCGATATTCCTCCTCGAATGCGCGGGGGTCCGGCGCGATGCCGCCGTCGATCGCGCCCTGCATGACCTCGTCGACCTCGAACAGCTCGGGCACGAAGCGCCAGTTCCACTCCAGCCCTTCGGACATCCGCCGCGCGCTCTCTCCCGTCCCGTCGCCGAGCCGGATCGTCCACTCCGCCGCAATCTCACGGTGATAAGCGACTTCCTTCACTGCCTTGTGCGCAAACTCGCGCAGGAACTGGTCGCTCGATTGCTGTAGCCGCTGAAACAGCATGTGCTGCCAGGTCGTGTAGAGCAGATGCCGCGCGATCGTCTGCGCGAAGTCGCCGTTCGGCTGCTCGACCAGCAGGCAATTGTGGAAGTCCAGCACGTCGCGATGAAAGGCGAGCTGGTCGCCATCGCCGGCCGCGTTCAAAAGCAATGTCGCCTGCCCCACCAGGTCAAGCGCCAAATTCGCCAGGCTAATATCGACCTCGAGCACCGGCCCATGCCCGCACCACTCGCTCACCCGCTGCCCAAGCACGAGCGAATCGTCGCCAAGGCGCAGCAGATATTCCTTGCGAACCGCGCCATGCGGCTCGTCGTCGCGCAGATCGAAGGCACCGTGCGGCGGCAGCTTTTCCGCCACGACTTCGTCCTCCGGCCGGATTGGCGGCAGCGAAGGCGCCATTAGATGTGCTTCACCTCGTCCGGGATGTCGTAGAACGTCGGATGGCGGTAGATCTTGCTCTCCGCTGGCTCGAACATCTCGCCCGCCTCGTCAGGATCGCTCGCGACGATCTCCGCCGACGGCACCACCCACAGGCTCACCCCTTCGAGGCGCCGCGTGTACGTGTCCCGCGCATGCCGGAGCGCGAGCTCCGCGTCAGGAGCATGAACGCTGCCAACATGGCGATGCGAAAGGCCGCCCTTGGCACGGACGAAGACTTCCCAGAGCGGCCAATCGCCACTCACGCGGCCTTCCTTGCGCGGCGCTTGGCTTCATGCGCGTCGGCCGCTTCGCGAACCCAGGCGCCATTGTCCCAGGCATCGCGGCGCGCCTTCATGCGCTCCTTCGCAACCGGTCCTTCGCCGCGCACGACCGAGTAGAATTCCTCCCAGTCGATCTCGCCGAAGTCGTAGCCGCCCTTTTCCTCGTTCCACTTGAGGTCGGCGTCGGGCACCGTGAGGTTCAGGAAATCCGCCTGCGGCACCGTGATGTCGACGAACTTCTGGCGAAGCTCGTCATTCGTCTCGCGCTTGATCCGCCAGCGCATCGACTGCGCGGTGTTCGGGCTGTTTTCGTCCGGCGGACCGAACATCATCAGGCTCGGCCACCACCAGCGGTTGATCGCGTCCTGCGCCATGCGTTTCTGCTCAGGCGTGCCGTTGGCCAGCGCGATCATGATCTCGTAGCCCTGGCGCTGGTGGAAGCTTTCTTCCTTGCAGACCCGCACCATCGCGCGGGCATAGGGACCGTAGCTCGTCCGCTGCAGCGGCACCTGATTCATGATCGCCGCACCGTCGACCAGCCAGCCGATCGCGCCGATGTCCGCCCAGGTAAGCGTCGGATAATTGAAGATCGTCGAGTATTTGGCTTTGCCCGAATGCAGCGCCTCGATCATCTGCTCGCGGCTCGTGCCGAGCGTCTCGGCGGCGCAATAGAGGTAGAGGCCGTGTCCCGCCTCGTCCTGGACCTTTGCGAGCAAGATGGCCTTGCGCCGAAGCGAAGGCGCCCGGGTGATCCAATTCCCCTCGGGAAGCATGCCGACAATCTCGGAATGTGCATGCTGCGAGATTTGCCGCGTCAGCGTACGCCGGTACGCCTCGGGCATCCAATCCTTGGGCTCGATGAACTCATCCGCCGCAACCCGCGCCTCGAACGCCTCGAGGAGCTTCGGGTCCTCGAGATTCTCGATCTTGGCGGTCTTCTGAAGCTCGGTCGTGTACATGGCGGTCGATGTAGTCCGTCAGCGCCGAACGTTCAAATATCTACCACCCGGCCGCCAAGTGTCCGCGAGTATCCGGTAAACTCGGCGACCTTTCGCCCATCGCCGGCGCTGACCGCGACCCGCGTCACGCCCGCACGACCCTCTCGCGCCACCTCCGTCGCTTCGGCGATGAGCGTCTCGCCTTCGCGGACCTTGTCGAGGAAGACGATCGACGCCTGCGCCGCCATGCTCGCGTGGTTGGCGCCATTGCAGACGTAAGCGAAGGCGCTGTCGGCGAGCGCGAAGATCATTCCGCCGTGCGCGAAGCCGTGGCCGTTCAGCATTTCGGCACGCACGACCATCGACACTCGCGCATAATCCTCGCGTACTTCCTCGATCTTGAGGTCCCACGCCGGCCCCGTCCCTTCCGCGGCCAGCATGTGGTCGGCGACCCGCCTGGCCAGTTCGTTTGCGTCCACGCCCCCTCCTTCGCTAATTCAGGGCATGGCTTACGAGACCATCGACTTCAAGGCGGACGGCCCGATCGCCCGCATCACGCTTAACCGGCCAGACCGGCTGAACAGCTTCACCGCGAAAATGCATGAGGAACTGCGCGATGCCCTCGCGAACCTCGGCGATGCGCGCGTCGTCATCCTCACCGGCGCCGGTCGCGGCTTCTGCGCCGGACAGGATCTTAACGACCGTGCGGTTGCGCCCGGCGAAGTGGTCGATCTCGGCCAAACGGTGGAAGTAAGCTGGAACCCGCTCATCCGCATTCTGACGACGCTGCCTCAGCCGGTGATCGCGCGGGTCAACGGCGTCGCGGCAGGCGCCGGCGCCAACGTCGCCCTCGCCTGCGACATCGTCGTCGCCGCGAAGGAGACGAAGTTTATCCAGAGCTTCTCCGCCCTCGGCCTCATTCCCGACAGCGGCGGTAGCTGGCACCTGCCGCGCATGGTCGGCCAGGCCCGCGCGCTCGGCCTCGCGCTGACCGGCGAACCGCTGATGGCCGAGCAGGCCGCCGATTGGGGCCTGATCTGGAAAGCGGTCGATGCCGACGCGCTCGACGCCGAGGTGGACCGCATCGCAGAGAAGCTCGCATCGCTTCCGCCACTCGGCCTCGCTGCGATCAAGTCGATCATCCGTACCACAAGCTCGCGCACCCTAGACGAAGAACTCGAGCTCCAGCGAGACGAGATGGGCCGGCTCGGCTTCACCGAGGATTATCGCGAGGGCGTCGCTGCATTCCTCGAAAAGCGCACCCCCACCTTCAGGGGGCGTTAGGCGCCAGCCTTTTGGGCGAAGCGCCAGGCGGCCTGCGCGAGCATCGGCACGCGCTTCGCCATTTCCTCCGCGCGAGCATGGCTCGCCGTTCCGTCGAGCACCCTCTTCTTGATGCCCTGGACGATGCCGGTCAGCCGGAACAGGTTGTAAGCGAAATACCAGTCGAGCTCGCCTGCGACCGGCACGCCTGAACGCTCCGAATAACGCGCGACAATCTCGTCGAGGCTGGGAATGCCGAGCGCGGCAAGATCCAGCCCGCCGAGACCCGCGCCGCCATCCGCCGGCATCATCCACTGCATCGCGAGATATGAAAAATCCGCCACCGGATCACCGAGGGTCGCGAGTTCCCAGTCCAAGACGGCGGTCAACGTGCCGTCTCCGTCGAACACCACATTGTCGATGCGATAGTCGCCATGGACGATCGAGGTTCGCGATTGCTGCGGGATCGTCTCGGGAAGGAAAGCGATCAGCCGCTCCACCTCCGGAATATAGTCGGTCTCGCTGTCGCGATATTGGCGGGTCCAGCGCATCACTTGCCGCTCGAAATAATTGCCCGGCTTGCCGAAATCGCCGAGCTCTGCGGTCTCGGGATCGATGACGTGCAGGTCGGCGAGCGTGTCCACCAATTGCTCGTACATCCGTCGCCGCGTCTCCGGGTCGAACTCCGGCAGCGCGCCATTCGCGTAAGGTCGACCCTTCGCCAGCTCCATCACATAGAAGATCGCGCCGATAACTGCAGGATTGTCGCAGATGGCGAGCGGCTGCGGCACCGGGAAACCCAGCGGGTACAGTCCCGAAAGAAGGCGGTACTCGCGGTCCACGGCATGCGCCGACGGCAACAGCTGCCCGAACGGCTTGCGCCGAAGCACATAATCGCCCGACGCCGCGCGAATGCGATAGGTCGGGTTCGATTGGCCCGACGGAAATTTGGTGAGGTCGATCGGGCCCTGGAAGCCCTCGATATTCGCGCTCAGCCAGCGCTGCAGGGCTTTTTCGTCGAGCGGCTGCTCGCTCATCGATGCTTCTTGTACTCGAGCCGGGCGATTGCGCGCCGGTGCACCTCGTCCGGCCCATCCGCCAGCCGCAGCGTGCGGATCTGCGAATAGGCCCGCGCCAGCCCCGCATCCTCCGAAACGCCCGCCGCGCCGAATGCCTGGATCGCGTCGTCGATGATCTTCAGCGCCATGATCGGCGCCGCGACCTTGATCATCGCGATCTCGCCCTGCGCCGCCTTGTTGCCCGCGCGATCCATCATGTCGGCAGCCTTCAGGCACAGCAGCCGCGTCATCTCGATATCGATGCGCGCATTGGCGACGCGCTCTTCCCACACGCCCTGCTCGGCGATCGTCTTGCCGAACGCCGCGCGCGACATCAGCCGCTTGACCATCGCGGCGAGCGCTTCCTCGGCCGCGCCGATGGTGCGCATGCAGTGGTGGATGCGCCCCGGCCCAAGCCGTCCCTGCGCAATCTCGAAACCCCTGCCCTCGCCGAGCAGCATGTTCGACGGCGGCACGCGCACGTCGGTCAGCTCGATCTCCATGTGCCCGTGCGGTGCGTCGTCGTAGCCAAACACCGGCAAATGCCGCTTGATGTTCACACCCGGCGCATCAAGCGGGACCAGGATCATCGACTGCTGCTTGTGCGTCTCCGCCGACGGATCCGTCTTGCCCATCAGGATGGCGACCTTGCAGCGCGGATCGCCCGCCCCGCTCGACCACCATTTGCGGCCGTTGACCACATATTCGTTGCCGCGCATTTCGATGCTGCACTTGATGTTCGTCGCGTCCGAAGAGGCGACGTCCGGCTCCGTCATCAGGAAGGCGGAGCGGATGTCGCCGTCCATCAACGGCTTGAGCCACTCGTCCTTCTGCTCGCGCGTGCCGTAGCGGTTGAGCACCTCCATGTTGCCGGTGTCCGGCGCGGAGCAGTTGAACACTTCTGACGCCCACAGAAAGCGCCCCATCTCCTCGGCGCAGAATGCATATTCGAGGTTGGAAAGCGCCGGCCCTTCGAACTTGAAGCTGTCGTCGACAGGGGTTGCGCCGTGCGATGGCGGCATGAACAAGTTCCACAGCCCCTGGCCGCGCGCCTGCTCCTTCAGCTCTTCGACGACCGGAAGCACCTTCCAGCGCTCGCCCTCGCGCTGCTGCGCGTGATAGTCGCGGTCACGCGGACGAACATGCTCGTCCATGAAGGCGCGGACCCGGTCGCGCCACTGGGTTTCGGCGGGCCCAAGGCTGAAATCCATGGCTGAGCGCCTATCAGTTGTTCGCAGCCGTGGCTATGACGTCAAAATGGCAAGGCTAACGGGCAAGGTAGCGGTGGTGACGGGCGCTGCTTCCGGCATCGGCAAGGCAACCGTAGACTTGTTCCGAAGCGAGGGCGCGACCGTCCTCGGCGCCGACGTCAGCCAGGGCGCGGACCTTACCACCGACGCTGGCGACGAAGCGCAAGTGAAGGCGCTCGTCGACCAAGCCGTCGCCACGCATGGCGGCATCGACATCTTCTTCGCCAACGCCGGCATTTCCGGCGGCCTCACTACCATCCGCGATCAGACCGCCGATGATTGGGCGGAAATCCTGCGTATCAATCTCATCGGCCCGTTCCTCGCGATCAAATATGCCGCGCCCGAGATCGCCAGGCGCGGCGGCGGATCGATCGTCTGCACCGCAAGCGTCGCCGGCATCCGCTCCGGCGCGGGCGGCGCGGCCTATTCGGCCTCGAAAGCGGGCGTCATCAACCTAGTCCAGACCGCCGCGCAGCAGCTTGCTGGTAGCGGCGTCCGCGTGAACGCCATCTGCCCGGGCCTGATCGAGACCGGTATGACCAAGGACATCTACGACCTCGCCCGCGCGACCGGCCGCGAGGATCGCCTTGGCGACCTCAACCCGCTGCGCCGCGGCGGCCAGCCGATCGAAATCGCCAACGCCGCTCTGTTCCTCGCGTCGGACGAGTCCAGCTACGTCAACGGCGCCGCGATCGTGGTCGACGGTGGCCTCGCCAGCAGCCACCCGACGACGCGCAAGTTTGAACTGAGGATGCTCTGAGGCGACCGCAATGAGTAGTTGGGAAGCAAGCTGCGCCTGCGGGCAATTGCACGTGACCTGCACCGGCGACCCGACACGCGTGTCAGTCTGCCACTGCCTCAACTGCAAGCGCCGCAGCGGAAGCGCCTTCGCCTACCAGGCGCGCTGGCCCGACGACGAAGTCGAATTCACCGGCGACCATCGCGAATGGACCAAAGCCAACGAAGGCGGCTCCAGCGCCACCTTCCGCTTCTGCCCCAGTTGCGGCTCGACCGTCGCCTATTTCCTCGACAGCATGCCCGGCCTCACCGCCATCCCCGTCGGCGCCTTCGCCGACCCTGCTTTCCCGCAGCCCGAATATTCGGTCTACGAAGGACGCATGCCCGCCTGGCTCGCCATCACCGGCGACGACATCGAGCATTGGGATTAGCTTCCCTTCGGGGAATCTCCCGATGGGTGCGGGACTTCGCCGGGCGCAGCAGGGATCATCATGCCCATGCCCGAATATCCCTCACTGATGCTGCCCGTTCTGGAGCTTTTCGAACAGGGAGCAACGAGCATCAACCAGTGCATCCCGGCGATCAAAGCGAAGTTCGGGATCACCGACGAAGAGGCCAGCCAACTTATCCCTGCCTGCACGGTGACCCTTCTCTTCAGTCGGATTCACTGGGCGCGCATGTGCCTTTCCAAGGCAGGGTTCCTTACTTTCACTCCGAATAGGACGCACGTGGTCAGCGAAAAAGGCAGGCGCCTTCTCGCGTCTATTCGGCAGGCGGACGGCGACCCGCATCACGATTTGCTGCGTCAAAATGCTTAAGCCCTAAGGGGGATATGCCTGTCTCATGTCGGGAGTTTTCCTGATGAGCAGCGGGTGTCAGCGGACTGTATGTCCTAGTCGCGTTAACCCAATCATGAGCACCCAGGAAATCTTCCTCCTCGCGCTTCAGCTGAGCCTGATCGCAATCGTGCTGTCGGTGGGCATGCAAAGCCGCTGGAGCGACCTGACGTACATGTTCGGCCGGCCGGCGATTCTTTTGAAAGCGATCGTCGCAGTGAACGTAATCGTCCCTGCGGTCGCGGTCGCGCTCTGCCTGCTGCTGTCCATCCCGCCCTCGACCAGGGCCGGCCTGATTCTGATGGCGGCATCGCCGCTCGCGGCATCGGCGCCATTGAAGATGCTCCGGACAGAAGCGGAGCGAAGCTACGTCGTTGGCACCTATGCTGCCGTGATTCTGTCGGCGCTGGTGACCATTCCCGCAACCGCCGAGGTGTTGAAGCTGATCAGTCCGCATACCTTCAAGGTTCCGATGGACCTCGTCGCAAAGTTCATTTTCATCAATGTCTTTCTGCCCCTCCTTGTCGGGGTCGCGATCAATGCGGCGCGGCAGCGCTTGGCGGAACGCTTGGCTCCCGCCGTGAAATTCGTCGGACTGGTCGGAACTGTGCTGATCGTGCTGCTGATTTTCGTGCGATTTGCGCGGGAGTTCATGCCGCTGACCGGCGATGGAACCGTCTTTGTGATTATTGCAACCATGGCCGCGGGAGTCGCGGCCGGCTACGCGCTCGGTGGTCCGGACCCGGCCAATCGAAAGACTCTCGCGGAAGCTGCATCGACACGACATCCCTCGCTTGCCGTCGCAATCGCCGGAGTTAATCCGCAATACACGCACGTTCTGGCGGCAATCATCCTGTTCCTGTTCTGCAGCACCTTGTTCGGACTCACGATGGCGGGAGTGCGGTCAATTAAGTCGCGACGAACGCCGCAACCCGTCGCTCCCTAGCCGCGCGGATGGGAGGCTAAGCGATGGGCGAATGGTTCCGAACCGCTCCGATCTGGCTCTTGGGCCTGCTGCTCTTTGTGGCCACCGTCGGTTGCGCGCTGGCGGGAGCGCGCGTGAATCGATGGTACACGCAACGCAATCGCGAGCAGGAGAGGCTGTCGGAATCGCAGGCCGGCCACGTCGTCTCAATGATCTACGCATTGCTGAGCCTGCTGATCGGCTTCACCTTTCAAATGGCGGCTGAACGGTTCGAGGTGCGGCGCCAGCTGGTCCGCGAAGACGCGATCGCGATAGAAACGCTTTATCTGAAAGCCCAGTTGCTCGCGGATCCGTATCGCTCGACACTGTCTGGCCTGCTCGTCCGGTATGCTGAAAACCATCTTGCCCTCGCGCAGGTGCGGCGCGAGGATTCTGACGCCAGGAGGTTGATGGCAGACGACGATCAATTGCGTCGGGAACTTTGGACCGCGCTCATTCCGGCTTTCGACAGCATCAAGGATCTGGATTTCTCCACGTCGCTGGTCGAATCGAGCACTGAAGTCGTGAGAGTCGATACCGCTCGACGAGCGGCCCGTGGTTCTCCGATCCCGACGACGATTATCCTAGGACTGATCTTCTATTCGCTCGTCGCCGCGGCAGGTCTCGGTGCGATCATGAAATCGCGCAAAGGCGAGATCGCCAGCGCGTTTTTGCTCGGTCTTTCGGCGCTGGCTTTGATGTTGATCAGCGATCTCAACCGCCCGGTCGATGGAACGATTCACGAGTCTCAGGAGCCGATGCGCCAGATGCTCGTACGTCTGCAGAATAATCCGCCTACAGTTTTCCAACCGATCGCTGCTCAGCCTCACTAACGCCTTCTCGCGATGCATGCGCGTAGCTTCGCGCGATCAACTCATGGGAAATACGGATATCTAGGGCTGGGCTCGACCTGACAGGTTACGGGTCTGAAGAGCGAGGACTCGCCATGAAGTTTGCCTTGATCGAGGCGTGTGTATTCTCATGGCTAGTCGTCGCGCCGGCTTCCGCGAATGCCCGGGCCGTCGACACTCCGCCTGTCACGGCGCTGGGTTCGGACCCGGCTCCTTCCGGCGCTGGGGATGAAGCGGCGGCTCTCGCCAAGAAGCTCGCCAATCCGATCGCGGCGCTCATCAGCGTGCCGCTTCAGAATAATGTCGATTGGGGCGGTGGCCCTGACGGAGATGGCGTCCAGTACAAATTGAACATTCAACCCGTGATACCGATCACGCTCAGCTCGGACTGGAACCTGATCTCACGAACCATTCTTCCGGTCTTGGCGCAGAAAGATATCGTTCCAGCGCCTCCCGGACGAAGCAGCTCGCAATTCGGATTGGGCGATACGCTCCAGAGCCTCTGGTTGTCGCCGCAGCACCCGAGCAAGAGCGGCATCATCTGGGGTATCGGCCCCGCCTTGCTGCTGCGCACGGCAACGGACAAAGTACTGGGCTCCGGGAAGTGGGGAGCCGGACCGACGGCAGTTGTCCTCAAGCAAACGGGAAGGTGGACCATTGGCGGGCTGGCGAACCACGTCTGGTCCGTCGCCGGCGACAGCAGTCGTGACAAGGTGAGCAGCAGCTACGTGCAGCCTTTCCTCAGCTACACGACGCCGCAGGCCACGACCTTCACCATCAACTCGGAGACGACCTACGATTGGATTCACCACACGTGGACGGTGCCGGTGAATCTGATGGTCTCGCAACTGCTTCCGCCGAAGAAGACCGGCTTATCTTTCCCGATCTCGATACAGGGCGGTTACCGCCATTATTTCGAAGCTCCGGAAGGCGGGCCGAGCAACGGCATCCGGATCGCGATCACCGCCCTCTTCCCGAAGAAGTGACCGGCAAGGCCCTCGCAAGCGCGGCCGCCGCATACACCTGCGGGGGTAAGTAGTTTCCCCGATTCTTGGCACCTCGGCCGAGCGATACTTGTCGAGCATATTCGGCGGAGAATGGAACATGCAATTTCGTAAACTCGCACCGGGCATCCTCGCCGCGGCTTTCGTCATCTCGAGCTCGGCCATGGCTGCGCCTGTAAAGACCGAAGCCGTCATTACGAAGGTCGAAGGCAACACCATCACGGCCCGCACCATGACCGGGCCGCTCACGGTCGTCCTGACGCCTTCTACAGATATTGCTCAGACGAGTGGGCTGGCCAGTAAGAAGACGCGCGACACGAAAAGCCTGATTCCAGGCCTGATCTTCACCGTCGATGGCGATCTCCAGGGCCAAACGGTCACCGCCGAACATATTCGGTTCAAGGAGAAAGACTGGCGTACCGCCGTCGCTGCCAAGGCGGGAACGGTCGAGCAGTTCTCCGAACTCCGCAAGGCCGTCATCGAGGGCCAGGAATATATCATTCGCGAGGAGACCGCGGTCTATTTCCCGACAGGCAGCGCGGTGATCGGCGCGACTTACAAGCAGAAGCTGCGCGAGATCGCCGAAAAGGCCCCCTCGTTTGGAAACTATCGAGTCTCAATCCTCGGCTTCGCCGACCCCCGGGGCAATGCTGCAGCCAATGAGCGCCTGAGCGAAAAGCGAGCGAAAGCGGTCAGCAACTTCCTGCGGCAAACCGGATACATCCAGCCTGGACGCGTCCTCTCGCCCTCGGCGATGGGCGAAGGCACGGTAGCGCCGGGCGAAGCGGCTCCAACGGGCAATGACGCCGCGCGCCGCGTGGTGGTGCGGATCGTCACGCCGAAGACGCAGCTCACCAAATAAGGCGGATCAGCTCGGTCCGCGAATTGCGGATCGAGCCGGCGCGTTCCGCTCGTCGATCAGGCCGCGCCTTCCATTTGCAGCGTCGATCCGCGGGACTTGTCCTGCGGCGAAGCTTGGCCAGGCGTTGTTGCGCTACGACCGAACGCTTCATCGATGATCGCGCGAAGACGCTGCATCGTCTCGTCGGGCACGTAGGGAAAATCCTTGAGTTCGTAGACGCGACCGAGGAAGCCGTACTTGCCCTCGCCGTAGCGATGATAGGGCAGCAACTGGTAGTCGATCACGTTCTTGTAGGGCTTGATGAACTCGAGCACGGATCGAATGTGCTCCTCGTCGTCATTGACGCCCGGAATCACCGCTGTCCGCGCGATGAAGGTCTTGTCCGGAAATTCTTCATAGGCGCGCTTGAAATTCGCTTTGATCTTCGAATTGTCCGTGCCGACCCAGCGCGTGTGTCGCTCGTGATCCATAACCTTGTGGTCGTGAAGGACGACGTCGGCATGTTCGACGACCTGGCGGAATTTCTCCCATGGAGCATTTCCCGCCGTTTCGATGGCAGTGTTGATGCCCCGATGATGCGCTTCCTCTAAAAGCGCGGCGGCAAACTGCGGCTGCAGCGTGCATTCGCCGCCTGACAGCGTGATGCCCCCGCCGGACTCGATGTAGACGGACTGGTCCTGCTCCACTTCGGCGAGCACTTCTTCCACGGTCATCTCATGTCCGAACATATACAATGCACCGGTCGGGCAGACGGATGCGGTTTCCTCACCGCATTCGCTCGCCATGTCCCAGTTCACACGCACCCGGTCGTCAGGGCCGTCGAGCACATAGAACGCGCCCTCGGGCGTGGGCGGTTTCAGGCAGCGGCCGCATTCTTTGACGCCGATGCATTTGTTGATGTTGTACGCGAGCTCGGGCTTGAACCGGATGCTTTCCGGATTGCAGCACCATTTGCAGCGGTTCGAACAGCCCTTGAGAAAGACGTTTGTTCGAATGCCTGGCCCGTCGTTGATGCAAAAGTGCTGAATGTTGATCACTCGTCCGGTCAACTGGGTGGCGTCGTTCTTGAGATGAGTAGCCATGGCTGTTCCCTCTAGTCGCCGAATGCGATGCCAAGGCCGCGCGCGATCTGCATGAGCTCGCTCTCGGCCGGTACGGTGCGAACACGTTTGAGGGCATCGACCATCGGGATGGTCTTGAGGTCCGGAGAATCGAACATGACCATCACGCCATCTTCGCCGCCGTGCAGCGCGCGGACCGCGCCCGCGCCATAAGCAAGCCCCAGTTGACGATCGACCGCGGTCGGCAGTCCACCGCGCACCAAATCGCCCAGGGAAAGCGGCAGGATGTCACGGTTGGTCAGCCGCTGGAGGGCCACGCCGACAGATTTCGCTGCAGCGCCGGCACGGTCGATCGTATGCTCTCCCTCGCCGAGCTCCGGATCTGCATTTGGCGTCAGGCTTGCGCGCATGCCGTCCGTGTCCGGGCCGGCCGTAGTAGGTAAATTCACCGGCCGGGCTCCCTCGGCCACTACCACCAGCGCGGGCCGCCGCCCTGATTCCTCGTGCCGGGTGAGCGTGTCGGCAACCTTCGCGAGGTCGTAAGGGATCTCGGGCAACAGGATTGCGTCGGCAACGGCGGCCAGGCCCGATTGCAGGGCCAACCATCCAGAGTGCTGCCCCGGAACCTCAACGACCGCCAAACGCCCGATATCAAGCGCTGCGGCGCGGATCCGTTCGAGCGTCTCCGCCGTGTGAGACAACACGCTATTGTAACCGAAAGCCTGCGGGACGGAGGAAATCTCATTTTCGACGGACTTCGGAACGCAGACCGTACGCAGCCCCTGGCGATGCAATTTGAACGCAACGCTCAGCGCGTGCAGCCCCGTGACGGTACTACCCCCGACCAGTGAGATCACGCCGTCGATCCCCGCGGCGTTCAATGCTTCGAGGACGTCGCCGGACCGATCGACTTCCTCGACGGAGTTCTCGTCGTTGAGCGTGCGGACGTTGAACGGATCGGTGCGTGCGGCAGTGCCGAGCAGGCTTCCGCCGTGGCCGTCGGCCTCCAAGATTTCAGGACTTAGCGAAACCATCCCGCCGCCGGGATAGCGCTCCGGATAAAGCAGCCCGTCATATCCGTCGCGGATCCCGACGAGCTCCACTCCGAGCTCGTTCGCCGCCAGCGTCGCGCCGGCCACCACCACGTCGAGACCCGGGACGTAGCCGCTTCCGATATTGATGGCGATGCGTTGCGCACTTGCGGTCATGACACTTATCTCCTTCGTCAATCGCCGAAGCGATCGACTTGCTCGACCTGGTTCCTGCCCTTGCAGTCCTTGGCGTCGGACACCGTCAAAGGCCTGTCACCGCTAGGCATATGGGCTTTTCCCATCTGCGTGTTTGGTGACGTCGCGAACTTCCGTGATTTCCGGGAAGCTTCTGCGGATGGATGCCTCGATGCCGTCTTTCATGGTGGCGCCGGCCAAGCGGCACCCCTGGCAACCGCCCGTCAGCTCAAGGAAGACGACACCGTCCTTGAAATCGACAACGACGGCGCCGCCACCGTGCGTGGCCAGCGCCGGAATGACCTCCTCGTCGAGAACCTGCTGGATTTTCGCGGCGGTTCGGGATTGAGGGGTGTCCAGTCTTCGCAAAGGCGCTTCAACCTTGAAGTCGCTGCTGAGCAAGCTGAACACGAAGTCGATGGTCGCGCCCTCCAGGTAGGGGGCGCTGTCGGAAGCGACGTAAAGATCGATGCCCTCGTAACGATGGATTGAATCCGCGGGCGAATCTTCTTCCCCGGCGGGGACGAACCGCAGGGAAAAATCCGCCCGCAACACCGAGCGCGGATGAGCACTCACCCTGAGGCCCTTGACCGGCAGACCCAGCTTTTGCTTGGCTTCGACAATCTTCTTCAACGCCTTGTCGGTGATGGTGACCGGCGGGCCGCAGGGGAATGATTTCTCTCTCTGCGGCAGTCCGAGCGTCTGCCCGCGGGCGGATGCTTCGGAACGGGCCGGAGTTGCGTAGGTCGTTTGCATTGGACGGGGCTTCCGTTGGTTGCCCGTGCTTTCAAGGAGCAGGGCCAGTCGAGCACCCCCGGCTTTCCAGGGGCGCTCGCTGTGCTTCAGTCAGCTAGCCAATCATCGGAACGGGTACTTCGTAGAGCGGCCGATCCTTTTCACTGGCGAGCCGCTCCTCACGCGGGCGGTTCCAGTAATCCCAGCGCGCCGTAGGCGTGAACACGCCGGTCACCGCCGCCATGACGATTGACTCCGGATTTCCGTAGATCCAGGTCGTCCCTTCCGATCCGAAACCGGCGCCCAGCTTCACATACTTGAAGCTGCTCGTCGCGATGACGATGTTCTCGGGGTAGTGGCGGAACGGCGTCATCGCCATGCACGTCTGGTGGTAGATCTTACCACCGGCGTCCTCGATGGCTTTGGTATCGCCATACTGCTGCGCCATGAAGTAGGTCGGCGTGTCGGTCTGCACCCACAGCTGCACCCCTTCCTTGACCTTCTTCCCCTTGATCAGGCGGGCAACCTCACGGACCTCGTCGAAGGTCGCGTGCGGGCAACCGACGATCACGATGTCCACCGGCTTTGCGCGGTCCGGACCGGGCGCGGGAGCAAGGTTATTGAGGTACTGATACATCTCGATGATGTCGTCCATCGTGACCTTGTAGCGCTCGGGGTTCTTGGGCATGTTGCCCTTGAACGCCGCTTCCAGCGTCGGCGATTCAGGCGTGATCCCCATCAGATGCAGCATCGGGTCGTTCATGCCCGGCGAAGCGCACGAGATGAGATTCTTGGTCGCGCCCGCGCTCAGGTTCTTGGGTAGGTTGAGCACGGCCATGATGCGGTTCTCCGCCTTCGCCGCGATGCACGCGCCGAGTGCGCCGAAATCGGCCATTCCCTTGACGTTGTCGCGGACCTCATCGTCCAGTTCGACGATACATTTGGCCGCCCGATTTTCGTCCAGGTGAGTGCCGTACTTGGGCATGCAGCCGGTGTAGGCGCAGTAGACGGTGTTGACCGGGGACTCCCGGTTGGTCCGTGCGCTGAGGATCGTGTTGATATAGCAGGCCGCACTCGACTCCGAGCTGGCGGCATACTCACCCATCTTCGGGATGCGCGTATTCAGATACGGGTTGCACGACAGCCAAGGCAGCCAGCCATGATCCAATAGCTTGTCGTACCCGGCCCTGAAGTCGTCGACCATTTCGTCGTCGACCTTGAAGCTGCCTTTGCCTGGAATTTCGAAATTCCAAGGGTAGCCTTTCTCCTCGACCTTATCGAGTTGCACGAAGTACGGGTCGTTTCCACACGCGGTGCCGGTTTCATCGGCCACATGCGCGTCCTTCATCTTGAAGATCGGATCGTATAGCGCGCTGTGCCCGAGATCGTAGGCGGCGAGCTTCTCGGCCGTTTCGGGGTTTCGGCGGTCTTCCGAGTAAATCGGGCAAGCATTGAGGACGAGGACGAGGTCCACCATCTCTTCTGCCTCGACCGCTTTGCCGAAGTCCGAGAGTCTTTCCATGCAGAACTGCTTGGTTTCGCCATGCTTACCGTCCAGCATTTCCTGCTGATAGGTTGTGAGCTTCATCGCCATGACCAACTCCTTCGAAATAGAGTGAATTCTTGAGTTCGGGCTATGCCCGTCGAGTGATAGTGACGGTCGCCTTCTGGCCGACCTCGGGTGCGTCGATCTCAACGATGTCGCCATTCTTGATGGTCGTGATCGGGTCCTGGTCCAATTTGTCGACCGCTGGGATCTCGGAGGCGATGGCGCCGCTGATATCGAAGGGGAAAATCTCGCGGCAGATGAGGCCGGCCGGGCCGTGTTTCGACTGTTTGACCTTGAAGTAGAGGCTGACGGCTCCGCTGGTTGAGCCGGTCACGGTCGGATAGACGACGATCTTGCCCGTCACGGACTCCCCCTGGTGATCCCAACCGGCCGTCAGGACCTTGCCGTCTTCGTTGCCGACGTGATTGAACGCCCATCCAAACCGATGGCTGAACACCATCGCTTCGGCTTTCGCCTTGCCTTTGGACCGCGCGATGCCGGTCAATACGATCTTCTGTTCTTGCGTCGTCATCTCTGTCGGCCGCGGTGCTATGGTCTGTTCCATTTTACCCTCGCTGTTGAATGTTGCGCTGAGCACAATCACGCTTGCTCAGTGACTTAACTGCTCCTCAGTTCTTGCAATGATTTCAGCCTGCTGGCTGGGGGACAGATCGACGAAGAAGGCGCAGTAGCCGGCGACCCGCACGACTAGATCCCGATACTTCTCCGGATCCTTCTGCGCCTCGATCAGGACTTCCCGATTGAGGATGTTGAACTGGATGTGCACGTGTTTCTGCGCGGACCACGTGCGGATCAACTGCATCAGCCGGCGCGTCCCCTCTTCGCCAGCGACGTTCGCCGGCGACATCTTCATGTTGAGGAGGTCTTCGCGATGCTCCTTGTAGATCTGGCAGGTCGCCCTCGCGATCGAGTTAAGGGTTACCGTGGGGCCCTTGGTGTCGCAGCCGTGTGAGGGCACGATCCCGTCCGAAAGAAATTCGCCGGCGCGCCGTCCGTTCGGCGTCGCCATCGTCACCTTGCCGCTGGGGTTGTGGAAGGTGATCGGAATGATGCGCATGTTGGCGCTCTGGCCGTGCGGCCTGGGATGCCTGTGGGCATATTCCATGACCGTGCGCTGGATCCGGTATCCGATGGCATCGACCCACTCGATGCCGTTGCCGTATTTGGGCGCATTCACGCACATCTGGCGGATGGCCTCTGCGCCTTCCCAATTCTTTTCCAGCGCGTCGAGCAGCTCGTCCCAAGTCAGCTTCTTCGTATCGTAGATGAGGTGCTTGATGGCGGCGAGGCTATCGATGCAGGTCGCGAACCCGCCGAGCCCGTCGATGCAGGAAGCGTCGAGCGCGCCCGGGATGTAATCCGCGTGGGTATGGAGATCCCTGCCGTGCTCCATGCATAGATCATGCATCGTGGAGGCCAGAGGGGCGGCGATATATCGGGGCTTCAGACCGGCCGCGATATAGTTCTGAATCATGATGTGCTTGACGACGTTCTCAAGCTGCAGCTGATACGCGTTCCACACATCCTCGTAGGTCTTGAAGGTCCTCGGATCGCCGGTCTTCAACCCAAACTGTTCGTTGTAGATCTTCATCTTGCCGTCGCGGAGGGTCATCTCCATGACCGCTCCGTAATTGATGCCCGCATTGCCCGTTTTATGCGTCTCGCGGTTCGGCAGGCGTGATTCCGAGCAGCCGGACATCGCGTAATCGAGCGCTTCCCGCTTCTCGATCCCGTTGCTCATAAACCAGGGAACTTCGAACTCGTCGTTGATCAGCTTGGGCGAGCCCTTGCCGTCCTTGATGGTCTCGGCCACGGCATGCAGGAACCGTTCCGGCGTCCCGGCATGGATCCGCACACCCAGCTCGGGATAGCTGATCGGCAGCGGACGGGTGGATTCCAGAAGAACGTAAGAGAGCTCGTTAGTGGCGTCGAAGCCGTCCGGCGTCTGGCCGCCGATGGTCACAGTCTCGTGGTGGGAAAATCCTTCGCGGCCTTTGGCCGCGGAAGGCGACATCTGGGACTCGATGCTCTGCATGATGTTGAGCCACAGGCACTGGAACAGTTCCTGCGCGCCGTCCGGTGTGATCCGTCCCTCGTCGACGTCCGCTCGGTAGGTCGGATAGAAATACTGGTCCATCCGGCCCTGGTTGATCTGTCCTCCGACCTGCTCTTCGAAGCGCGAAAAGAGCTGGGTGAACCACTGAGCCTGGATGGCCTCGCGGAAGGTGCGCGCGGGGTTTTCCGGGACCCACGCGCAAATCTCCGAGATCTCTTCCAGCTCCTTCTTGCGCTGCCGGTCCGTGGTCGTCGCGGCCATCGATGCCGCCAGTTCGGAATACCGTTTGGCGAAGAGGCTCAATGCGTCGCAGCTGATGATTGCCGCTTCGTAGAACGGTTTCTTGAATGCCAGGTCGCGCGGGTCTTCAAGCGAGTTCAGCCGCTCCCGGGCTCCCTCGCGCAGGCCCTTGCATCCGCGCTTCAGGATCTTCTCGAAGTCGATGACCCAATTCTGGGAATGGCGCATCGTCGACGTGGAAATGATCACGAACGAGAACTTGGTCCCGACATTCTCCGGGTCAGAGCCCCAGCAAAAATGCCGGGTCTCGGGCGGCAGCGCCTTGATGAAGTTCGGCGTGAAGTCCTTGCCATTCCAATAGGGAAAAAGGACCTCGTCGATGATCCTCTTGTCTTCGTCGGTTACCGTGACGGCGTCATGTGCGCCCTTGGCCGTAATGAACGCCTCGGCACCCGCCTGCATGATCGTCCCGTCGAGTTCCGGGTAGGCGAGCGTGTATCGGCCGAGCCACGTATTGGGCCGGCCGACGATCAACTCGTCGTCGAAGATGGTGACGGAGATATTCTCCGCGATATGATGGAGCGCCTTTGCCCAGCGCCAGACCAAGGGCTGGCCTTCGGTCTGCTTGAAGGACTCGGTGAAATAGACTGCCCGCTCAAGAGTAAGTTGCGGCGGCCCATAATTGCGGATCGCGTCGTGCAGCCGAAGCACTCGATCCGTTACACGGCCGCGCAGGAGCTTCGCGCCGGTCTCGATCGCACGCTCCTGGCTTGAGAGGTTTTCAGCTTCGGCAGTTTTGACTTCGGCGACGTCCATGTCGGTTCACACTCGCGCTGACCCTCGGATCGATGAGTGCGAATCTACGCGCGCCGGTGCCCGGCCCTATCCGTGATGTTCCGTAAGTAGTTGTAGGGGTTATGCGGGTGCCGCCCTGCTTCGCCGCATCTGCAATGGTTAGTCGTGGTTATCCCTGCGGACCCCGGGAAAACCCCAAAAGCCTTACCCATGCTACGAGTCTAAAAGACGGCTTCCAGCGCTCGGTTAGGGAGCCTTCTCATGATCAGTTTCATGTTCGCCACCGGGATCGAAAACAGCGTGCCGACCATCCAGAACGGCCGTCATCGCGTCGACGAGCTGGAAAAGTGCGGCTTCTACAAGCACTGGCGCAAGGACTTCGACCTTGTGCAGGAACAGGGAATACATTTCCTGCGCTACGGACCGCCGATCCACACGACCTGGCTTGGGGACGGCCATTACGACTGGAGCTTCGCGGACGAAACGTTCAACGACCTGAAACGGCGCGACATCGTGCCGATCGTCGACCTTTGTCATTTCGGCGTTCCGGACTGGGTCGGAGACTTTCAGAACCCGGATTTCCCAAAGCTGTTCGAGCGCTACGCCGGCGACTTCGCGGCGCGCTTTCCGTGGGTGCAGCTCTATACCCCGGTCAACGAGATGTTCATTTGCGCCACCTTCTCTGCACGCTGGGGCTGGTGGAACGAGCAGCTGAGTTCGGACCCGGCCTTCGTGACCGCGCTCAAGCATATCGTCAAAGCCAATATCCTGGCGATGTACGCGATCCTGGAAATCCGGCCTGACGCGCTGTTCATCCAGAGCGAGTCTTCCGAATATTTTCATCCGGAAAGCCCCGACGCGATCGGCGCCGCCGACGCCTTCAACGAGCAGCGCTTTCTGTCGCTTGATCTCAACTACGGCTACGACGTTTCCGGGCGAATGATGGAGTTCCTGCGCGACTGCGGAATGACGCTCGACGAGTACAAGTTCTTCCGCACGAAGAACCTCCGGCATCACTGCATCATGGGTAATGATTATTACATCACCAACGAGCATCTCGTGCACGCCGACGGCCGCACCGACCCGTCGGGCGAAATCTTCGGTTACCACACGATCACGGCCGAATATTTCCAGCGCTATCGCCTGCCGGTGATGCACACGGAAACGAACCTGTGCGACGGCTCAAGGGGTGAAGCGGTGACGTGGCTCAACAAGGAATGGGCGAATGTCCTTCGCATCAAACGAAGCGGCGTGCCGGTGGTCGGTTTCACCTGGTATTCCCTGATCGACCAGGTCGACTGGGACAGCGCCCTTCGAGAGAACCGTGGCAACGTGAATCCGCTCGGCCTGTACGACCTCGATCGCAACATCCGGCCGGTCGGCCGGGCCTACAAGAAGCTCATCGCGGATTGGTCGAACCTGGTCGATGCGCAGACGGTCTGCCTGACCATTCCCGTATTCAGCCCCTCCGAGCAGGAAGAGCCGCTCATCATCCGGGAGCAAGCGAAGGCGCGCTCCAATCGCATCGCCCTGAGCAAGCTGTCGCTTTCGGCCCTGAAAGAGCCGGCGATCGCCGAAAGCAGCCGAAAGCTCCCACAGGAAGCGATCTGATCGTCTTTCGGAGCCACCGGTTAATCCAATCGGCCCATCCCAACAGGAACGGGAATGAGCAAATCCAGGCGAATTCTCATCATCGCCCTCGGAAGCCTGGGATTCCCGATTGCCGCAGCCGGCGCGTTATATTGGTGGCTGCTCGGCGCCGTCACAGCAACAGATCGCGCGCCCTTCCTTCAGGCCAAAGCGCTGGTCGCGCTCGGATGCCTGATGGTCATCACCTCTCTCGTGTTGGGGCGCCGGCTCTCTCGGTAGCGCCCTGCGTCCGGTTTCAACCCATTGCGGACATTCGCGCTTCTGTTAGCCTCCCACCAGCGGGAGAGTGAATGGTCATTCGTCGTATCCGGGAACATGCGGCGCACGCTGACTGGTTCACGGTAGGTTTAGACCTGCTGATCGTGATCATCGGCGTTTTCCTGGGCATGCAGGCGAACAATTGGAACGAGACGCGGGTCGAGCGCCAGCAAGCCGAAAGTTATCGTACCCGGCTGGTCGAGGATCTGCGGGCGAATGAATCGGATCTCAAGCAACGGCGGGAATATTATCGCCAGGTTCGACATCATGCCCTGGCGGCGCTCGAGGTTCTCGACCATCCATCGGCGTCGGCTGGTGAGCAGTTCCTTATCGACTCATTCCAGGCGACCCAGATCGTCCCGCGCACCTTGTCCCGGTTCACATATGACGAGATGATCGCCGCGGGCGGGCTGGACCGGCTGGGCAATGCCGCCCTCAGGACCAGGGTGAAGAATTACTATTCGGCTATGGAGACGGCCGAGACAACCTTTCGATCGACACCACCCTATCGCGAACATCTCCGGCGTGTGATGCCGTATCAAGTGCAGCAGCGCGCGCGAATCCGCTGTCGCGAGAAATTGGGCACGGCTCAGTCCGGCGAACAGACAAACGTCCTTCCAACTTCTTGCGCGCTTGAGCTCGATTACGAGATTGTAGCCAAGGCCGTCACTCGCATTCGGTCATCGCCCGAGATTGCTGATGACCTGACACGCCACCTGATCGACCTCGATCTAAAGCTCGACTTGTTTGACCTCTTCGAAGGTAGGGCCCGGAACCTTCGCCAGAATATGGAAGTAAAAACCTCCTAGCTAACGAGATGGCAGCTTTCGACCCAAAACTGCCATTGCGCGACTTCAGCCGGCGACCAACTCCGCGAATTTGGCGAGGTCGATATTCCCGCCTGACACGACGCAAACGATCGGTCCCTCGCGGGCCTCTTCAGTAAGCGCCGCAGCCAGGGCCAGTGCGCCCGCCCCTTCCGCAATCGTTCGCGATCTCTCCGCGATGAGGCGCATCGCGTCTCGCGTCTGGTCGAGGGTGACGGTGATCGCGCCATCGGTGACCGGCCGCATGCGCTGCCACATGCGCTCGGTGACGCTCTTCCCGCCTGCGCCGTCGACGAACGACGCCTGCCAGTCAGGGAACTTCCGCGGGCCGCCTTCGCGCAACGACAGCGCATAGGGGGCCGCCGTCTCTGGTTCTGCGCCGAGCACGCGCACGTTCAGACGCTTCCCCTTGATCGCGCTGCCGACGCCAGTGATCAGGCCTCCTCCGCCGATGGCGCAGATGACGGTCTTCACGCCCGGCAGGTCCTCTAGGATCTCCAGCCCCATCGTCCCGTGTCCGGCGATGAAGTCGTGATTGTCGAAGGGGTGCACGAACGTGCTCTCCAGTCCCGGGAATTGGTGCGTCTCCGCCGCGACCCAGGCGTCGTCGTAGGACACCGGCACGATCGTCGCGCCCAGCGCGCGCATGCGGTCGAGCTTGGTCTGCGGCGCCGTCTCGATCGCGACCACGGTGCTCGGGATGCCGAACGCCCGCGCGGCATAAGCGACGCCCTGCCCGGCGTTGCCGGCGCTGATCGTCCACACGCCACGCGCCCGCTCCTCGTCCGACAGCTTGGCGACCGCGTTGGCCGCGCCGCGGATCTTGTAGGCGTTGGTCGGCTGCAGGTTTTCGAGCTTGAGATAGATCTCGCGCTTGTCCCCGGTGTCGATCCGCACCAGCGGCGTTCGCAGAACGGTCCCCGCGATGCGCTCCCTCGCCTGCTCGATGTCGTCAATCGAGATCGGCCGAACCGGATGGATCATTGTCTTCCCCTCGCGCTTGCGCACGCTTCTAGACAGGCGCCGCCTGCCTTCCAATGTTGGAATCCACCTGCCACGCTCGATGCCTTGGCTCCGGCCAATGGCCTTAAAGTCACGGCGAAAGAGCCGCTCACCGTGACTTTAATGACCTTAAGGCTCTTCTCCCTCTACCAACGTCATTGCGGGCAGCGCGGCGACGCGGCAATCGGGCGCTGGATTGCTTCGTTTTGCTCGAATTGACGGAAAAAACGCGATGAAAACTCCCCAGCTCCTCAATTATGAGCGCGACCAGTGGGTCGCCGGCGCCGGCAACCTGGCGGAAATATCGAGTGCGATCGACGGCGCGCCGGTGGCGATGACGGGCTCCGGCGGGCTCGATTTCGGCGGCATGCTCCGCCACGCCCGCGAAGTCGGCGGGCCGGCGCTGCGCAAGCTCACGTTCCATGAGCGCGCGCGGATCATCAAGGCGCTCGGTCTCGCGATCATGGCCCGCAAGGAGGAATTGTACGAACTCAACTATCTGACCGGCGCAACGCGCAAGGACGGCTGGATCGACATCGAAGGCGGTGCAGGCACACTGTTCTCCTTCTCGTCTAAAGGCCGGCGCGAACTGCCCGATGCGCACGTGCTTCTCGACGGCCAACTCGAAGGCCTGTCGAAGAACGGCACCTTCGTCGGCCAGCACATCTACACCTCGCTGCAGGGTGCGGCGGTGCACATCAACGCGTTCAACTTCCCGGTCTGGGGCATGCTGGAGAAGCTAGCCCCAACACTGCTCGCGGGCGTCCCGGCGATCGTGAAGCCGGCGTCGGCGACGTCCTACCTCACTGAGGCGGCGTTCAAGATCATGATCGACGCCGGCGTGCTTCCACCGGGCGCGGTGCAGCTGATCGTCGGCGGCGTCGGCGACTTGTTCGACCATCTGACGGGCCAGGACATCGTAAGCTTCACCGGCTCGGCCTCGACCGCGCTGAAGCTGCGCATGCACCCCAACGTCACCCGGGACTCGGTTCGCTTCGTCGCCGAGCAGGACAGCCTCAATGCCTCCCTACTCGGCCCAGATGCTGCGCCCGGCACGCCCGAGTTCGACCTCTTCATCAAGGAGGTCGCCACCGAGATGACGGTGAAGGCGGGCCAGAAGTGCACCGCCATCCGCCGCGCCATGGCCCCGGCGCAGTATCTCGATGCAGTCGAGCAGGCGCTGAGCGAGCGGCTGGCGAAGACCAAGGTTGGCGACCCGCGCGCGGAGGACACGCGCATGGGCGCGCTCGTCAGCGTCAGCCAGCGCAACGACGTGATCCAGCGCATCCGCGAGCTCGAAGCCGCCGGCGCCCGCATCGTCGCCGGCGACCCCAACGCGCGGCCGCCGATTGCCGGCGGCGCCTTCCTGCCGCCCGTTCTGCTGCGCACCGACGATCCATGGGGCAACGATGCCGTCCACGACTGCGAGCCGTTCGGGCCGGTCTCGACTATCATGCCCTACCGGGACATGTCAGACGCCATATCGCTCGCCAATCGTGGCAAGGGCAGCCTGGCGCTGTCGCTCTTCACCCACTCGCCCAACGCCGCGCGCGACTTCGTGCAAGGCGCCGCCGCTTTTCACGGCCGAATGCTGGTCATCGACCGCACCAACGCCGCAGAATCCACCGGCCACGGCTCGCCACTCCCAGTCCTCGTTCATGGCGGCCCCGGCCGCGCCGGCGGCAGCGAGGAGATGGGCGGCATCCGCGGCGTGAAGCATTACATGCAGCGCACCGCGATCCAGTCGTCGCCCGCGATGATCGCCGCGATTACCGAGCAATACGTGCCCGGCGCGCCGAAGCATTTCATCGGCACCCACCCCTTCACGCTGAAGATGAGCGAGCTTCACATCGGCGACACGTGGAAGACGGACGCGCGCACCGTCACCATCGAGGATATCGAACATTTCGCGGAGTTCACCGGCGACAAGTTCTACGCCCACATGGACGAGGAAGCGGCGAAAGCGTCGCCGATCTTCGAAGGCCGCGTGGCGCATGGCTATTTGATCCTGAGCTTCGCCGCTGGCCTGTTCGTCTGGCCTGACCCTGGGCCCGTTCTTGCCAACACCGGCCTCGAAAACTTGCGTTTCCTTACCCCGATCTACCCTGGCGATTCACTGCGCGTGGAACTCACCGTGCGTTCGAAATCGATCAAGTCGGAGGAGACCGGCCAGGTGCGCTGGGCGGTCGAGGTCTTCAACCAGAAGGACGAACTGGTGGCGACCTACGACCTGCTGACAGAGAACGTGCCCTGATCGCAGCAACCGTGGGGCTTGCGGATCGTTCGGGTTGCGAAATCTCAAAAAGGAGAGCGACCATGAAAGTCAGTGAAGTGATGACCCGCGACGTGCAGACCGTCAGCCCGGACCAGCCGGTGCGGGAGGCCGCCTCCTTCATGCTGAGCGCAGATGCAGGCTCGATCCCCGTGACCGAGGGCGAACGGCTGATCGGCATGATCACCGACCGCGACATCGCAGTCCGCGGCGTCGCCAAGGGCCATGGCCCCGATACGCCGGTGCGCGACCTGATGACCGACGACCTCGTCGTCGTGCGCAGCGACGACAATGTCGAAGACGTTGCAACGAAGATGAGCGAAGCGCAGGTGCGCCGCCTTCCGGTGATCGACGAGGACAACCGCCTGTGCGGCATTGTCAGCCTCGGCGACCTCAGCCGCCAGACCGACACGGAATGCGCGACGCAGGCGCTGGAAGGCGTGACCCAGAAGGGCGGCCAGCACCAGCAGTAAGGAGCACTCCCGCCAGTGGCGGGAGGGTGACTTAGCGGCCCGCGATATCCTTGATCGCGCGATCGACGATCTGGGCATCCGTGCCCGCATCGTGTCGCTCGGCGATCAGGCGCGCGGCGGCCTTGGTCGCGGCGTCGGCGGCAGCGGCGCGAAGCTGATCGACAGCGGCGCGCTCTTCGGCGGCGATCTTCTCCTCTGCCATGCGCGTGCGGCGCTCGACGAGCGCTTCGGCATCGCGCTGGGCCTTGGCGACAATCTCTTCGGCTTCGTGCTTCGCGCGCCCGAGAAGCGCAGCGCGATCCTTGTCCGCCGATGCCGACTTCGCCTCATATTCGGCCTTCAGGGCTTCGGCTTCCTTGCGCAGCGATTCCGCCTCGGCGAGCTGGTCGCGGATCGTGGCGATTTTCGAGTCCAGCGCCTTGCTGATCGCGGCCGGCACCTTCTTCCATATCATGATCGCGATGACGACGATCATCGCCAACGAGATATAGGCAGGTGCGGCAAGGCCGAACGCCGTAGGCTCCTCGTGAAGTGCGCCGCCGTCATGCTGGACGGAAGCGACGGCTTCCGGATGCTCGACGGGCTGGCCGGGATTCTGCGGCTGCGGATCAGACATTGAGCTTGCCCTTCACTGCCTGCGCGGCGTCCTTGGGATCGACCTGGATGCCGGTAAGGCGGTCGACCATCTCGCGCGTGGCGTCGGCCGCAACGGCCTCGATCTCCGCCCGTGCCGCGTCGACGGCCGAGCGGATCTTCGCTGAGGCAGCCTCGACCTTGACGTTGATCTGGTCGGCTGCAGCATTGACCTTGGCTTCGGTCGCCTGGGCACTCGACTGCTTGGCCTCTTGGGCAAGGCGCGCTGCCTCGCCGCGAGCAGCATCCATGCGGGCGCGCCACTCGGCCTCCGTCGCCTCCGCCTCGGATCGTGCGGCTTGCGCGCGCTCAAGGTCGTCAGCGATCTTCTTGTCACGCAGCTCAACCGTGCCCTGGATCTTCGGAAGCATCCCTCGCCCAATGACGAAGAAGATGATCCCGAACACGACCAGCAGCCAAAAGAGCTGCGAGAAGAAGATGAACGGAAGTTGTTCTATCTGAGGCATTTCAGTCCCCGGCGCCTAGCCTTTCAGGCGATTAACGCGCGTAGAGAATGATCATCGCGACGGCGAACGCGATGAGGCCCAGAAGCTCCGCCGCGGCGAAGCCGATGAAGAGACGGCCCTGCTGGCTGTCAGCAGCCGCCGGGTTGCGCAGCGCGCTCTCGAGGAACGAACCGAAGACGTTACCGACGCCGACGGCGGCAGCACCGACGCCAATCGCCGCGAGACCGGCACCGATGACCTGAGCGGAAGCGAAATCCATGTGAAACTCCTTGGCTTGAATATTAGTGAAGATTGATTGCGTCGTTGAGATAGAGCGTCGTCAGCAGCGCGAACACGTAAGCCTGGATCGCGCAAACCAGCAGCTCCAGCGCGGCAACGCCGACGATGAAGACGAAGCTCAGAGCGCCCACGCCAATGCCTACCGCACCGCCGTTGAAACCGCTGACAATGAAGCTTCCGAACACTTCCATCAGGATGTGGCCGGCGATCATCGCGACGAACAGTCGGAGACCCAGGCTGAACGGGCGGACCATGAACGAGATGAACTCGATCGCGAAGATCAGGGGGACCATCACAATCGGTGTGCCGTGGGGCACGAACAGCGAGAAGAAATGAAGACCGTGGCGCCAGAAACCGACGATCAGCACGATCGAAAAGCTCATCACGGCGAGCACGCCAGTGATGGAGAAATGGCTGGTCGTAGTGAAGCTGTGCAAGCCCGGAATGACCGCCAGGGGCAGAAGACCGAGCAGGTTCGCGACGAGAATGAAGGTGAA
Source organism: Sphingomonas limnosediminicola (assembly GCF_039537965.1). Taxonomy (NCBI): domain Bacteria; kingdom Pseudomonadati; phylum Pseudomonadota; class Alphaproteobacteria; order Sphingomonadales; family Sphingomonadaceae; genus Sphingomonas; species Sphingomonas limnosediminicola. The sequence continues at coordinate 2,711,601 of NZ_BAABBM010000001.1, read as the reverse complement.
AAGCGAGAAGATGTACGGGACGTACTTCTTGCCTTCAGGCCCGATATTCACCTTGACCATGTCGTCGATGAAGCCAGTCAGCCCTTCGACGGCGACCTGCCAGCGCCCGGGCACCAGCTCACGCTTCATGCCAAGCGCCATGAAACCGAAAATCAGCACGAGAGCCACCAGCAGCCACGCCGAGCTGGTGGTGAAGCTGATGTCGTATTTGCCCAGGTGCAGCGGAACCAGCGGCTCCACGGTGAACTGGTGCATCGGGTCGATCTTGGTACCGGCCGCCACGCTTGTCTCTCGCCTCTACTCAGTTGCCCGGCGTCGACCGGGTCTTTGAAAGCCGCATGATGTTCCTCACGCCGACGCCGAATCCGAAGAACAGCATCAGCAGAAAGAACAACGGAAAGGTCCGGTGACCGGCCGCTCCGGCCAGGCTGTCCAGACCCCAGCCGATCACTGCGCCGCCTACCGGAGCGCCGATCAGCTGGCCGAAGAGTTGCTGCCACAACCGATCGCTCGGGTTCGGCTCCACATCTCCGGTCCGTTTCGCTTCCGCCTGCTGCAATCGGTCGAGCCGCTCATCGAGCGATTCGAGCCGTGCGTCTGGTGGAAGCTTCGGAACCTCTGCGCTCTCGTCCTCTGCCATGCGTCTCCCCTGTGCGTCGCCCCTGCTGAAATCCAAGGGCCAGACGGGGCGAGAAACATGGCGGAAAAGCGATACCGCCAAGGCGCCGCCCCTTTATGAACAGGGCCACCGATAGTCAACCGCAGGCTACGGCTGTAAGCTCCGCCGCCATGAGATGTGCGATGATTTTGGCCTTGGCGCTCGTGACCGCCTCAGGCGCCGACGCCAAAGCGGTGAAGATCGTGCGCAACAGCAGCGCGCTGGAATTCAGTTATGCCTGGCCGGCGCAGGCCGCGGCGATCCCCGCGCTCAACCGCTGGATGCAAACCGACGCCGACAAGATTTTCAAGCGCGAAGCCGCTGCGGCCAGGAGCGACTTCCAGAATTCGAAGAAGAGCAACTATCCCTTCCATCAGCACGAAATTCAGATGGCTTGGGAAACGGCAGGCCAGTCTACACGCCTGCTCTCGCTCGACGGCAGCTTCTACGGCTTCACCGGCGGTGCGCACGGGCTCGGCTCGAGCTCGGCGCTTCTATGGGACGGCGCCCGCAACGCGAAGATCGACATCCAGCAGCTTTTGGCCGTGGGCCAGACCTGGACCGGCGCAATCCGCCAGCCTTTCTGCGTCCTGCTGAACCGCGAGCGTGCCAAGCGCCGCGAGGAGCCGATCAAGCCGGGCGGGATGTTCACCGAATGCCCGGCCTACAAGGAGCTGACGGTCCTTATCGCCGACAAGAATTCGAACAATCGCTTCGATCATGTCCAGGTGACGGCCGACCCTTATGTTGCCGGCCCCTATGTCGAAGGTCCCTATGTGATCGACCTGCCCATCACCGCGGCGATGATTGACCGTCTGAAGCCCGAATTCCGCCCGTCCTTCGAGCCTCAGCGCCCCGTGCAGTAAACGGGGACCGAAACCGGTTGCCCCGCCGCGCGCCGCCGCCAGCCGCCCTGGCTAAGCATGTAGACTTCACCCACCGAAACCCGCGCGAGCAGCTGGCATCCCGCCGTGATGCCCACGTCCGCCGGGCTGACGCCCCGGCTCGCCGCCAGGTTGCTGTAGAGAGAGCGCCGCTGGATATTGATCGTCGCGACCTGGTTCCGGACCGCGCCCGACACGGATCCGGCCACGCCCAGATAACCGTCGAAACGCTCCCCGACCTGCCCAGATGCGCGCGCCGCGTTGACCGCCGGCGTCTGCGCCACGACAGGCGCAGTCACCGCCAGCAACGCGAGGAGCAAAAATTTCCTCATTGCTTCGGCTTGTTCTGCGGAAAGGCTTGCGGGTTCTGGTTGATCAGCTGCTCGACGTCGCGCTGCAGCCTCACCACGACCTCCTGACGGATGGTGACGTTGAGGTTGATGTCGATCGGCTTGTCCGGCGCCTTCAGCGAAACGCAGCTCGCCAGTGGCACGGACAGGATCGCTGTCGCGAACAACGCGGGACGGGAAATGGGCTTTCTCATCTTTTCTCTCACTTGGGCTTCGTGGGCTGGGGCTTCGTGGGTTGAGTTTGGGTTGGCGGCGCCGTGTTCACTTGCTCGTTCACGGGCGTTTGCGATTGCTGCTGCTGTTCCTCGACGTTGCGGACTTCGGTCGTAATGCCGGGGATGTCGTCGAGCGGCCGCGGCAGCACGTCCTTGATCACCTCGCGCGGATCACGGACCGCCTTTGCAGTGGCGATCAGCGCACGGAAGGGGCCGGTGATGTTAACGCTCAGGCGCAGCGGGATCTTCTTCAGCAGACCGCGGATGATGCGCTGTGTGCTCGTCGACTGCCCGATGCCGGCACCGTCGATGCTCAGCCGCGCGGCAAATTCGCCTGCGAGATCACCGTCGAGCCGAACGATCATCGACTTGAAGCGCAGGTCGCGCAGCGCGTTGAAGGCGATATTGCCCATCGTGCCGAGGCTCGCCTTATTGACCACCCCGACATAGGCGAGCGAGCCGCCGTTCTGGGACTCGAGCCGGCCGCCGACGATCCGGCCTCCATTCTCATCGAAGATCATCGGTAGGACGCCATCGAACTTGCCGGTCGCGTCGAGCTCCTTGAAGCCCAGGGTTTGCACGAACACTTGCGCGTCGAGGCCAATGACTTGGAACGTCAGGCGCTTGGCTGTCGGCCTGGCGAAGTTGAGCACGGTTTCCTGAAGGACCAGGCGCCCACCCATGAAAGGCCACTCGCCGCGCTCGATTTTCACCAGCTGGCCGGGCAGCAGCTGGTAATGGATCTGCCCGTTCTCGACGAGAATACCGGGATTGATCGATCCGACGGTCATCAGCTGCCCCGGCGCCGTCGTCAGGCCGAGCAGGTCGTTGAAGTGGATTGTCCCGCGCATGCCGGTGACGGGACCGAACGGCGCGGCGAGGTCGATGCCATTGGTGGTGAAATCGCCGGTCGACGTAACCTTGCCGCTGCTGTTCCAGTCGATCCGGCCGTTGCCGCTGATCGTTCCTCTAACCAGCGCGATGACGCCCTCGGTCAGCCGCGTAAGCTGGTCCGGCTGGAGATTGTCGCCGAACGTGATCCCCGGCACATCGAGCGTCGCGTGGCCGGCGCCGCTCGACAGGCGATGTTCGATGTTGACGTCGGTCACCCTGATCCCGGTCGCCGGGTTGCGTAGCGTGCCCCTCGCGCGGACGAAATCGCCGGCAAGCGAGAAATGGGTGTCGTCGCTGCGAAGCGGATAGAAGCGCGGGTCGGCGTCGCGATCGGTGACCGTCAGCGCGCTCTTCACATCAAGCTTGCTGTTGCGGAAGGTCCAGCTTCCTGTGCCATCGCTGAGCAGCAGCGGCACGTTGCCGATCGTCGCCTTCGCGCCGCCGAAAGTGCCCTTGAAATTCGATCCTGCAAATGAGCCGTTGAGCCGCGCCGCATCGAAGAGGATCGGCGAATCCGGCTTGCCCAGTCGCATCGCCAGGCTGTTGAAGCCGAACCGGTCGCCCGTGATCTGGCTGTTAGCCGCGACCAAGTGCAGCGGGGAGCTGCCGATGCGACCATTCAGCACCGGCTGGTTGAGCCGCGCCGCGGTGACCACCGACCCGCCCGGACTCTTCGAGATGATCGCGCCTCCAATTGGGCATACCGGAAGGCGTGTCGCGCCGAGCTGGATCGAGCTCATCTGGAACAGGTTGAAGCTGACGACCGCGCAGCTCGTGCCGAAGGCAAAGCTGCCGCCCTGCCCTACGCGACCCTGGATCGGCAGGCGCAGCGCCTGCACCCTGCCGCCGGGGAATGGTCCGTCGAGCTGCGCGACCATGCTCATCGCCGTCGACCCGCCCGGCCCCGGCCCGAAGCGGATGGTGTCGAGCGCCAGCCGCTGCCCGCCCGCGGAGTAAGGTGCAAGCTGCGCAGTGCCGCTCATCGGCGCGCCGGGACCCGGCTGGCTGAGCGATACGCGACCAGTCGGCAGACCGCCGCCGGCCATTTCGAGATTGCCGTCGATGCGCAGTCCGCCCGCCGGCCAGTAATAAGTCACGCCGCTGCCGCCGAAGACGCGAGCGCGAGCGCCGCCAGGTGCGGCGATCGTCGCATTCTGAATCCGCGCGCCGCCACCGCCGATGAAGTTGACGAGCCGGATTTCGCCCGCCGCGTTAAAATTCTTCGACACGCGGAGGAAGGCGTTGCCGATGCTACTCGCCACCGGGCCGATCGGCGTTTTCGCCACGGCCGCCAGCGGCCCTGTCACGCCGGCCAGCATCGACGGGTCGAGCGCGGAGCTATCGGCATTGAACTTGCCGATCAGGGCGAAGGTCCCCGACGAAAGCCCGAGGTGATAACCGCCCGCCAGCCGCGTACGATCGGCATAAATGGTGCCGAGCCGCGACTTCTGCGCCGACAGCCGCACGCGCCCGTCGACCTGCTTTAGCGACCCCTTGTAGGTCAGCTCGCCGTTGAAAGCCGCGAGGCCGTTGGCGCCGGCCGACAGCGTTTTGATCGCCATCCGCCCGCTGCCGTCGACGTTCGTGAACGCCTCGTTGAAGCTGGCCTTCGCGTCGAAGCGCGGTGCGGCAACGTTGAAGTGGCTTGCCGGGCAGTTGAAGCTGCTGAGCGTCACCGGCCCTTCGACCTGCGGCCGCCTTGCGATGACCGCAACCGCGACGTTCACCCGCAAATCGGAAGCGGCGCATTTGCCGGGGATGATACGCGGGCTGTTCACCGCGACCCGGCCCTTGAAGCCGCCGCTGAGCCGCCCCGCTCCGTCCAGCGCCACACCGACGGGCCCGAATGGCGTCGCAAGCGCGATGGTGCTGTCGGCAACGTCGATCACGACGTCAGGCAACTGGAACGGTTTGTTGCTAGGCGGCGGCATCAGCCTGTCGATCTGGCCCCAGCTCACGCGATTCTTCACCAGCTTGCCGCGCAGGCGCACGCCGCGCGCCTCCACACGGAAGACCTGGAAATTTCCGTCGAGCTTCAGCCGCATCTGAATGATGGCGTGCTTCGCGGTCAGGTCGGGATGCCTGGGATCACCGATAACGAGGTCGCTGACCTCTTGCGTACGGAAGCCGATGCGGTCGAGGTGATAGCTTGCCTGGACGCCCCGCCGCTCGAACTCGCGTTTCAGGAAGTGGGTGGCGATCGGACGCCGCTGGATCCAGACGATGGTGACGGCAACCGCGAACACCAGCAGCGCGGCGAGCGCCACCAGCATTGCAAGGCGGCCCCAGCGCGAGCGGCGCACGACGATAGTGCCGCCGGGCTCCGCGCCCAGCACCTCACGCCCCTCCTCGCTCGACCGATCGCTCATTGGGCTTATCTAACCCCTTCCGCGCATGACCGTTCCGATTGCGGCATGACCCTTTCCTGCGCTGAGAACTCCCGTTACTGCCTCCCCCGCTCGGGTAAAGTCGCAAGAAAGCGGCATGCACGGGCACGCCCAGAAGATTGAAGAAGCGGAAAAGCCGTCCGGGCACCGGGGACGGTTGCGGCAGCGTCTGCCGGACGCCGGGCCGCAAGGTTTCCACAATTATGAGCTGATCGAATATCTGCTGACGCTGACGATCCCACGCGTCGACACCAAGCCGCTGGCGAAGAAGCTAATCGGTGAATCATCCAAGCGGCGACCTTACGCCTTCGAGCCAGGACATTCGCCTGACCCGCAACCTAGTCGACGCCGGCCGGCACATGAAGATCGCCATCCACGACCGCGTCGTTGTCGGCGCCCAAGGCCGCACCAGCATGCGGGCGATGGGGCTGATTTAGCGAGGATAACCAATGGGCAACGCACGAAGGGGCTATCGGCGAGGGCCACTCGCGAGTAGTGCGCGGCAATGCCCCATTCCCAATTGCATCCCGCCCTCGCCGGGGCGCTCGATTCTCGTGGCTATGAAAAGCTGACCCCGGTCCAGTCGGCCGTTGCCGCCGAAGAGGCTCATGGACGCGACCTTATCGTTTCGGCGAAGACCGGGTCGGGGAAGACGGTCGCCTTCGGGATTGCGATCGCTTCGGCCGTCCTGGAGGGCGAGACTGCACCGGTAGCGCGAGCACCGCTCGCGCTGGTGATCACGCCTACACGCGAGCTTGCCATCCAGGTGAGCAAGGAACTGCAGTGGCTCTTTGCCGGCGCCGGCGCCCGCGTGGTGACTTGCGTCGGCGGCATGGACCCGATGAAGGAGCGGCGCGCACTTTCGAGCGGCGCCCACATCGTCGTCGGCACGCCGGGGCGGCTCCGCGATCACCTCGAACGCGGTGCACTCGATCTGTCTTTTCTGCGCGCGGCGGTGCTCGATGAAGCCGACGAGATGCTCGACATGGGTTTCCGTGAGGAACTCGAAGAAATCCTCGATGCGACACCGCAAGGCCGCCGAACATTGTTGTTCTCCGCCACGATGCCGCGCCCGATCGTCGCTCTCGCCAAGCGCTATCAGAAGGACGCGCTCCGTATCGAGACGCTCGGGGATAAGGAAGGCCACCAGGACATCGCCTATCAGGCGATGGCAGTGTCGCCGACCGACATCGAGCACGCGGTCGTCAACCTGCTTCGCTTCCATGAGGCGGAGACCGCCATCCTGTTCTGCGCCACGCGCGACGCCGTCCGCAGGCTTCATGCCAGCCTCAACGAGCGCGGCTTCCACGCCGTGGCCCTGTCCGGCGAGCACAGTCAGAATGAGCGCAATCAGGCGCTGCAGGCGCTTAGAGACCAGCGCGCACGCGTGTGCGTGGCGACCGACGTCGCGGCGCGCGGTATCGACCTTCCTTCCGTTTCGCTGGTTGTCCACGTCGAGCTTCCACGCGACGCGGAGGCGCTCCAGCATCGTTCCGGGCGCACCGGCCGCGCGGGCCGCAAGGGAACCGCGGTGCTGATCGTCCCATTCCAGCGCCGGAAACGGGTTGAGGGGATGCTGCGCGGAGCGCGCATCGACGCACAATGGATCTCGGTGCCCTCGGCGACCGAAATCCGTGCGAAGGATCGTGAGCGAATGCTCGCGGCGTTGTCGGCGCCGGTCGAGCTCGAGGACGAAGACCGGGAGCTCGTGACTCAGTTGATGACCGAGCTGGCGCCCGAGGCGATCGCCGCGGCGCTGATAAAATCGCTTCGAACGGACATGCCCGCGCCGGAGGACATCATCGGTTCAGGGCGGCGAGACGATCGCGGCGCGGAAGGTGGGCCGCGACCCGGCTTTGAAGACGCAAGCTGGTTCCGCATCAACGCCGGTCGCCGCCACAATGCGGATCCTCGCTGGCTGCTCCCTTTGATTTGCCGTTACGGGCATGTGACTAGGACCGAAATCGGTGCCATTCGGCTGGCGGCCAACGAGAGCTTTTTCCAGGTCAGCGAGCGTGCCACGCCCGGATTCATCAAGGCGCTGCGCCGAGCAAACATTGCGCCGGAGGACCAAGGTCTGATGATCGAGCTTGCCGAGCCGCGCGAGAAAAGCTCAACTTACCGCCCGGAGCTTGCCCACGAGAGACCACGCCCAAAGAAGAAACCGCGCCGGACTGCCGAAAGCGTTGCGAGCCGCCGATGATCCGTCGAACCGCGTAGCGGCAAGCCGTTGCCACCAGCCCCAGAATCCCGCCGAGAGAAAATTGAAACAATGTTCGGACTAAGCAGCGTTCCGTCATGCTGAACGAATTCCCCGAAGTGCACTCCGAAACTGAGGAGCCAACCCAGATCTCCGGCCGCGAAGCGCCGATCGACCCGCGGCGCCTGGTGCGAGATCTGCATGCCTTCCGCGACCCGAGCGTCGGCCGCAGCCTGCGCGAGCTTGCCGTGACTCTGGCGCCGTTTTTGGCGCTAATCGCAATCACGCTCGTGGCGGTAGAGGCCGGTTACGTGGTCGCGCTTCTGCTCATTGCCCCTGCGAGCCTGTTTCTTCTTCGCCTGTTCCTCATTCAGCACGACTGCGGACATGATGCCTTCTTCCCCAGCCGGCGCGCGAACGACTGGCTGGGACGATTCCTGGGAGTGCTTACGCTCACCCCCTACGATTGCTGGAAACGGTCCCACGCGCTCCATCATTCGACCACCGGAAACCTCGATGCGCGCGGTTTCGGCGACGTGGATACGCTGACCGTTCGCGAATTCCTGGGCCAGAACCGGTGGAAGAGATTGCTGTATCGCTTTTATCGCCACCCAGTGGTGCTGTTCGGCATAGCGCCAACCTACCTGTTCCTTCTGCGCCATCGACTTCCGGTTGGCTTGATGAAGGCGGGAAGCCGTTACTGGGTGAGCGCATTGGCGACCAATGCGACTACGGTCGCGCTCGTCGCGCTTGGGACCATTTGTTTCGGCCTTTCGACCATCCTCTTCACATTCGTGCCAGTCGTGCTCCTCGCGGCGTCACTCGGCGTCTGGCTCTTCTACATCCAGCACCAGTTCGAGGAGGCCCATTGGGATCGCGGCGATGATTGGTCATTCCACGACGCCGCGCTGCACGGAAGCTCGCACCTCGAGCTTCCCCGCGCGTTGCGCTGGTTCACCGCGAACATCGGCATCCATCATGTCCATCACCTATCCAGCCGCATTCCTTTCTACCGGCTGCCGGAGGTGCTGGAGCGCTACCCCCAACTCGTCTCCATCAACCGTTTCACTGCCGTCGAAAGCCTGAAGGCGCTGCGATACTCCCTCTGGGATGAGCAGCAGAGACGGATGGTGAGCTTTTCGGCGGTGTCGGCCCGCTAGGCGATTTGAAGCCTGGCGGCGGCTCTGCTAGCCGCCTCGCCATGGTTCCCCGCTACTCGCGCCCCGAAATGTCGGCCATCTGGTCGGCCGAAAACCGCTACCGCATCTGGTGGCAGATTGAAGTCTTTGCCGCGGAGGCGATGGGCAAGATCGGCATGATCCCGGCCGAAGACGCCGCGACCATTCGCGCCGCCTATGATCGCGACATGCTGGGCAAGATCGATATCGATGCGATCGACGCCATCGAGGCGGTGACCAAGCATGACGTGATCGCCTTCCTGACCTGGGCCGGCGAAAAATTGGGGCCCGAACGGCGCTGGCTGCACCAGGGCATGACCAGCTCAGACGTGCTCGACACGGCGCTGGCGGTGCAGTTGAAGCAGGCGGCCGACCTACTGATCGACGACATCGACAAGCTGCTCGACGTGCTGAAGCGCCGCGCGCTGGAGCACAAGCTGACCCCGACGATCGGCCGCAGCCACGGCATCCACGCCGAGCCGACGACCTTTGGCTTGAAGCTCGCCCAAGCCTATGCCGAGTTCGTCCGCAATCGCCAGCGCCTGATCGCCGCCCGCGACGATGTCGCGACGTGCGCGATTTCGGGTGCGGTCGGCACCTTCGCCAACGTTCCGCCGTCGGTCGAGGAGCATGTTGCCGAAGCGCTCGGACTAACGCCGGAACCGGTCTCGACCCAGGTCATCCCGCGCGACCGCCACGCTCATTTCTTCGCGACGCTTGGGGTGATCGCTTCGTCGATCGAGCGACTAGCGACTGAGATCCGCCACCTGCAGCGTACCGAAGTGCTCGAGGCCGAGGAATATTTCTCGCCCGGCCAGAAGGGAAGCTCGGCGATGCCGCACAAGCGCAACCCGGTTCTGACCGAAAATCTTACCGGTCTCGCCCGCATGGTCCGCGGCTACGCGCTGCCGGCGATGGAGAATGTGGCACTGTGGCATGAGCGGGACATCTCGCACTCATCCGTCGAGCGCTTCATCGGACCGGACGCGACGATCACGCTCGACTTCGCGCTCGGGCGGCTGACGGGCGTCGTCGACAAGCTCATCGTCTATCCCGAGCGGATGCAGAAGAACCTCGACCGGATGGGCGGCCTTGTCCACTCACAGCGGGTCCTGCTGGCGCTTACGCAAGCGGGCCTCAGCCGCGAGGAATCCTACGCTTTGGTGCAGCGCAATGCGATGAAGGTGTGGGAATCCGATGGCCAGCTTTCGCTGCTCGAATTGCTCAAGGCTGATCCTGAAGTTTCGCAGCGACTCTCGGCCGATGAACTCAACGCGCTGTTCAACCTCGATTATCACTTCAAGCACGTCGACACGATTTTCGACCGTCTGTTCGGCCCCTCGGCCTAAGCGTTTCGCATCGCCCATTTTTTATGGTGCACCGCGCAGCCAGAAGGCTATTCTAGGCGCGTTCAGAAGCCGGGGGGCCGATGACCGAAGTCCAAGAATTGCACGCTGAAACGATTGCCGAATCGCATCCGCACCGCGACGTGCAGGTCCAGGATGGCGCTTATCTCCTTGAGCTGTCGCTCGACTGGATGGTACTGCGCGCTTCCGAGAACGTGCATCACCTGCTCGGCGAATCGCACGTCACCTTAATCGATGAGCCGCTCGGCCGCTTCGTGCACAGCCAGGCGCTCCACGACCTCCGAAACCTCTTCTCGCGACTTAGCGGTACAACCGGCATTGGCCGAGCATATGCTGTGCGACTGACCAATGACCCAGACCTGTTCGACATCGCTTTCCAGCTAAGCGATGGCCGCGTGCTCCTTGAAGCAGTCCCGACGACCGGATCCTTCGGCGAAGCTTTCGGCACGGTCGGCGGCCTTATCGCCGGTCTCGCCAATAGCCGTGGCCAGGCGTTGCTCGACGCCGGCGCCCGTCGGATGAGGGCGCTGACCGGTTACGACCGGGTGACGCTGATCTGTGGGGACGATAGGGCCGAGAGCAGTCGCGGCGCTTTTGCGGAACCTTGCGATTTGTCGGCGGAAATCCCGGCAATCGTCGCCGACACCGAGCGCTCAGGCGTAAGCATCTTCCCTCGTGACGAAGATACTTCAGTCGCCGACGCGCTAATGCGTTTGCTTGACAGCGGTGCACCACCGAGCGCCGGTGTCCGCGCAGCGATGCGCGTCCCTTTCAGCGTCGATGGCTTGACCGGCGAATTCCGCTGCGAGTCACGGACGCCGCGCGAGCCGGGCTTCGAGCTCCACGCCGCGGCCGAGCTGTTCGCACAGCTATTCGCGATGCGGCTTGAGATCGATCATCTGAAAAACGGCTGATCAGCCACCGAACATATCTCGCACGCGGCCGAAGAAGCTCTTAGCGTTCGGGCATTCGTCGCCCGTTTCGGTGCCGCGGAATTCCTCGAGGATTTTCTTCTGCTCCTTGCTGAGGCGCGTCGGCGTCTCGACTAGGATGCGCGCGACAAGGTCACCCCGGCCGCGGCCGTTAAGGACGCTCATGCCCGCCCCGCGATGGCGGAGTTGCTCGCCCGATTGGACGCCGGCGGGAATCTTGATGTCGATCTGCTGCCCATCGAGGCCCGGCAGGCTGATCGATCCGCCGAGCGCCGCCGTCGTGAAGGTGATCGGGCAATCGGCAATCAGCGTCGTGCCTTCGCGAGCGTAGATCGAGTGCCGCTTCATGTGGACGAAGATGTAGAGATCGCCGCTCGACGCGCCGCGGACACCTGATTCCCCTTCACCCGAGACGCGGATGCGCGTGCCTTCGTCAACGCCGGCTGGGATTTTGACCGCCAGCTTGCGCTGCTGAAGCGCGCGGCCCTCGCCCTGGCAGTTGGGGCACGGATCGGAGATAACCTCGCCAGCGCCGCGGCAGGTTGGGCAACCGCGCTCCACCACGAAGAAGCCTTGCTGCGCGCGCACCTTGCCGGCTCCGCCGCAAGTCTTGCAGGTGCTGGCGCAGCGATCGAGGCTGGTGCAGCCTCGGCCATCGCACACTTCACAGCGCGCGTTTGCTTCGATGGTGACGGTCTTCTCGGCGCCCGTGAACGCTTCCTCGAGGCTCAGCTCAAGGTCATAGCGCAGGTCGGCACCACGCGCGGCATTCTGGCGAGCGCCACGCGGATCCATGAACTCGCCGAAGATCGTCGAGAAAATATCGGAAAAACCGTTGAACCCGGCGTCGCCGAAAGGATCGCCGCCGCCGCCGCCATTCTGGAAAGCAGCCTTGCCGAACCGGTCGTAGGCTGCGCGCTTCTGAGGATCCTTGAGAACGTCATAGGCCTCATTGATCGACTTGAAATGCGCCTCGGAATCCTTGCACCCGTTCTTCCGATCGGGATGGTGTTCCTTCGCCATCCGGCGATAAGCGGCCTTGATCGCGGCGTCGTCCGCACCGCGGGCAACACCCAGCAGCTCGTAATAGTCCTGCTCGACCATCACCCTTCCCCGCTACGCAACTGATGATGCCGCGGCGCCTCCCACAGCAAGAGAGCGCCGCGCGCGATCATGCGCCCTTATTCTCTTCGTCGACTTCCGAAAATTCGGCATCGACAACCTCTTCCTGCGGCTGCTCGCCAGCGCCGCTCTCGGCACCGGCGTCGGTACCGGCAGCGCCTTCGGTTTCGGCCTGCTGCTGCTGATACATCGCCTGACCGAGTTTCATCGCCGCCTGCGTCAGCGCCTGTGTCTTCTGGGTCATCTGTTCAGCGTCGCCGCTCTCGACCGCGGCCTTAGCCTCGGTGAGCGCAGTCTCGATCTCCGTCTTGATCTCCGGAGACACCTTGTCGCCATGCTCTTGGAGCTGCTTCTCGGTTGTGTGAATGAGACTTTCGGCGTTGTTCTTCGCCTCGGCCGCAGCGCGCCGCTTCTTGTCTTCGTCGGCGAACTGCTCGGCTTCCTTGACCATCCGCTCGATGTCGGAATCGGCGAGGCCGCCCGACGCCTGGATGCGGATCTGCTGCTCCTTGCCGGTGCCCTTGTCTTTCGCGGAAACGTTGACGATGCCGTTGGCGTCGATGTCGAACGTGACCTCGATCTGCGGCACGCCACGCGGCGCCGGAGGAATGCCGACCAGGTCGAACTGGCCGAGCACCTTGTTGTCGGCAGCCATTTCGCGCTCGCCCTGGAAGACGCGGATGGTGACCGCGTTCTGATTATCCTCGGCGGTCGAGAAGACCTGGCTCTTTTTGGTCGGGATCGTCGTGTTGCGGTCGATCATCCGGGTGAACACGCCACCCAGCGTCTCGATGCCCAACGACAGCGGCGTGACGTCGAGCAGAAGCACGTCCTTGACGTCGCCCTGCAGAACGCCGGCCTGGATCGCTGCGCCCATGGCGACGACTTCGTCCGGATTGACGCCGGTGTGCGGATCGCGGCCGAAGAACTCCTTCACCCGCTCACGCACGCGCGGCATACGAGTCATGCCGCCGACGAGGACGACTTCAGCAATTTCCTTGGCGTCGATGCCGGCGTCCTTGAGCGCCTTTTTGCACGGTTCGATCGTCCGCTCGATCAGATCGTCGACCAGCTTCTCGAGGTCGGCGCGGGTAAGCGTCTCGACAAGGTGAAGCGGGGTCGTCGTGCCGCCTTCCATGCGGGCGGTGATGAACGGCTGGTTGATCTCCGTCGACTGCGCAGACGAAAGCTCGATCTTCGCCTTCTCCGCAGCTTCCTTGAGGCGCTGCAGCGCGAGGCGGTCCGTCCGGAGGTCAATGCCCTCCTTCGCCTTGAACTTATCGGCCAGCCAATTGACAATGCGGGCATCGAAGTCTTCGCCGCCGAGGAAGGTGTCGCCGTTGGTCGACTTCACCTCGAACACGCCGTCGCCGATCTCGAGGACCGAGACGTCGAACGTGCCGCCGCCGAGATCGTAGACGGCGATCGTCTTGCCGTCGTCCTTCTCGAGGCCATAGGCCAGCGCAGCCGCCGTCGGCTCGTTGATGATGCGAAGCACTTCAAGACCGGCGATCTGGCCGGCGTCCTTGGTCGCCTGGCGCTGCGCGTCGTTGAAGTATGCGGGAACGGTGATGACCGCCTGCGTGACGGTCTCGCCGAGATAAGCCTCAGCGGTTTCCTTCATCTTCTGCAGGATGAAGGCCGAGACCTGCGACGGCGAGTAATCCTTGCCGCCGGCCTGGACCCACGCGTCGCCATTGGCGCCCTTGACGATCTTGTAGGGCACCAATTCGGTGTCCTTCTTGGTGATCGGATCGTCGAAGCGGCGGCCGATAAGGCGCTTCACCGCGAAAATGGTGTTGTCGGGATTTGTGACCGCCTGGCGCTTCGCCGGCTGGCCGATCAAACGCTCGCCGTCCTTGGTGAAAGCGACGACGGAAGGCGTGGTGCGTGCGCCTTCGCTATTCTCAATGACCTTCGGCTTACCGCCTTCCATGACGGCGATGCAGCTGTTGGTCGTGCCCAAGTCGATTCCAATGACCTTGGCCATGTTTTTCTGTCCTCTTCTACAGCCCCTCGTCCGACCCCGTTACGGCAGCCGGAACGTTGATTTCGAGGGCGATATAGGTGCCGTTGAAGCGAGGACAAGGCGTTTGGCAGCAGAGACGTTCTGCTGCTTACGGCATCGCCATTCCGCCGTTCACGTGAAGCGTCTGGCCGGTGACGTATCCCGCCTCCTTCGACGCGAGGTAGACACAGGCCGCCCCGATGTCGTCGCCGGTGCCCATCGCGCCTGCTGGAATGCGCGAAAGAATGCCGGCGCGCTGCTGCTCGTTGAGCGCATCCGTCATGGCTGAAGTCATGAAGCCGGGCGCAACCGCGTTGACGGTGATGTTGCGGCTGGCGAGCTCCTGCGCGACGGCCTTCGTCATGCCGATAAGGCCCGCCTTCGACGCGACGTAATTGGCTTGGCCAGGATTGCCGGTAACGCCGACCACCGAAGTGACGGAGATGATGCGCCCGAAGCGCGCCTTCATCATCGGCTTGGCGGCCGCGCGCATCAGGCGGAACGCGGCTTCGAGGTTGATACGAATGACGTCCTCGAACTCCTCGTCCTTCATGCGCATGAGCAGGTTGTCTCGGGTAACGCCCGCATTGTTGATGAGAATGTCGAGCTTGCCCCCAAGTGCTTCCACGGCTTGCGGGACGAGCTGGTCGACGGCGGCGCCATCGGACAGGTTGCAGGGGAGCGCGACGTGTTGACCGCCAAGACCAGCGCGAAAGCTCTCGAGCTTATCGACGTTGCTGCCGCTGACGGCGAGGCGCGCGCCCTGCCCGGCCAATGACCTTGCGATTGCGCTTCCAAGACCGCCCGAAGCGCCGGTCACCAGCGCAGTCATCCCAGTGAGGTCGAACATCACGCAATCTCCTTCGCCAGCGCTTCGATGTCGTCGATGGATGTGAGGCTGGTCACCTTCGCGTCGGGCGCGATGCGCTTGACAATGGGGCCGAGCACCTTGCCGCCAAGCTCCACAAATTCCTCCACACCAGCGTCGAACATGTTCGCGACACTTTCGCGCCAGCGCACCATGCCAGTCACCTGCTCGACGAGTTGATTTCGGATGGTGTCCGGGTCAGTCTCCGGCTGTGCCGTCACATTCGCGAACACGGGCACGAGCGGCGCCCCGACGACTACATAACTGAGCGCGTCCTGCATCGCGTCGGCCGCAGGCTGCATCAGCGGGCAGTGGAACGGCGCCGAAACGGGGAGCGGGATTGCGCGCTTGGCACCCATGTCTTTCGCCATCTCGATCGCGCGGTCGATTGCCGCCTTGCTACCGGAGATAACGACCTGACTGGGGTCATTATCGTTGGCGACGGTACAGACTTCGCCGTGCGCAGCGGCGTCCGCTATCTTCTGCGCAAGTACGAGGTCAGCGCCAAGCAGCGCGGCCATCGCGCCCTGCCCCACTGGTACGGCCTGCTGCATTGCCTGCCCGCGCAACTTCAAGAGCTTGGCGGTGGTCGGAAGGTCGAACGAGCCGGCTGCGCAAAGTGCGGAATATTCGCCGAGGCTATGCCCGGCGACGAAATTCGCAGCCTTCGCAAGGTCGACGCCACCGTCTTTCGTGAGGGCGCGGAATACGGCGATCGAATGCGCCATAATCGCGGGCTGCGCATTTTCAGTGAGCTTCAGCTCATCGTCGGGGCCATCGCGCATGAGGCGAAACAAGTTCTGGCCGAGCGCTTCGTCGACTTCCTGAAACACGTCCTGCGCGGTCCGGCTCGCCTCGGCGAGCGCTGCGCCCATACCAACGGCCTGGCTGCCCTGCCCCGGAAAAATGAAAGCGCGCATCTGACTCCCCTGATTATGCGGCGCGGTTAGGCGCGGGCGTCCGCATTGCCAACCCCGACGAGGGATGCGAAGCCGCTCAAATGACCGAAGAGCCCGTGATCCTCGACGCGAACGTAGAGCCTTCGTCACGGATGCTTGGTAAGTGGATGAGCGCGGCCATGGTCGTCGGCTCGATGGTCGGTTCAGGCATCTACCTGTTGCCCACGACGCTCGCGCCTTTTGGAAGCAACCTGGTCATTGCGTTCCTGCTCACCGGCTTCGGCACCATGTGCCTGGCCTTTGCGCTGGCCCGGCTCGCCGCGCGAATACCGGGCGGCCCCTTCGCCTACGTCGACCAGGCATTCGGCGAAAAGACTGCGTTCGTAACCCTGTGGTGTTACACTTTCTCTCAGGTCACCGGCGTCAGCGGCGTTGCAGTCGCCGTCGCGGGCGCGCTCGGACATGTCTGGCCAAGCGTGGTGTCGGGACCACCACTTATCGGCGTCGCGCTCTGCTCGATTTTCGCCTTGCTGATCGTGAATCTCCGCGGCACGCGGTCGGCGGGCGCGCTGCAAATCGTCACGGTCGTCATCAAGCTGGTGCCGCTCCTTGCGGTCATGGCGCTCGTGCTCGGGCGCTTCGGTTCTGGCTCCGGGGTTGAACCACTCGCCGCGGTGCCACTGAGCTTCAGCGGAGTCATTGCCGCTGCCGCCCTCACGCTCTTTTCGCTGACTGGCTTCGAAGGTGCTGCAATGACTGCCCGCGTCACGCGCGATTCAACGACCACGGTCCCCCGCGCCACGATCCTCGGCACGGGGTTCACGGCGGTCGTCTATCTTCTCGCGACGGTCGCAGTGCTCCTGCTCCTGCCGAGCGCGGTCGCGGCGAAGAGCGGCGCCCCGTTCGCCGACGCTATCTCACCATTGCTGGGCGCCACGGCAGGCATCTTCGTAGCGCTTATCGCTGCCGTTAGCGCCTTCGGTACGGCCAACTCGCTGCTACTGATGGCGGCCGAAACCGCCCGCACCATGGGTCAGGCCGGCGACCTGCCGCCGGTGTTCGCCCGTGCCAATGGCCGGGGCGCACCCGCCGGCGCAATTTGGATCTGCTCCATTCTGTCCGCATTGCTAGTGCTCGCGAGCTCATCGAAGAATTTCGTGAACGTCTACGTGTTCATCACACTCGTTTCGACGGTCCTGGCGCTGGTGCTGTACATCGTCTGTGCGGCGGCCGCGCTTAAGCTGCGCGCCGGCGGCAAGTGGACCGCCATCGTGGCGATCGGCGTCGTCTACTCGATCGCCATGTTCATTGGTTCGGGTGTCGAGGTCTTGTTGTGGGGAGCCGCGGTGGCGCTCGCCGGCCTGCCCATCCGGGCTATCTCGCGTTGGCTAAACGGCTCCAGCCGGGCGGCGGCGGAGAGTCCAGCCTCGCCTCTGGGATGAGCTTGCGGAGCTTCTTCGCGAAGCTCCTCAGGCACACTTCACTCTTCCCGAGCGGCCCGGCGACATAAGCAGGCGATTGCATGCCGAGCTGGACGCGAGTGATCAACTCGGTGTCCTCGGTATTGACCATGCGGTTGATGCGCCAGTTCAGGTGCCGCGCCACTTTCATCTCGCGACGGTCGTCGGGGACGACATAGCTGATCTCGCGGATCACCGCCTCCGTCGCACTCACCGGCAGGAACTGCATGAAGTCGACCTGGTCCGGGTAGATATCGAACGCGACGTTCGGGAACAGCTTGTAATAGAGCCACTTGCGCTGATGGCTCGCGGGAAGATGCGGGACCGAGGGCAGGACGCGCTGGTAAGTGCGTTCCGACGGATTGGCCGATTCCTTGTCGACAAGATCGCCTTCCATCCGGTCGACGTGCTCGTTCGCCTCGATGCGGTAGCCTTTGCCGAACAGGCGCGTCAGGCCGGGGTGGCCGACCGGGATGTGAAGCCCGTCGGAATAATTGTCGGCAATCGTTTTCCAGTTGAGATCTCGCGGCCGCAGCGTGACGCGGCCGATCGCCTGAAGATCCTCGAAGCGATAAGGCGCGACCTCATCGTCGTAAGGCGCCATCATCTCCGCGACCGACGGCGCGCCGGGCTCCAGCGCGATGAACAGGAACCCGCGCCAATGCTCCAGCGCCACTGGAAAGAGGCCGAGATTCTCCGTCTGTAGGCCCGGATATTCGCTGCGATGCGGCACGCCGACCAGGCGCCCATCCCGCGCGTAGCTCCACGCATGGTAAGGGCACGTCAGGACTTTCGAGCAGCCTGCATTGCTATCGACGATGCGCGAGCCGCGGTGCCGGCAAACGTTCGAGAAAGCCCTGACCTCGCCGTCATCGCCGCGGATGACGATGACGCTTTCGCCGAGATATTCGATGGTGCGCCAGTCGCCCGGTTGGGGTATTTCGTTGACATGGCATACGACCTGCGGCGCAGCGCGCAGGAAGGCCTTCTTCTCCGCCTCGAAGAATTCGGGATCGTAGTAGAGCCATCCCGGTAAACTCATATCGTCAAGCGGGTCAGAGGTCGGCTGTACCGAGCGAAGGTGCGTTGCCATCGCGGACACTTGCCATTTTGGGGCTTTTGCGGCAATGGGCGCACCGCTGGCGCACGGGCTTGGCTCGGGCGCCTGTTTAATTTGGAAGACAGCCGGAGGGGCGTCGCACTGGGCGGCGTCAGCGATCGGCCAACAGAAGAGACGAAGAAACATGCCGCTCTACGAGCATGTTTTCCTCGCGCGTCAGGACCTAGCTCAGGCTCAGGTCGATGCGCTCGCGGAAAACGCTACCAAAATCATCACCGACAATGGCGGCAAGATCGCCAAGACGGAGACCTGGGGTCTTCGCAGCCTTGCCTATCGCATCGCGAAGAACCGCAAGGCGCACTATGTCGCCCTCGACATCGACAGCCCGCCGGCAGCGATTGCGGAGCTCGAGCGCCAGTCGAACATCAACGAGGACATCATCCGCTTCCTCACCATCCGCGTCGACGAGCACGAAGCTGGCCCGTCCGCGATGATGCGCCGCGGCGAGAAGGAGCGCGAGCGTCGTTCCGATCGTGGCGATCGCGATGACCGTCCCAACTTCCGCGCCCGCGAAGAGGAGGTCGAATAATGGCCCGCGCATTCTTCCGCCGCCGCAAGTCGTGCCCCTTCTCGGGCAAGGACGCGCCGAAGATCGATTACAAAGACGTTCGTCTGCTGCAGGGCTTCGTGTCCGAGCGTGGCAAGATCGTTCCCAGCCGCATCACTGCTGTTTCTTCGAAGAAGCAGCGTGAGCTGGCCAAGGCGATCAAGCGCTCGCGCCACATCGGCCTTCTTCCCTACGTCGTGAAGTAAGGAGAACGACCCATGGATGTTATCCTGCTTGAGCGCGTCGAAAAGCTCGGCGCCATTGGCGACGTGGTGAAGGTCAAGGACGGCTTTGCCCGTAACTACCTTCTGCCGCGCAAGAAGGCGCTCCGCGCCAACGAAGCGAACCGCAAGGTCTTCGAAGCCAACCGCGCGAAGATCGAAGAAGACAATGCCAACCGCCGCACCGAGGCCGAAAGCGCCTCGAACGGTGTCGACGGCAAGACAGTTCAGCTGATCCGTCAGGCTTCGAACACCGGTCAGCTCTACGGTTCGGTCAGCGCGCGCGACATCGTCGACGCGCTGGAAGCCGAGGGCGCGAAGGTGACCAAGAGCCAAGTCGTGCTCGATCGCCCGATCAAGGCCATCGGCATGCACGAGATCAAGGTCGCTCTACACCCGGAAGTGTCGGTGACCGTGAAGGTCAACGTCGCTCGCTCGCCGGAGGAGGCAGAACTGCAGGCACAGGGCGTCGACGTCATGGCGCAGATGTTCGAGCGTGACGATGCGGGCTTCACGGAGGCCTACGACCCGAACGCCGAACCCGGTGCGACAGCGGAGACCAACGAGGCCAGCGCGGAAGCTCCCGAGGCCCCGGCGGCCGACGCGGAAGAGACCCAGGCTTAAAGTCGGTTTCTCGACACAAGATTAGGGCCGTCGCTGACGTGAGCGGCGGCCTTTTTCTTTGCGCCAAGCCGTTCGTCGCAAACGTCTTTTCACTGTCGGAACGGTTTGCGCCCAACCCATGTTCTAACTGCCGGAGCAAGCGGGGGCCTTGTCGAGGAGTATTTCGCAATGGCTGAGGAACGCGACGAAGACCAATTCGGCGAAAACCAGAGCAGCAACGCCAGTCAGCAGCCCACCGGGCAGCAGAACCAGGCGAATGAGTTCGGCCAGCAGCAGGGCCAGCAGTCCGACCAGTTCGGGCAGCAGGCGACGGGCAGCCAGAGCGGCCAGCCGATCGGCGGCAACGACAGCGAAACGGGTTCGGGAACGACGATGAGCCAGGGCTCCGACTTAGGCGGCCAGAGTTCGACCGGCCAGAACCAGTCGAGCGAAACGCTCACGACGGACCAGGGCTCGAATGCCGGTTCCGACACGACCGGCCAGAGCGGCGGCTTGGGCAGTGGCTCACAGGGCCAGTCGAGCGGCGGCTCGCAGGGCGAAGGCTTCATCGGCTCGCAGGGTAGCGGGTCCGACGAATACCTGCAGGAAGACCAGGATCAGTCGAGCGACGCGACGGGTTCCTCGTCGAATCCGACCGGAGGCTCCGATTTCGCAAAGCAGGGCCAAGGCTCGCTCGACCAGGATGCCAATGAAGACGACAGCGGCTCCGGCGGCTCAGGCTTCAGCGGCGTCGGGTCAGGCGGCTCGGGCAGCTCCGGCGACGGCGGTTCCTTCTAGGAGTGCTTCCGTCCAACAGAAAGCGCCGCGTTCTCACCCGAGAGCGCGGCGCTTTCTTTTCAGGCCGCCGTCTTGGCGAGAAGCGCCGCCTCCTGCTCGATCCACGGCGCGATGCTCGGCCGCGCGAGGATACGGTCGACGTAAGCGACAGTCCGCGGATAGCGGTCAGGACAAACGCGTGTCTCCGTGTGGCGGAAATTCGCGAACGGACTCGCGACCGCAATGTCCGCAAGCGTGAGGCCGTCGCCGACAAGGTAACCGTCGCCGGTGGGCACGGTCTTCTCCAGATATTCCAGGATCGGCGGCAGGTCGTTCAACTCCGCCTGCTTCGCTGCTTCCGGGTCACCCGGCTGCTTGAGAAAACGCGGCGCGACGATCAGGTTGAAGAAGATCTTGGCACCGCAACTGACGAGGATCGTGTCGGCAAACTCGTCGAACCAGATGGTCTTCCCGCGAAGCTTCGCATCGCCAGGAATTAGCTTGGGCTCGGGGACTTTCGCCTCCAGGTAATGAACGATCGCGCTCGAGTCCGAGAGGACGTAGTCGCCGTCACGAAGGGCCGGCATTTTGCGGAAGGGGCTCGCTTCAAGATATTCCGGGGAGTGGTTGGGGAAACCGGTCGGCTGAAGCTCCAGCTCGATGTTTTTCTCCGCCGCGAAGGCCACGACCTTGCGCACATATGGCGACAAGGACGATCCGTAGACAATCATCGGCTGCTCCCTCGTTTCGCGCGACGAGCGGCAGAAGCATTCGTCCGCTTGCTCGTTCCGCTCCTTGCGATTCCAATAGGAGTGCCGGCTGAGCGCAGCAACATGCGGCGACCGCGCGCGACCCTAGCGCTGACCGTAAGGATTAGCGGATCCGATAATAATGCGCGAAACGATCCAGCGCGAAGCGGAGGACAAGCTTGCTGGCACGCGCTGGCCCGCCGAGTGCGCTTTCTGCCTCGCGCATGCCTTCGCCCGAGCAGACTACGCGCCAAAGGATATCCGCCAGTCCAGGGCCCGCAGCCGCCGCTGCCTCATCGAAACGCTTGCGCGCATCAATTTGCGCGCCGCCCAAGTCCTGATCCGGGGCCGAACCTCCCCTGCCTCGCGCGATCGAAGCTGCGTCCCACGACATCGTAACTCGTGGTGCGAGTTGCGCGCGCTCCCAATCCCACCGGAGCCACTCACCAGCGTCGAATTGTCTGCGGCTGACGAACCCTCGTGCGAGCAGCCGGCCCAAAGGCGACTCCGCCTGGTTGACCGTAACCGGCCGGAGGGTCTTGCCTCCGTCGCGCCCACCAACTGCCCGTTCACTTAGTAACCTGTTCGTCATCACCGCAGCCCTTCTCGATTCGGACACGGCTTGGCAATTATATACTTGAGTTAGCAGGCGAGGTCGGTTATGACAGTCCGCATAAGAGGACCGCCGTCATGAACATCACCAATCCGATCTTCCATGACGAAGCCAAAGCCGCCGCGCACATAGAGCAGTCGCGTTGGCCGGACGGTGAGCCCGTGTGCCCCTTCTGTGAGAGCACGGGCGTCACTCGCATGGGCGGCAAAACCCAAGCGGGCATGTTCCTGTGCAATTCCTGCCGCGACAAGTTCACTTGCCGAACCGGAACGGTGATGGAGCGCTCGCATCTGCCCCTCCACAAATGGCTTCTGGCAACGCACCTCATGGCCGCTTCCAAGAAGGGAATGTCCGCTAAGCAGATGGAACGTATGCTTGGCGTGACCTACAAAACGGCTTGGTTCCTTTGCCACCGCATCCGCGAGGCCATGCAGGACGATGGCGCTCCGCTCGGCGGCGAAGGCAAAACTGTTGAGAGCGACGAAGCCTTTGTCGGCGGCTTCAAGAAGAAGCGCCTGTCAGGCAAGGTTGCCCCGAAGAAGAAGATCATGACGCTGGTTGAGCGCGACGGTCGCGCCCGCAGCTTCCATGTCACTCACATCGATCATACGAACGTCCGCGCCGCGCTGGTCACCAACGTCCACCGCTCGTCCACGCTCATGACCGACGATGCGCGCTGGTATAAGAATGTTGGCCGTGAGTTCGCCGCTCACGGTTCGACGCTTCACGCCCTCCGCCAGTTCAGCAAAGGCGATGGCGTTCACAGCAACACCGCCGAGAACTTCTTCTCGATCTTCAAGCGCGGCGTCATTGGCGTCTATCACCACATGAGCGCCGTCCACATGCATCGTTATCTGGCCGAGTTCGACATGCGCTACTCGACCAAGAAGATCAGCGACGGTGAGCGTGCTTCGCTTATCCTTAAGGGCATGGAAGGCCGCCGCCTCACCTATCGGCGGACTAACGCAGTCGCAGCCTAACTATTTCGTCCCGCCTCTGTGGTGGGGTGAACGCCGCAAGCGCTGGACTCGACTCTAAAGCCGAATCTCCCCACCATCCGCGCGGGCGAAAGGTGTAGCACCCTAGGAAAACACCCTAGGGCCAGCGAACCCCACGCCTTGGCCTTGTCTGGAAACGGCAAAGGGGGCCTCAAGGAGGCAAGATCGCCGCCCCGGGCGCAACCGTCTCTGGGTGTAACTTGGCCGCCGCCTGATGCGGTCTAGAACGCGGATGGTGGGGAGATTGCTCGCAACCGTCCTTACAAGTTGCACTAGAAGCTTATCATGTCCCTCTAAGGGCCGTGAGCGCTTGCGGCCTTGGGAAAACTTCAATGTCTACCAAGACGCACGTAGCAGTGAACGTGACCTTTGATGTGGCTGCCACCGTAAGGTGGATTTGCTTACTGATTTCGGTCTTGAATCTGTGAACGGCAACGGGGGAGACTTCGGTCTTCCCCGTGGCTTACTAGACTCGTCTTTAACCGCTGTTAGCTTCGCGCTGCCGAATCGTTCCGAAGGAGGGCCTGTATGCCGCTCTTCCTGATTAGCTACGACGAACATCCTCAGCGCGATTACACGGAATGTTACAAGCTCATGGCGGAATGGAAAGCCGCCAAAGTTCTTGAGTCCCTATGGCTGGCAGAGCTGGCTGGCCCAGCAGAGGCTATACGAAATATCGTTTCCGCCACCTTTGCAGGCAGCGCTTCGGTCGCCGTGATCCAGCTCTTCCCCAATGGCGATTGGGCCACTGCCAAGGGCTACAATACGGGCAACAAGTGGCTTCAAACGCATATGAACCTCTAGCTTGTGAAGAGCGCCCTAGCCGCTCCCGCGCGGCCTACTTCTTCGGTTTGCCTGACTTCTTCATCTGGTCGTGCGGCTTGTGCGGCGTCTGGAGCATCCGCTTCAGCGCCGCAGCTGCGCGGGCTTCCGTTTCCTCTTGAGAGTAGGTTTCTTCGTCAGCCATGGGATCTCCGGACAACGAGTTTCACAGCAGCGTCGGGGCGCTCATTGGCGCCTTCGCTGATGTCGAAGATAGGCTACGTCTCTGCCTTCGTGAACTGTCGGGCTTACCGCAGAACAAATTTGAAATCCTGGTGGGCTTTCCACGAACCGGTGAGAGCCTGTCCAAACTCAAAAAGCTTCTGGCGCTGGCCCATCTTGAGGGTGATGGTCACGCGAGGGTTCAAGAGGCCCTCAACCAACTCGAAAACATCGTCAAACTGCGCGATCGGCTTGTCCACTACGGAGGATTTGCCGAAGAAGAGGTTGTTGCCGTCTATCTCAAGCCGAACGGCGTGCCACAGAATGTTCGCTGGTTCGCCGAGGAATACCCGCCATCTTCGATCCGAGACGCGGCAAGCGACCTCGGCACAATCTACACCACACTAACGGCTTATATCGGCTCCAGACCTCCCGAAGAGATCAGGAACGAGATGAAGCGCGAACTGCCGAAGCTCGGCACATGGCAATATAAACCTCCCGAACAGCAGACTGTTCGGAGATAAGTCCAAAGTTCTCGGCGAGCGCCTTTGTGCCAGCTTCGATCATGGCGGGTGTAACCTCATAGGTTTCCGGCTCTTCGCGCTGGTCAATCATGTCGAATCAGCCCTGCTAAGTTAAGTACACAATTGCCCACGGCTTGCCATAATGGCGTGTCTGCAGGACATAGAGAAAACCAGTTTGGTTCAAACGCACAATTGAGGGGGACGGATGATCACCCGAATCCGGGAGGTGCGCAGGGCGCGCGGGATGACGCTCGAAGACGTCGCGCAAGCCTGCGATCCGCAGACAACCCCACAGACGATCGGTCGACTTGAAACCGGAACGCGAACCGTCTCGGTTGGCTGGCTGAACCGCCTTGCCAAGGCCCTGGGAGTTGACGCGCAAGATCTTGTCCAGGCTGACGACACCGCAGAGCTCAACGTAATCGCCGTGCTTGGCCCGAGCGGCGCAATGGCTCCGAAACGCGCGGCGATCGTCGTCCCTCCCCGCGTCGATGAGGGGCAAGTAGCGCTGACGGTGACCGCAAGCGTCGGCCAGTATCACGCAGGCGATGAGATCTGGTGCGAGATGCTCCAGCCCGCAGACTTTGCCCGCGGCATGAATCGCGACGTACTTGTGCCGCGCCCCGCCGGCCGCTTCCTGTTCGGTCGGCTTATCAACCGCGACGACGAGCGGCTCCAAATTCTACCGCTCGAAGCCGGTGGGCGTCAGCAGGTTGTCACCAATCCACCCTGGATCGCGGTCGCTTCAAAGTTGGTGCGGAGTCTTTGACGGCTTCAGCCGATTCCCATGACCTCGCCCCAATGAGCTTCCCGCTCCAGCCGGCCGATGCGTTCGTCATCAAGTCGCTCGTCGAACGTGATTCCGCATTCGTCGCGGCCATTCCAGACCACGGATGCGAACACTTCCCACTTTCCTAATTGGAACAGTATCTGCGAGCCCTTGCCGGGCAGATCCCGGCCGCGAAGCTTCGCTCCCTCGGCGCTAACATCCTCGACGAGAACCGTTCGCGAGCGGTCTATCGTCAACGCCGAGGCGGCAAGGACAACATCTTGTCTGACGTTCCGGCGACGGCCGGTCGGCCCATCAATCTTCTTTCCAAACGCAGGCATCACAAACTCCCACTCGATGCCACCCGACGTCCCGCCGACGACGGATTCACACGTTTTGAATGTAGGAGAGGTCACCAAATCTGGGTAACGCGATGTGCACCAGGATATTGTGGCGGATACTTACGAGCCCGCAGTCGAAAAGGCGGCACCGGCGCGGTTTAACTTAAGTTACACTTATCCTGATCGCGCGCCACCGAGCTGCCGCCGCAGCATTGCAGGATTAGGTGGTGGGCGGTGACGGGCTCGAACCGCCGACCCTCTCGGTGTAAACGAGATGCTCTACCAACTGAGCTAACCGCCCGCGCGGCTCAGTTGCATGGAGAAGTGCCTCGCCGCAAGTGCGCAAGCGTCCGGCTCCGATTACAGCCGCCGGCCCCACCTCAGCGCAGTAGCGCCGCAGGGCAGCGCTAGCTTCGGGTGCCAATTCGACGAACACCCGGCGGCCGTCCTTCCGGTCGTCGCGGCGAATGAACAGCCCTTAGCTGACCATGGTCTTCAGCCAGCGCAGCGCGGTCGTGGCCGGGACTGCCGCGGCGATGCACAAACTCGATACCGGCACGCGCATCTGCGATATTTCGGCCTGCAGAAGGTCGAGCAGCATGTCCCACGCCGGGTCAGCGAATAATTCCTCCGAGAAGAACCGCGATCGAAGACGTCGCGCCTTAATCACCGCACGAACCGTTTCGGCAGAATCGCGCGGCGCGTCGGCGTTGGCGGCGTGCATGACTGGCTTTGGCGATGAGGCCGGTCCGATGGAAAGGCGGGCGAGTGGCTGCGATCCGCCCAACCTCATCGCTAAGCTGGCGGAGGCTTTCGGCACTTCGGTCAGCGGGGATTTCTCGGAATGGCCTCAATGAAGGCCAGCGATTTAGATCGTCAAACGCCTTGCGGCAGGTCACCGCCGCCCGAAAATGGCTCAAGATATTCGTCGAGCCGCGGGGCTTTCCATCCCGAGGTCGCCACGAAGCCGCGGTTGAGAAAAGCGCGCTTGCCGTAGTGTAGAGGCGCTCCGTCCGGGCCGTCGACCGCGCCACCAGCGGCGAGCAATACCGCGTGGCCCGCGGCCGTATCCCATTCGCTGGTTGGCGAAGCTCGCGGGTAGATGTCCGCTTGTCCCTCCGCAACGATGCAGAACTTCAGCGATGAGCCCACCGAGACGTAACCACAGGTGCCAACCGCGGCCTGAAGGTAATCAATCGTCGCCTGGTTGAGATGGGACTTGGAGGCGACCGCCATCGTCTCCGCCCCGCGCCTGCGGGTCCTGATCGATTGCCGCCCGTTTCCGCGATCGACCCATGCACCGTCGCCGATCCACCCTGCATGGAGAGTCCCTGTCGCTGGCGCGTAGACAACGCCAAGCAAGGGAGCACCGCCCTCGATCAAACCGATGTTGACCGTGTAATCGTCGCCTCCCCGAACGAACTCCTTCGTGCCATCCAGCGGGTCCACCAGGAAATAGAAATCGCCATGCGCCGGAATTCGCCCGGCCGCGACTTCCTCTTCGGCAATAACGGGCACGCCAGGTGCGGCCCTCGCCAGAGCCGCGAGGATGACCAGCTCCGCCGCGCGATCGGCCTCCGTGACCGGCGAAGCATCGCCCTTCGTTTCAACCTCGAAACCGCGTCGGACGACCGTGAGTATCGCCTCACCCGCCTCCCGCGCGGCGTCGGCGAGCTCGTCGACGAGCCGCCGATGGTCGATGGTCACCGCGGCGCCATGCGGATGCCACCGTCGAGGCGAACCGCCGCAGCGTTCATGTAAGGATTTTCGATTAGGAAGCAGGCTAGGTTCGCATATTCCTCGGGCTGGCCAAGTCGCTTCGGGAAAGGCACCTGCGCGCCAAGCGCGTCTTGCACGTTGGCCGGCATCATCGAGACCATTGGGGTCTTGAAGACACCCGGCAGAATCGTGTTCACGCGAATGCCGTCGTTCATCAGGTCGCGGGCGATCGGCAACGCCATAGCCAGAACACCGCCCTTCGATGCCGAATAAGCGGCCTGGCCGATTTGCCCGTCCTCGGCGGCAACCGAGGCCGTGCTGATGATGACACCGCGCTCGCCATCGGCAAGCGGTTCAAGATCGACCATCCCAAAGGCCGAATTGGCGATACAGCGGAAAGTCCCGATCAGGTTAATCTGGATGGCAAGCTCGAACTGCTGCATCGGATAGAACTTGGCGGTCTTAGTTTCCTTGTCGCGCGCAACGGTCTTTGCGGCATTCGCTACACCGGCGCAGTTAACGAGGATGCGCTCCTGGCCATGGGCCGCGCGCGCCTTTTCGAAAGCGGCGGCAACCTTCTCGTCGGACGTCACATCGACTTCGCAGAACACGCCGCCGATGTCTGCGGCAACCGCCTCGCCCCTTCCGGCATCGCGGTCAAAGACGGCAACCTTCGCGCCCCTCCGTGCCAGCTCGCGGGCAGTCGCTTCACCCAGGCCCGACGCGGCGCCCGTCACGACAGCGGCAAAACCTTTGACGTCCATCTTCTTACCTCTTCGAAGTTTAGGACCGCGTATGCGCCGTGCGCCGAGGAAACAAGGCCAACGGCATGGTCCGGCAGCGCGATAACTTTGGCTTGATCTTCAAGACCGGTGTAAGCTGTGGATCCCGTGCAGTACCGGCGCCAACGACGGCGCGGTTAATGGCAAATCCAGCTTGGAAGTCGGATAAGCCAGACTAAATCTGTCGGATAGCAATCCTTGGGGGACACTTGTGGCGACTGACTTGACGAAAATGGGACTGATCGCAGTGACTGCTCTAGGGCTCGCGACCTCCACATCCCTTTCGGCGCAAATGCCGCTCGCAACGCCTTCGCTCTCTTCCGGCAGTGCGGCAGCCGTCGCGTCTTACTATGACACGCGGCTGGCACCGGCGATCTGGTTCCGCGCGAACGCCGATGGCGCCGCGATTAGCCAGCTGACAGCGATTCTGCAGCGCGCCCCGTTCGACGGGTTTAGCGAGGGTCCTCAGCTAGCCGCTCAGGTTCAGGCCGCGGCCGCGCAGGCCCGCAGCGGAAATCCTGCGGATGTTAAAGCTGCCGAGCGCGTCCTGTCGACAGCTTGGGTGCGCTATGTTCAGGCGGTCAAGCGGCCGACGCCGGGCATGATTTACGCTTATCCGGTGCTCCAACCGCAGGGCACTCGCCCAGACCAGATCCTCTTGACGGCCGCCGCTGCGCCATCGCTGACGACCTACCTCGCGAACACCTCAAATCTGAACCCGGTGTACCAGCAGATCAGGGATACGGCATGGGCGGAAGCACAGTCGACGGGGAACCTCACTCCGGATCCGCGTCTACTCGCAAATCTCGATCGCGCGCGCTCGATCCCGTCTACCGGACGCTTCCTGATCGTCGATTCAGGAACGCAGTTGCTGACGCTCTATGAAAATGGCCGCCCAGCGGATTCGATGAAGGTCATTGTCGGCACCTACGAACTGCCGACGCCGCTCATCTCGAGCATCATGTATTACGTGACTTACAATCCTTACTGGCACGCGCCGGATCATTTGGTGCGTAAGACAATAGCTCCGAACGCGTTGAAGCTCGGGCCGAGCTATTTGAAATCGCATGGCTACAATGTGCTCAACGAATGGAGCGAGACAGCTACCATTGTGGACCCCAAGTCCGTCGACTGGAAAGCGGCCGCGGCGGGAACGGCGCATTTGCTCGTGCGTCAGGATCCGGGTCCGCTGAACTCGATGGGCAGGCTCAAGTTCCCCTTCCCGAACCCGGAAGACATCTATCTGCACGACACGCCCAACAAGGCGCTGTTCGCCAAGGACGTCCGCAACCTCAGCAATGGCTGCGTGCGCGTCGAGGATGCAACGCGCCTGGGGCGTTGGCTGCTTGGCACGGACCCCGTTGCACCGGGCAAGGATCCGGAAATGCGCGTGCATTTGCCTGCCGGCGTGCCGATCGTGCTCACTTACATCACCGCACAGGTCCGCGATGGCAAGGTGACCTATCTGCCCGACATTTACGGTTGGGATAAGCGGGCCGCACAGCAGGTCGCGGCGAACTAAAACTTCTGGTTGCCGCCCTACAGGCGATAGCACCACTGGATCTGCGAGCGGGCGGCGACGCGCGCCTGGGCGATGAACAATCGCGACAATCTTCCGCGATCACGATTTAGCGCGCAGCACAAAAGAAAACCGGCCCGGGCACTGGGCCCGGACCGGTGTTTCTTAGCCTAGCTTCGCTTTCGCTTAGCCGCGCTCTGGCGCCGGTGGCGGCGGCGGAGGCGGAGGCGGCGGTGCCGGGCAGGTATCGGTCGCCAGGATCACCGAGCCATCCGGGCACGTCTGCGTCGCCGGAGGCGGCGGAGGCGGCGGGGGTGGCGGCGGCGGAGGCGGAGGCGGAGGCGGAGCCCAGAAGTTGTAGATCAGGCTCGCCATGATGCTGTGCGAACGCCAGCGCGTGTCGAGACGGAGACCGTTCTCGCTGTCGCTGAAGTGCAGGTTCGGCACGTTGAAGAAGCGATACTTCAGGCCGATGTCGATGTTCGGGCTGACCGCATAACGGATGCCCGCGATCGCCTGCCATGCAATGCCGCTGTCGCTATCCGAATAACCGACCGTCCCGTTCGGGGTGTCGGCAAAAGGATCGTACTTCACTTCGGCCAGACCGATACCAGGGCCGGCGTAGCCGCTCAGGCCGTCTTCGTTGCCGAAGTCGAGCAGGAAGTTGACCATCGCCGACAGGGCGCGGCCACGGCCGCTGGCGTCGTAGTTGTCGCCAGGTCCACCGCCCGCGATACGCGGATCGATGATCGCCTGGTTCACAGACGCGCGCTTGTAACCGATTTCGCCTTCAAGGCGAACGAAGCCGAAGTCGTATCCGGCAATCGCATCCACGTCGTAACCGCTGTGGTGCGAAAGAGTCACTGCATCGGTGAGCGTCCCAGGAGTGCCGAGAACATCCCCAGTTTCGTCTACCACGTCGTGATCTGCGTTCTCGACGTAGAGCACGCCGCCTTCGACGCCCGCGTAAAAACTATGGTCGCGAGCGAGGGCGGGGGTCGCCATCGCCGTCGATGCGAGCGCCACCGCAATGGCTAGCTTGCGCATATAAGAGTCCCCTTTCACATGCGTTCTTCAGATTGAACCGCTTGAACACATTATGAGAGCGCCGGTTGCCGCGCAAGGTCGTGAATCCGAGCCCTGTTGCGCAAAAGCATCACTCTTGAGGAAGATAATGCCTTACTCTTTGTGATTGCTGGGTTTTTTACGTTTCGATAAGCCCGTGCGTGCGCATTGCGAACAGCATGTTTTCGATCGCCTCGCGCGCCGCAATATCGACCACCGCGACGCCCGCGGGAGAGCCAATTGCCACTCCTCTCTCGTGCACAACCTGTTGACCTCCAAGGACAACGGCAGACCCGTGGATCTGGTCTAGCTCCCAGCCACCGTTGCGGAAGAGCGCGAAGGTTCCCGTGGACCGGATATACATGCTGAATCCAGGCTCGGCCTCGACAAATTGCCAGCCTCCGCTCGTGAAGGAAGCAACACATTGTGCTTTTCCAGCCCACGCGTCGGAAGGCGCGTCGGAAATCAGGTAGCACGCCCCCAACGCCGGCGCTTCGGGCGGCGACCTACGCGGCGGTTCCTCGACAGCGCCCGCGACGATTGCATCAAGAACCGACAGGCTCGAATTCGTCATCATTTCCTTCTGCGCTTGCCCGCGCTTAAATAGGTAAGTCGCTCGCATCAGACGCGACAAGCGAAGCCGGCGTTCACCCAACGGCGAAACATCCCCGGACTGGATGACCTCATTCCCGAGAGGAGCGAGGTTCCCGCCCATGACTAATGCGTCGTCATCACCACTCAGCAGCCACTGACCGCGATCGACAAGCTCGACACGGAATTCTGACCGTCGATCAGGTACGGCTATCCCGCAGGCAAAATGGTTTGCGCCCTGCCCAATATGCTCTTCCGCGCAGGGGTGCTCACGCTCGAATGGAATTGCCCGCACTCGGCCTCCACACGAGCCGGTGCCCACCCCGGCGTAGGCGAAGACGCGCAAGAAGCAGGTTCGGTACCGTCGACACTGTCCCCAGCACGTCTGGTACATCGAACAACGCAAGGACCAAGTCGCCGGCAACGACATCGCGATTTGCAACGATCCGACCCGGGTCCGCCGGCTAGTTGGCGGAACTGAGCGTCGCGCAGACTACCTGACAAAGCCCCCTTCAGACCTCCGCCAAGTAGACTATAAGGCGCGCGTGAACATAGCCGCCGGCATTTTCCTCTTCCTGGCCACCGTCCTCTTCATGGAAGGCGTCGCCTATGTCGCGCACCGCTGGGTCATGCACGGCCCCGGCTGGTTCCTGCACGAGAGCCACCATCGCCTTCGTACCGGCCTGTTCGAGCTCAACGATCTTTACGCCCTGATCTTCGCCATCCCCTCGATCATCCTGCTGCTCGGGGGCGTGCAGCTTGGCTGGGGCGATTGGGCGACGTGGGTCGGCGCGGGCATTGCTGCCTATGGCGCGATCTACTTCGGCTTCCACGACGTCATCGTCCACCAGCGCATTGCCCACCGCTATGTCGCGCGCTCCGCCTACATGAAGCGCATCGTGCAGGCGCACCGTCTCCATCACGCCACCACCGGCAAATATGGCTCGGTCAGCTTCGGCTTCCTCTGGGCCCCGCCCGCGGCCACGCTGAAGCAGCAGCTCGCAAGCAACGAAGAAGCGCTGATCCGCGCGCCCCGCGGATGAGCATTGCCCTCGCCCTGCTCCTTTCGGTCGCCGCGATGACCGGGATCGTGGCGCTCCGTTACCTCGCCGTCAGCGGCGTCTTCGCCTGGCTGACCAATCGCCGCATTCCCAGTCTTTACAGCGGCCGCGCGATGCAGGTCCGACGTGAAATCCTCTGGTCGCTCACCAGTGCTGTCATCTACGCCGCGCCCGCGGGCGTCCTCGCCTGGGGCTGGCAAGCGCGCGGCTGGACCCTCATCTATTCGGACGCTTCCGACTATCCGCCCTGGTGGCTACCCCTGTCGGTGCTCGTCTACCTCTTGGCTCACGACACCTGGTTCTACTGGACCCACCGCCTGATGCACCGGCCGGCGATCTACAAGAAAATGCACGCCGTCCATCACGCGAGCCGCAGCCCGACGGCCTGGGCGGCGATGAGCTTCCACCCGTGGGAGTCCATCACTGGCGCGGTCCTCATTCCGGCGCTCGTTTTGTTGATCCCGATCCACTGGGCAGCGCTGCTCACCGTCCTTACGATCATGACAATCATGGGCGTCACCAACCATATGGGTTGGGAAATCTTTCCGCGCTGGCTCGTCGACGGACGCCTCGGCGAGTGGCTGATCACCGCTAGCCATCACCAGCGGCACCACGAAAAATACCTCTGCAATTTCGGGCTCTACTTCCGCTTTTGGGACCGCCTGTGCGGCACCGACCGCGGTATCGGCGGCTTCAGCGGCGCGGCGTCACCAGCGCTTCGGCAAAGCTAGGGACTACGAACGCCAGCTTGCGCATCTTGCCGACGCTGACCCTCTGCTCCCACGCCGCGCTTCCCAACTGCCGCACCTTGCGCCCGATCGCGCCGTAGATGCGAAGCGCCGACAGCACTGCCAACCGCGACCGGAACGGCAGGCGATTGACGCCCCGCCGCGCGCTCGCCTCATAGATAGCGACGCTGTCGATCAGGCGCTTGATCATTTCCTGAAGCGCGGCCTCGTTCTCCGGCGCGAAGAGCGCCTCGCGCTTGACCCCCAGTTCGTCGAGCCAGTCGGTCGGCAGGTAGCAGCGCCCCGCCTCCAGATCCTCGCGCACGTCGCGCGCGATGTTGGAAAGCTGGAAGGCAATGCCGAGGTCCGCCGCGGTCTCCAGCGTCACCTCTTCCTCGGGTTTCACGCCCATGATCACCGCCATCATGCAACCGACCGCGCCGGCCACATAATAGCAGTAGAGCGCCAGATCCTCTTCGGTCGCCGGCTGCCACCCGATCTCATCGAGCGCAAAACCGCGAAGATGATCTTCGAGGAAGCGCTCGGGAATCGGGCATTCCGATAGAAGCTGGGCCAGCGCCTGGAACGGCACCTCGTCCGCTGACCTTCCCGCCACCGCGTCGCGCGTCTTGCCGCGCAGCACGCCGATATTTCCCCGCACCCCGCTGCCAAACCCGTAGGTCTGTCCGTCGCAGACGTCGTCGCAATGCCGGCACCAGCAATAAAGCATCCACGCCCGTTCACGCGTCGTGCGGTCGAACAGCCGGCTCGCCGCGCGGAACGACTTGGAACCGTGCTGGATCGCGTCACGCGCGCCGGCGACGATTTCGTCCCGCGTCACGCCGCCAGATCCTCGATCATCAAGCCCGCGGTGGCCTTCGCGCTCCCGACGACGCCAGGGATCCCCGCGCCCGGGTGAGTCCCCGCGCCGACGAAATAAAGGTTGCGGATCGTATCGTCGCGGTTGTGCACACGGAACCAGGCACTCTGCGTCAGCACCGGCTCAAGGCTGAATGCCGACCCCAAATGCGAGTTGAGCTCCTGCTCGAACTCTACCGGCCCGAAGTGGAAAACCGTGCCGAGCCGCGCCGACAGTCCCGGCATCATCCGCTCTTCGATGATGTCGAGGATGTGGCGCGCATAAGCCGGCCCTTCCCGTTCCCAGTCGACCTTGGCCTTGCCCAGGTGCGGTACCGGCGCCAGCGCATAAAGCGTCGACCGCCCCGGCGGCGCCATCGTCGCATCGGTCGCCGTCGGGTGGTGAAGATAGATTGCCGGATCGTCGGGCAGCTTCGACCCGCGGTAGATGTCGCGCAGCAGCCCGCCGTAGCGCGGCCCGAACAAGATGCTGTGGTGAGGCAGGTCCAGCCACGATCCCTCGGTCGAAAAATGCACTACGAACAGCGACGGCGAAAAGCTCTTGCGCGCCAGCTTGGTCGACGAGCGCTTACCCACCGGGTGATCGAGCATCTCGTACGTGCGGACGATGTCCGCGTTCGACGCCACTGCATCGAACGTCTCGCTCCACCCGCTCATCGTCCGGACCGTCGTTGCCCGCCCGTCCTTGGTGCCGATCCCGGCGACCGGATCGTTCAGCCGCAGCTTGCCACCGAGGCGCTCGAAATGCGCGACCATTCCGGAAACCAGGCGGTTGGTCCCGCCGCGCGCGAACCACACGCCGCCGTCGCGCTCCAGCTTGTGGATCAGCGCGTAGATCGCGCTCGTCGTCATCGGATTGCCACCGACCAGCAGAGAGTGAAACGACAGCGCCTGCCGCAACTTCTCGTTGCGGACAAAGCTCGACACCATCGAATAGACCGACCGCCATGCCTGGTAGCGAGCCAGCGCGGGCGCCGCCCGAAGCATCGAACGGAAGTCCAGGAACGGCACCGCGCCCAGCTTCTCATAACCCTCGGCGAAGACGCCCTCGGAATATTTGAGGAAGCGCCGATAGCCCTCGACATCGGCCGGCTCGAGCGCAGCGATCTGCTTGTTCAATTGCTCGTCGTCATTGACGTAATCAAAGTTGCTGCCGTCGGGCCAGGACAGCCGGTAGAACGGCGACACCGGGATCAGGTCGACGTCCTTCGCCATATCAGCGCCGGTCAGCTCCCATAGTTCGCGCAGGCAGGCCGGGTCGGTGATCACGGTCGGCCCGGCGTCGAAGACGTGGCCGTCCTTCTCCCAGAAATATGCGCGACCGCCCGGCTTGTCCCGCGCCTCAATGATTGTCGTAATGATGCCTGCCGACTGCAACCGGATCGCCAGCGCCAATCCGCCGAAGCCCGATCCGATGATGGCGACCTTGCGGCTCATGCCGCCTTGCTCCGCAGCGCTGCCAGCGCGCGACCGATCGGCACCGGTGGCCGCCCGCTCAGGATCCGCACCTTGTCGAACGCGGTCAGCCCGCTGCTGTAAAAGCGCCCGATCACCGGCGGCGGGAGGCGGTAGAAATGCTCCAGCACACGGTAGGATTCCGCCGGTTCCGCGGCGCGAAACAGCATTCGGTTCAAAAGACGGAAGAACGACCGCTCCCGCCACAGCCGCGCCGCACGGCTCCGGAACAGGGCGAACAACGCCTCGGCGCTGAGGTCGCGCTGCTCCGCCAGCAATGCCGCATTGGCGACGGCGTCAGGCAGCGAATAGCTGGTCGTCGGCTGGAAGAACCCGCCGCGAAGCCCCAGACGCACCAGTGGCTCTCCCTTCCACAAAGTCTCGACGTCTCCGTCCATCACTACCGGCAAGACGCCCTTCTCCTCCTCAATGATATCCGCCGCACCAATCGCCGCTGCGACCTGGTCGACACGCTCGCCGAGCACTGCCTCATCAAGAAGCGGCGACGCCGAATAATAAGTGTCCTCGATCAGCAGCTCGGTATCGCTGAGCGGTAGCTGGTAGATGAAGCGATACCCGTCGATCTGCTCGACCGTCGCGTCCATGATCACCGGCGCGCTTACGCCATGCGCCTTCTGAAACCGGTAGGTCCGCCCGACGAACTTCTGCCATCCTAGCTCGATCCCTAGCATCGGCCCCGGCCCGCGCGTGTCGAGCATCGCATCGCCCTCGATCCGCTCGCCGCCTTCCAGCGTCACCGACCGCGGCGTTACCTCGGCAATGCGCTGTCCAAGCCGGTACTGCTCCAGTCGCAGCGCCCTGCGCAGCGCCGCGTCGAGGGCCGCCGATCTTATGCTGTTGTAGCCGAGCGCGATCGTCCGCCGCCGGTGCGGAAATCGCACGGTATGTTCGGGCCAGTGATGCGCCTCGATGCCATCCAGCACCCCGCGCCGATCCGTGGGCACGTCGTTGTCGAAGAACGACCAGGTGTGATTGCCGCCGAAACGCTCGCCCTGCTCGACGACGACCAGTTCCACTTCTGGCCGCTTCCGCGCCATCGCGAGCGCGCAGAGGCCGCCGGCAAGCCCGCCGCCGGCAATGATCAGGCGCGTCATCCGGAATGTTCCAGCCACTGCATGGTGCAGCCCTTAAACGCCTGATATGCATAAGACGAATGCCAGTGATCGCCGCCCTTGTTTTTGCCGCGCAGGCGGCCGTCGCGGGCGGCCAGGCTGGCGCTGTCGAGATCGATTTCGAAGGGCTGCGCAACTCGCGCGGCACGATCCGCGTCTGCATGACCCGCGACCCGGCCCATTTTCCCGATTGCAGCGGCGATCCCGCCGCACTGACGCAGTCGGTCAGCGCCGTCACGCGCAGGATCGAATTCGGTTCGGTTCCGGCGGGCAATTATGCGATCGCCGTCTTTCACGACGAAAATAACAACAAGAAGCTCGATACCTTCCTTGGCGTCCCGCGCGAGGGCTTCGGTTTTTCGCGCAACCCGACAATCAGTTTCGGGGCACCGCATTTTGACAAAGTCGACATCAGGATTGCGCCGGGCATGTCGCGGGCGAGCGTCCGCCTGCAATACCTACTTTAGCAGAGGTAGAACGGCCAGTTTCAGGCACTTAATCCCATATTCTGGGGGCTAGTGCCCAATGGAAAGGCAATGCTCGACCCGCAAGCTGAAGCCAGTGAACTGAGCCGTCGCGAAGAGCGGCCCGAAGTGCGGGTGATCCTTGCTGCACCCCGGGGTTTCTGCGCGGGCGTCCGCCGCGCGATCGACGCGGTTCGCGATGCGCTCAACGTCCATGGCGCTCCCGTCTATGTTCGCCGCGCCATCGTCCACAACCTCGAGGTCGTACGAAGCCTTGAAGCCGAGGGCGCCATCTTCATCGAGGAATTGTGGGAAGCGCCCGAAGGCTCGGTCGTCTTGTTTTCGGCGCATGGCGTAGCTCCCGCGATCGCCGCCGACGCCAGACGGCGCGGTCATATCGCCTATGACGCCGTCTGCCCTTTGGTCGCCAAGGTCCATCGCGAGGTCGAGCGTCACGAGCGGAACGGGCGTCAACTGATCCTGATCGGCCATCGCGGTCACCCCGAAATCGAAGGCACGCTCGGCCACCTGCGTTCCGCAAAAGCCTTTGTCGTGAACAGCGTCGCCGAGATCGCGGACCTTCCGATGCGTCCCGACGAGCCGACCGCCTACGCGGTCCAGACCACTTATTCGGTCGATGATGCGCAGGAGATCGTCGAGGCCCTGCGTACGCGCTTCTCCGACCTCGTCGAGCCCGCCAGCAGCGACATCTGCTACGCGACCACCAACCGCCAGGCCGCAGTGCGTGAAGTCGCTGCGCAGGCCGACGCGATCATCGTCGCCGGCGAAAGCTTCTCGTCGAACGCCAATCGCCTTGCCGAAGTCGCTGCCCTCACTTGCCCGAGCGTGCAGCTCGTCGCCTCCGCAACGGACATCGACTGGTCGAAGCTTCCACGGAACGGCGTCATCGGCGTCACCGCCGCCGCGTCCACGCCGGAAACGACCGTCCAGGACATTATCGAAGCGCTTTCTGTCCGCTACCGAGTCATCCTCGAAGAGCTTGAAGCGATGCGGGAATTAACCGTTTTCAAGCGTCTGGCGATCGCATGAGCAGCGCGCCCAACCCCCACCTTCCAACGCAGCTCGGTCAGTCGCTGGCCTGGGTAGGCGCCGGGATCGACCAGCTGTTCGACGAGTTGCTTGCGGTTCCCGATGACTCCAGGGCGCGCCTAATCCAGGCGATGCGCCACGCCGCTATCGGCGGCGGCAAGCGGCTGCGCCCCTTGCTCGTCTGCGCGTCGGGCGATCTGTTCGGCGTCTCGCGCGCCGCCTCGCTCCAGGCCGGCCTGGCCGTCGAATGCATCCACGTCCATTCGCTGATCCACGACGATCTGCCATGCATGGACGATGACGATCTGCGCCGCGGCAAGCCGACCGTCCACGTCGCCTTCGACGAATCCACCGCGATCCTCGCCGGCGATTCACTTCTGGCGTTGGCGTTCGAAATCCTGGCCGGGGCCAGCATCCATCCGATCGCAGACGTCTGCGCCGAGCTGGTTCGCGACCTCGCTTTCGCGGCCGGCGCCAGTGGCATGGCCGGCGGCCAGATGCTCGACCTGCTGGACGACGACGGCCCTTCCGACATCGAAGCGATCGCGCGGCTTCAGCGGCTGAAGACGGGTGCGCTGATCGCATGGTGCGTCGAAGCCGGCGCGATCCTCGGCGGCGCCACCGCGGAGCAGCGCACCAGCCTTCGCGGCTATGCCCAGAACCTCGGCCTCGCCTTCCAGATCGCCGACGACCTCCTCGATGAAGACGGTGACCCCGCAACCGTCGGCAAGCGGCTGCGCAAGGATGCCGGCCGGGGCAAGGAAACCTTCGTTAGCCTCCTCGGCAAGGACCGCGCCCGGCAACAGGCCGAGATGCTCGTCGACCAGGCGATCGACCATCTGCGCAGCTTCGGCGAATCCTCCAGCCTGCTCGCTGAGATCGCCCGCTTCAGCATCGACCGCGACCGCTAGAAGCAGCGTTCCAGAAAAGCCGCCGACTCATCGGAAATGCCGACGATCTTGTTGGTCGCCTGCCGATATAATTTGAAGTTGAGCTCGGTCTCCGGCCGGCCGTCGCCCCACGCGTCGAACGCCTTGAGTTCGGCCCTGCCCAGCGCGCGCTTCGCAACAGCCGTCCGACCTACCGTGATGCTCACGCGGGGCGTTTGCCGCTCAACGCCGGGCAGCTTCGCCATTGGTTCGGCCGAGGTCACCACGCCCTTCCCAAACAGGCCCGCGCCGCCGTCATTCTCGCTCGCGAACAGGTAGATTCGATCGCCGGCAGCGATCCGCTTGCCACCATACATCGTCTTTTGGGCAGCGAAGGCGAAGGTCTCCGCGTCCGGATCCGCTATCGCCGACTTGATCGCGAACATCATCGCGCCATGCTAAGCGACCAATTGCGCACGAGGAAATGATGACTGCTGCCCACGATACCCACGCGCTCGACGCCATGACCGCCGCCGCTGACCATCATCAGGTATTACTGGAGAATGACCAGGTCCGGGTACTCGACACGCGCCTGCCGGCCGACGAGCGAACGCCGGTCCACACCCACCGCTGGCCGGCCACGCTCTACGTGATGAGTTGGAGCGACTTCATTCGTCGCGACGCCGACGGCAACGTCATCGTGGACTCGCGCACCTGGGAACGCCAGCCCGCCGTCGGAGACGCGCTATGGCTACCCCCTCTCACACCGCACTCGGTCGAGAACATCGGGAACCAGGAGCTGCGCCTCATCGCCATCGAGCTGAAATCGGCTGAGGAATGAATATTCATTACCCGCCGAGCTAGTGGCAGCTTTCGCTCCATTCCGGCCGCGGCAACTTTCGACCCACAGCTGCCGCTAAAGTAGCGCGCAACCATTGCGGACTCTCGTGCGAGTGTTAGCAAAGCATTGATGGACGGAGGGCGCGATGAGGAAAACGCTCGCTTTATTGCTGGCTATGATTTTGCTTCCATTGTCGGCTGCGGGTGCCGAAACTCTTCCTGCCTCTCCACTGCTCGGGACGTGGACCGTCGATGTTTCCCGATTGCCGGTTCCCGCGGAAGTTCGACCGAAAAGCGTCACGATTACGTTTAGCGAAGAAGGCGGGGGCAAGTGGACGACTAGAGTCGAGATAATCAGCAATGACGGTTCCGCCAGGCGTATGACGTCGAAATATTCGTTGGACGGAGTTTCGGTTCCCATAGTTGGCGATAGCATGGAATCGGATAGTGTGGCCGTTAGGATGCCTGTGCCGGATGTCATGGTTCTGGCGCTCGCCAAAGGCAGCACGCCGGCTTCAACCCGCGTGTACACGGTTGCGCATGACGGTCATGACATGGTCGAGACGGCGGTCTATTTCGACGATAGCAAGGCAGTGATGCGGACGAACTACTTCTCTCGCGTGCAGTAGCGTCCCCTTTCCACCCAAAGCCGCCATTAGACATTGCAGCGAGATACGAATGGTGCTTGGATCCGGTCACCGGACTCGG
Source organism: Sphingomonas limnosediminicola (assembly GCF_039537965.1). NCBI lineage: Bacteria > Pseudomonadati > Pseudomonadota > Alphaproteobacteria > Sphingomonadales > Sphingomonadaceae > Sphingomonas > Sphingomonas limnosediminicola. Next base: position 2,671,070 of record NZ_BAABBM010000001.1, on the reverse strand, counting down.
GGACGCACGTCGTGAAGCTCTATCGGATCAACAAACTGACTGGGCCAGGTGGCGCGGTCGTCAAGAAGAAGGACGTTCTCGCGGCGTCTGACAGGGAAGCGGTGCAAAGAGCCGCGGACAGTGAAGACTGTCCAGTGTGCGACGTCCTCAAGGACGGGCAAAGCGTCGGCTCAGTAACCTAGGCGTCATCGTCGTCACATTCTTTGCGGTGACGGCGCAGCATTTCATCGGATTCTCCAACCAGACGCTCAGTCTCGGCAATGCTTTGCCGCAGGCTATCCTGGCTCGCCTCAATCTCTGCTGTGTGCTGCTTTCGCCGCTCAGCGCGCTTTTTGGGATCCGACACAAGGCTTCAACAATCCGCGAACGGGATCGGACCCGCCCTCTTTATGCCTGCGGGGTCGCTGCCGGGCGGTCGAGTTGTTTTAGTTCCCCTGGCCCAGGTCAGCAGCTCGACGCATTCCTGCAACTAGCGGTTTTCGGAGGTGCCTGAGCACAGCCGCCGAAAGTCCGCTCGAGTGCCGTTGCTACGAACCGGCACCGATCCGTGCTAAGCGAACCCCGACAGGGGAGCTTCAGGAGGTGATTATGCGTCGTTTGCGCGTCGCGGCTGTTGCCGCTTTTTCCTTGACCCTCGTCGCCCCTTCGGCCGCTCAAACGCCGGCCGCGCAAACCATCGACGTTCGCAGCTACTCGTTCGCGCCGGCGCCGATCCGTCTGACCGCTGGCAAGCCGGTGACGCTGACCTTCGTCAACAATTCAGGAAGCGGGCACGACTTCACCGCCAAGGACTTCTTCGCCCATTCAGCGATCACCGCCGGCGCCGCGCCGGGGGGCAAGATCGAGCTAAAGAGGCACGAAACGAAGAAGATCACGCTCGTGCCCAGGGCCGGGACATACGAGGCCCATTGCAGCCATTTTCTGCACGCATCGATGGGCATGCACGACCAGATCGTGGTCGGCTGAACCCGCTAGAACTGCGTCAGACGACGTGCTCGGAATGGCCGTAGACGAGGATCGTCATATAGGCCTTCTTCGCTGTCGCGGCGCCCGTTTGCGCGCTGGCGTGGAACTTCTCGGCCGACGCTTCCTTGCAGCCATATTCGGGCCGCATATCGCCCGAGGCAGACACGATCTCGCAATTGTCGACTGTACCTTTGGCGCCGATCGCCAGTGCCATGACCTGCTGGCCTAGAAGCGTGTCGCCGGTCGGCAGGCCGGTGGGGTCGGGCGTGTTCGGGCTGAAGCGTCGTTCGAACGTGATCCGGGTGTAGCTGTCCTTGGGACCAGACGCCGCCTTGGCGACTGCAGCCGGGCTGGCGACCACATCGCACGGCTGCGTTGCCTTGATGCTGGATTCGAACTGGCAGGCCTGCGGCTGACCGTCACCGCTGATGGTGACCGTCACCTTTTCCCACCACGGCGCCGCGGAATCGAGCGCGGCGATGTTGGTCGTTGCAGCAGTTGCGATTGTGGCGGCCGAAGCCAGGCCAAGGGCAGCGATCATGCGAAGCACGTTTCACCTCATCAGCCCGCCACTCCGGCGACCTGATTGCCGCCGCCACCTGCTCCCCCAAACGCGCATTGGCTGGTTCGTATCCGTTCGGATCTCGCATCAGAATTTACCGCAGTCTTTGCAGGCCGTTGTTTCGGCAAGGCGATCTTTCGACCGCGCGGCCACATGCAGCCGTCGGTCCACATCAAGTCGATTGAGCTATTCCGTATGGAACATGAGCCCGTCACGTAACGGTCTGTATGCTCGACGGCTGACTGCCTGAGGAGCAAGATGCACCCAACCCGCGGCATGCCCCACAAGGAAATGGGGGCCGGCATTGCTGCCAGCCCCCACTGCGCCGAGCGAAGGATCTGCCGGTGTTCGATCTACCTTGGTCCCGCCCCGATAAATCGGCTTGAAACCCCGCTTCTCGATCCTGGCTCACCAGCTCAGGCGTCGCTTCCTATCGAACCGCTCCCTCCGAAGAGGAGCCTGACCTCTACTTGACTGCGCTTCCCGAGGGTTCGCTTGTCTTTCGCTGTCCGGCCATTCTGGAAACCGAAGTTTCCGTCGAAAGCCGTCCGATTTTCCGCGGCCCTTCTTGGGATGACCTCTCTCGTGTCCCGCTTTGCTCACCTGAATTCCGAAGAATTCCGGGAGCCGCGTCGCACGACAGGAAGATCATCTCTTCCGGCGCCTCTTCCCGACTGGCCCCGAGAAAAACCCAAAGGTCTCGCTCAATTGCCTGTCGGCGGAGATCGGTTCTTCTGCCCCTTCCTCGCCCTTCGCTGCCGTTGCCGGCCTTTCCGGGGAGACTGGGACTTCCGCCCCGATCACTTGAAGACCATGCACCTTCGCCCCGAGTCGCAAAAGCGAAATTTTTGGTAATTAGACTGTGGATAACGGGGATATCGGGAACAACAGTCGGAACCCTTTTGGAATCGCCCATCAGGTTGCCGATCCGTTCTCCTTTCCCTACCTCGGACCCGTGCCTGAATCGCCTGTTCCAACTGCCGAGCCCGGCTATCTGCAGGGCTTGAACCCGCCCCAGCGGGACGCCGTCCTGTCGACTGAGGGACCGGTGCTCGTGCTTGCCGGCGCCGGCACGGGCAAGACCGCGGCGCTGACCGCGCGGCTCGCCCACATCATCGCGACGAGGCTGGCTTGGCCGAGCCAGATCCTCGCCGTGACCTTCACCAACAAGGCCGCGCGCGAGATGCGCGAGCGGGTCGGCAAGCTGTCGGGCGGTGCGCTTGAAGGCATGCCCTGGCTCGGCACCTTTCACTCGGTCGCGGCGAAGATGCTGCGCATGAATGCGGAGCTGGTGGGCTTGCATTCCAATTTCACCATCCTCGACACCGACGACCAGCTTCGTGTGCTCAAGCAACTGATCCAGGCCGCCGACCTCGACGAGAAGCGCTGGCCGACGCGGCAACTCGCTTCCCTAATCGACCGCTGGAAGAATCGCGGCTGGACGCCGAAGCAGGTCGACGCGGGCGAGTCCGAGGCATTCGCCGCTGGCCGCGGCGCCGAGCTTTACGCGCAATATCAAGAGCGGCTGCGCACGCTAAACGCCTGCGATTTCGGAGACCTCTTGCTCCACATGCTGGTGATCTTCCGCACGCATGCCGACGTGCTCGAGGACTATCGCGACCGATTCCGCTATCTTCTCGTCGACGAATATCAGGACACCAACAGCGGCCAGTACGAGTGGCTGCGCCTGCTTGCCGAGCCGCGCCGCAACGTCTGCTGCGTCGGCGACGACGACCAGTCGATCTATTCCTGGCGCGGGGCGGAGGTCGCTAACATCCTCCGCTTCGAGAAGGACTTTCCGGGCGCGAAAATCATCCGGCTGGAGCAGAATTACCGCTCGACGTCGCACATCCTGTCTGCTGCCGACGGCCTGATCGCGCACAATGCCGGCCGCCTGGGCAAGTCGCTTTGGACTGACGCGGGCGATGGCGAGAAGGTGCGCGTTATCGGCGTGTGGGACGGGCCGGAGGAAGCGCGCCGCGTCGGCGAGGAAATCGAATCCCACCAGATCCGTGGCGGCTCGCTCGACGACGTCGCCATCCTTGTCCGCGCGCAGTTCCAGACGCGCGAGTTCGAAGAGCGATTTATCGGGATCGGTCTCAATTATCAGATCATCGGCGGCTTCCGCTTCTATGAGCGCGCCGAGATCCGCGATGCCATCGCCTATCTCCGCCTCGTCACGCAGCCCGCCGACGACCTCGCCTTCGAACGCATCGTCAACACGCCCAAACGGGGCCTCGGCGACAAGGCGATCGCCGCCATCCACCGCCACGCCCGCGCGACGCAGCAGCCACTGCTCATCGCCGCCGCGTCGATCGTCGGGACCGACGAGCTGACCCCGCAGGCCCGCCGCAGCCTCACCAACTTCGTCGCCGACATTGCCCGCTGGCGCGAGATGGCGACCACCCTGTCACATCCCGAGCTCGCGCGGATCCTGCTCGACGAGAGCGGCTACACCGCCATGCTCCAAGCCGACCGCTCGGCCGAAAGTGCCGGCCGCCTCGAAAACCTCGCCGAACTCACGCGCGCGATGGAAGAATATGAGACGCTCCAGGCATTCCTCGAGCACGTCAGCCTCGTCATGGACAATGACGAAGCGCGGCAGGGCGATCGCGTGACGATCATGACCATCCACGCCGCCAAGGGACTGGAGTTCGACATCGTCTATCTCGCCGGCTGGGAAGAAGGCGTGTTCCCGTCGCAGCGAGCGCTCGATGAGGGCGGCCTCGCCAGCCTCGAGGAAGAGCGCCGCCTTGCCTATGTCGCGATTACCCGCGCCCGCCGCCGCGCGACCATCTTCCATGCCGCCAATCGCCGCATCTACGGCCAGTGGACAAGCAGCATCCCCAGCCGCTTCCTGGCGGAGCTGCCCAAGCCGCATATCGAGGAAGAGACGACAATGTCAGGCGGCGAGAGCCTGTGGCGCGCGCAATGGTCCGAACGCGCCGATCCCTTCGCCCACCTCGGCCCCGCCCAGACCATGCGCGCCAGCACCCGGGGCCCCGGCTGGCAACGCGCCAGCCGCGGGAACTTCAATCCCGAGCCGCAGCGCATCATCGAAGCGCGCGCCTCGGCGGTGTCACTAGGTAACCAAGGCCGCACCGATCTCGAGCTCGGCCAGCGCGTGTTCCACGGCAAGTTCGGCTACGGCATCATCGCCGCGATCGAAGGCAACAAATTGGAAATCGACTTCGAGCATGCTGGCCGGAAGAAGGTCCTCGACAGCTTCGTCAGCGCTGGGTGACTCTGCCCGTGAAAGCGGGACCGCCGCCTGGAGCATCCCAGGGCGGATCGCGAACCAGGTTCCGTCCTAAGGCACCAGACTGCAACACCACGCGGCGCGCTTGGCGGTGGCGGAGATCAACAGCTCTTTCCGCCGGCCTCATTGCCTTTCGACCTAGGAGCGGTTGCGGGACACCGTACCCGACGGCTCCCGCTTTCCGCCAAGCTTCCGAAGACGATCACTCACCAGCGAAGCTGTGCGACTGGCACGAGCTGGTGAGAGAATCCCTGTCGCAACCCGGCGCACTTGGCGACAAGCTCGCTGTACTGCAGGGTGCGGCTGCCCCCGCAACTCCAACTTCATCAACTGGCTGTCAGGACCTTCCTCGGCAATCTCAAAGCGGGACGTCAGCGAAGCTTGCCAGCGAACCGCGAAACCTTAGCTGGTTCACGGATGACGCCGACCAAGCGCTCATGCGCCAGGGGTCGGGCGTGTGGCTGCCGATCCCGCAATCACGGAGAGGGCCGCAGTCCCGGGCGACGGCTGCACGGCTCCCGGTGTTCTAGCGCTCCTCCTACGTGGATCGCTCGCCGACAACGCGCAACAGCTTCGATCGCATGCTCCCGCAGATAATAGGTGCATCTTCGACAAAATGGCGTCCTCTGCGGGAGCGCGCGACGCGCTCGCCTTGACCGATTCCCTGGATGACTAGAACGCCGCGGTCGCCAGCTTCACGTCGGCCTTGCCCCACGCTTTCTCGAACTGCACGCGCGCTTCGGCGGCCTCGGCGCCCTCATTCTGCGCGGCGAGCGCCTGGCTCAGGCCGAGATAGGCCCAGCCATTGTTCGGGTGACGCTTGAGGTCGTCGCGGAACACCGCTTCCGCTTCGGCCGCCTTGCCCGCCGCCATCAGCGCGTTCCCGAGCATTGGCCGGGTCGGGAAAATGATGTCGTTGGGCTCGTTATAGGCGAGCTTGTCTTCCTGACTGACGGCTTGCGTCAGCAGCGCAATCGCCTCGTGTCGCCTACCGCCGGCGGCCGCCAACCGCGCCCGTGCCTTGAGCTGCCCGATTTCGTAGAGTGGCTTCGCGGCATTGTTGCCCTGCGTCGCGTCCGCGGGGACTGCGGCTATCAGCTTGTCGGCCTTCGCCAATTCTCCGGCGGCTTCGTCGAGCCGCCCTTTCGCCGCCAGCGCCTCCGCCCTAGCCTGCAAATAGTGGATAGTCGCGCCGGTCAGCCGTGCGCTTGGCGCGGGCTCGGCGAGCATCTCGTCCCACATGCCGAACTTCGTGTAGCCGTCGTAGATGAAGCCCGCGCCCCAATCGAGGCCGGGCATCGCCATCAGCATGGCGTCGGGCATGTGCTGCCGCGCCGTCCGCAACGCCTCGATCGTCTCGGCCCGACGGCCTTCCATCCCAGCCGACGCGGCGAGGAACTGGAAGTTGTGAATGAGGTACATCGGATAATAATCGGGCGGCGCCGTTTCCTTGATATAGGCGAGGTCGGCGGCCGCGCCCTTCCGATTGGCCTCCGCCGCTTGCTCGTAGCGGCCGACGCGCTGCATAATGTGGGCCGGCATATGTTCTAGATGCCCGGCCGAGGGCATCATGCCGGTCAGCACCTCCGCCGATGCCAGTGCCTGTTCCGGGTGCTGCGACGCCTCTACCGCGTGGATGTAATAATGGTTGGCACCGGGGTGCTTCGGGTCACGCTTCAGCACCTTCTGCAGCGCATCGAGGATCTGTTGCGTCCCCGGATTCTGCGTGCCGTCGGCCTTCCACAGCTTCCACGGGTTCGTGTTCATCAGCCCTTCGGCGTACATCGTCTGCACGTCGAGATCGTTCGGATATCGCGCCGCGACCTTCCGCATCGCGTCGACATAGTTCTTCAGCAGAGGCCCGCTGTTGGACGGATCGACTTGCTCCGCGCCGGCATAGCGCAGCGCCACCGCTGCGATGAGCGCCCGCTCTACCGGCGTCGCTCGCCTCTCGTTCACCCGTGCCTTGCGCAGCGCTTCCAGCCCGATCCTGGCCCGGGCGGAGCTCATCATCGGCATGTTGTAATTCGGGCCGAGCGTCAGCGCGACGCCCCAGTAGCAACTGGCGCAGCGAGGATCGATTTCCGCCGCCTTGGCGAAGGACCGCGTCGCCTCGTCATGGTTGAACGCCCAGATGAAGCGCATGCCCTGGTCGAAATAGCGCTGCGCCAACTTCGAGCGCGTCGTCACCTTGCGATGGAAAGTGCCGAGCCCGTCATAGAGCTTCGCTCCCTTCGCCCATCCGGCGAGCGTCTCGGGAGGCGGCGGCGCGTGGGTATCGTGGCTTTGCGCCAGGACGCCTTGAGGCATGGCGAGCGACATGGCGGACAACAGGTACGCGAGAACGGCTTTGCGCATCGGCGATCTCCTGCGATTGCCGCAGATTACGCCAACAGCCGTTTCGCTCCAAGCTGGTGCGACCCAGAGGCCGCCGCTACACCCCGGGAATGACCTCGCCGCAACGCCAGTACGCCATCCGCGACAATCCCGACCGCCATCGCTTCGAGGCCGATCTTGGCGACGGCAGTTTAGGCATCGCCGAATACAAGCTCGTGCCCGGCAAGATCATCTTCACGCACACGGAGGTGCCGCACGCGCACGAAGGCCAGGGCGTCGGTTCGGCCTTGATACGCTTCGGCCTCGGCGCAGCGCGCGACCGGGGCTTAAAGGTCGTGCCGATCTGCCCCTTCTTCGCCGCCTACATGCGGGATCACCCGGAAACGCAGGACCTGCTCGACGAGCAATAGCGCGAGCGACTGGGGCTTTAGAGCGGTTCGTCCTCTCCCATCGTCCATGACGGCGGGTCGCTTGCGGGGAAAGACTCTTCGTCCGCTTCCTCGACGAGATCGTCGCGCAACGGCGGTCTCGGCGCGGTCGCGGATTCCGGATTCGGGCGCAGCCATTTGAGCAGCAGGAAAGCGCCGGTTCCGGCCGCAATGGCCGCGATTGCTGGGGAAAGCCGGGGCTTCATCCGCGCCTCATAGCAGTCCCCCTTGGCGCGTCTCAAGGCGGGCCATGCACGTTTTGCACGGAACTCGACTCAGGGTCCGAGCATTCTCGCAGCAAAAGTCAACAATTAAAATTCAGGTGTGAAATGAAGCAGCTAGCCCTCGCGCTTGCGCTGACGGGATCGTGCGTACTTGCGACTACCGTCGCTACGACCCCGGCTTATGCGCTGGAAACCTACGAAGCCAAGATGCAGGCGAGCGACGCCGCGTCGCAGGCGCGCATCGACATGATGGACGCCTTCGGCCCGAAAGCGCTTCGCCCCGGCCAGTACCTGTGGCGCTACGTTCCCGAATCCGCCGGCGCGCAGCGCGTCGTCGTCAGCCTGTCTGACCAGATGGCCTACCTCTATCGTGGCGACACGCTGGTTGCCGCATCGACCATCTCGAGCGGCAAGGATGAGAAGCCGACGCCGACCGGCATCTTTTCGGTGCTCGCCAAGCAGCCGATGTACCGTTCGAAGAAGTACGATAATGCGCCGATGCCCTGGATGCAGCGCATCGACCAGTACGGCATCGCTCTTCACGCTGGCTTCAACCCGGGCGTTCCCGCCAGCCATGGCTGCGTCCGCCTCCCCGCCGCGTTCGCCAAGAAACTATATTCCGTAACCGACGTCGGCACGCCGGTTTACATCGGCGCGTAGGCCGATCGGGCCGCGTCTTCCGCTAGGGCGCGGCCCATTCGGTTCCATCGGGCGGCGGCAGAGTCCCGGTCTTGAACAATATGCCGGCGAATTCAGATTCACCTTGTTTCTCAATGCTATTTTTGAACCGTTGACCCCATTGCAGCGTTGTGTCGGCAAAAGAACTTTTAAGGTTTAGCGCCGTGAAAAATTGGATGCTGGTCGGTGCCGCGATTGCGGCGCTGGCGATCTCGCCTGTCCCCGCTTTTGCTGCCGCGACCCCCCGGGTCGCGGTGCCGGTAGTTGCGTCTGCCGCTCCCACGACCGATGTCGTCAGCAGCTTCTACGCCCAGCGCCGCAATGCGCCTTTGTGGCTTAAGGCCGGCGCGCAAAGCTCGGCGGCAACCGAATTCCTCCAGGTCCTGCAGCGCGCGCCGCTCGACGGCCTGTCGAACGGCCCAGCGCTTGCCAACCAGGCGCAGGGCCTGCTTGCCCGTGCCAGCACCGGCGATCAGGCCGCCGCGGCTGATGCGGAGCGGCTGCTGTCGACCGCCTGGGTCATGTACGTTCAGGCGCTTCAGCGTGCGCCGGCCGGCATGACCTATGCCGACAATTGGGTGAAGCCGCACTTGTCGACCCCGGGCCAGATCCTCTCCCGCGCCGCGTCGGCCCCCTCGCTGTCGGCTCACATCCGCGAGGTTTCGGCCGTCAACCCGATTTACGCCCGCCTTCGCGACGCCGCTTGGTCGAACATGCAGATGACCGGCGCGCCGGCCGATCCGCGCGTCCTCGCCAGTCTTGACCGGGTCCGCGATATGCCGTTCCAGAAGCGCTACGTGATGGTCGATACCGCCGGCGCGCAGCTCTACATGATCGAGGACGGGCAGATCGTCGACACGATGAGGGTCATCGTCGGCAAGGTCGATCCGTCGACTCAGACGCCGATGCTGGCCAGCACCATCTATTATGCGACGCTCAACCCCTATTGGCACGTCACGGATGAGCTCGTGCGAAACCTCATTGCGCGCAATGTCATCAACCAAGGCGTCGGCTATCTGAAAACTCGCGGATATCAGGTGATGCCGGCGACGGCCGGCGACGACACTTTGCTAGACCCGGCCAAGGTCAACTGGCGCGCGGTCGCCGCGGGCGATGAACAGGTGCGCGTGCGCCAGCTGCCAGGGCCAATGAATTCGATGGGCCAGTTGAAGATCGGCTTCCCGAACGCCGACGACATCTACCTGCACGACACGCCGTCAAAGGGCCTGTTCGCGCAGGACGATCGCAACCTCAGCCACGGCTGCGTCCGGCTGGAGGATGCCGAGCGGCTCGGTCGCTGGCTGCTCGGGCGCGATCCGCAGAGCGCGTCGACGAGCGATCCGGAGCAGCATGTCCTGCTGCCGACGCCGGTGCCGATCTACATGACTTACGTCACCGCCCAGGTGAATGACGGGAAGCTCAGCTACGTCGACGATATCTACGGCCGCGACAACGCACATGCGTCGCAGGTCGCGACGCTCGCCAACTAAGGCAGCTTCAGCGGAATCTTGAGATAGCTGGTGCCGTTCGCTTCGGCGGGCGGCATGCGGCCGCCGCGAATGTTCACCTGGATCGCGGGGTAGAGGAGCTTCGGCAAGTTGAGCGTGGCGTCGCGCGTTTCACGCATCGTCACATAATCGCTCTCGCCGACCCCGCCTCCGATATGAACGTTGCGGTCGAGCTGCTCGTCCACCGTTGTCTCCCACGCGAAGACCTCGCGGCCTGGCGCCTTGTAATCGTGGCACATGAAGAGGCGGGTCTCACGCGGTAGAGAAAGGACGCGGTGCATCGACTGGAATAGCTGCCGCGCATTGCCGCCCGGGAAGTCGCAGCGGGCAGTGCCATAATCCGGCATGAACATCGTATCGCCGACGAACACGGCGTCGCCGACGCCATAGCTAACGCAGGCGGGCGTGTGGCCCGGTGTGGCGATCACTTCGACTTCTAGCTCACCGAGCGGCAGACGGTCGCCATCGCGAAGGAGCCGGTCGAAGTCGCCGCCGTCTGGTTTCAGGTCCTCGACTGCCAATAGGCCGCCGAACACCCGCTGCACCTCGCGAATGCCCTCGCCGACGCACAGCGTCGCGCCGGTCCGCTGCCGCACGAGATCCCCGCCCGACAGGTGGTCGGCATGGACGTGGGTCTCGAGCACCCATGCGATCTGGAAACCGGCTGCTTGCGCCGCACCCAGGATCTTTTCCACCGGCGCCGGACCGACGCGGCCGCTGACGATATCGAAACCGAGAACCGGATCGATGATCGCGGCCGTGCCTGTCGCTGGATCCGCGACGAGATAGCTGATGCTGTTGGTGGCTTCGTCGAAGAAAGCGTCGATGACCGGGGCCGTGACGTCGGCCCGCCCGGCTATTTCGCTCACTCGGCTAAATGGCTTGCCGTTCGGCGCTGGGCGCACGACCGTCTCGGTAAAGCGCAGCGCGTCCGGCGTGGAGCGATGCCAGCTCTTCGTGCCGCCGCTTCACGTCCGGATCACTCGCCGACTCTGCCATCGTCTGGCACTGACGAGCGCGCTCCTGGTGATAGACATGGTCTTCGTAACTCATCGCCCCTCGCCTTTTTAAGCGCAGCTGGGGGGCTGCAGGGCGCGGTGCTCGCAAGACGTGCGCCCATGGATGGACTTATACCATCCAACGGGCGCAGCACGCGAATCTGACGGAAAACCTAGATTTCTCGCCAGATCCGAGTCGGAACGGACGCGTACCGAAGTCTAGACGGTGACGTCTTCCATCGTTTTCAGCTTCGGTGTCGGAATGCCGCTCATCTTGAACTGCTCGGTCAGTTCGGCCTTGCGGGCCGCCAACTGTTCGCCAAGCGCGTCCATGTCGAGCCCGGCCTTCTTCGCCTGCGCGAAAAGGCCGTCCATGCGCTTTTCTTCTTCTTCGACGTGATGCTCGATCTCTTCGGAGAGTACTTTGACCTTGGCGTCGTAATATTCGTCGTCTTTCGGCCCGCCGGACAGAATCTCGGCGATCAGCACCTTGGCGCCGTCATGCTCGACATAGGCTTCCTTGAGCATGTCCTCTTCGACATTGCCCTCGCAAGCCGGGTAGAAGATTTCCTCCTCGATTTGCGCGTGCACCGACAGTTCCAGGCAGATCTGCTCGGCGAGCGTCTGCTTGCGTGTATCGGCGCTGGCCTTCTCGAACTTTTCGAACAGATCTTCGACTGCGCGATGATCGGCTTTCAGGAGCTGGACTGCATCCTGTGATTTTGTCTCGGCCATAACCTTACTCACCTCCGTGTGCTTGGTTACGAAACCAACCGATGACCTCGTATGTTCCTGCACCGATGCGTCACGAAGCTGTCTCGAACACAGCCGCGGGCCGGGTCGACTGGAAGGGCCTCGGCTACCTCATCTCAATTGTCAGCGTCGTCCTGCTCAGCGCGATCGCTTGGCCGAAATCGGGCGACCCCGGCTGGCACTTGCCGCTGCTGCTCGCCGGCATGACGACCTCGATCATCGGGATGGGCTGCCGCTACAAGGCGCACCTCGACGAACAGCGCGAGATCAAGAAGGCGAAAGCTGAAGCCCGAAGCCGTTAGCGGCGGCCGCGGCCCCTGCCGCGCGGCGTGTCGACGGAATCACCGCTGCCGCTGTCGATCTCCGGATCGGAAGAAGCGATCTCCTGCGTATTGGCGCCCGGGCGTGAATTGAGCTCCAGCCAGTCGCGGAACGGCAGGTGATAGAGCTGGTCCATCACCTCGAATTCCAGCCCGCCCGGCTGCCAGGTATCACTGTTCCATAGCGCGACCACGCCGCTTTTCTTCACCGGGTCGAACAGAATGAAGGAGCGATAGCCCTTGATACCGCCGCGGTGCCCGATGATCCGGTGGCCCGAATAATCGTAGCTGCGCCAGCCGTAGCCGTACCAAGCGGTGCCAAGGCGCTCGAGGAACTTGCGGAGCCGTCCGCGCTCGGTCGGCGTGACGACGTAGGGCGCGTGGATCGTATCGAGCAATTTGCCGTCGAGCACGTCCGGCATCTCCCCCATCTGCGCTTCCATCCACAGCGCCATGTCCTTGATGTTGCTGTTGATGCCCGCTGCGCCCGGGACCTTGTAGTAAGTGTCGACGATCGGCTCCGGGCGGCGGCCGGCGCTGTGCGGCTTCGCCCAGCTCTTGTTCGACTGCAGGCCTTCCATCGAGACGCTGCCGCTGCTCATACCAATCGGGTTGAACAGGTAGCGCCTGACCGCCGCTTCGTAGGGCATGCCGGTGGTGCGGCTTACCATCTCGCTCGACGCGTCATAGGCGATGTTCTGGTACGACCAGCAGGTGCCCGGCAGGCAGGTTGCGCTCAGCGACGAGAGACTGGCGCGCAGGAAGCTCGGGTCCTGCCCTTCCTCCAGCTTATTATCAAAGGCGTTTCGGTAAAGGCCGAGCCGATGCGACAGCAGGTCGCCGACGGTCGCGCGGTTCTCGTTCCCCGCGGGCAGCTTGAGGTCGGGTGCGTATTGGGCGACCGGCGCCTCCAGATTGATCTTCCCTTGCTCGGCGAGCTTGGCGACCATCGTCGCGGCGACGCCCTTCGACGTCGAAGCCCAGCGGAAGACGGTGTCGGGCGTCACCGGGTCGCCCGACCCGGCCTCGGTCTCGCCATAACCCTGAAGGAAGGTGATGCGCCCGTTCTCGACGACGCCGACGGCGAGGCCGACCATCGCCGGCTTGGCCATCAGCTGGCGCAGGCGTCCGTCGAGCAATTTATAGTCGATGTCGCGCCGCGAATCCGTGGACAGCGAGGCGAGCTTGAGATGCGCCTGCGCAACCGCAGCCTGCTCATGAGCGGCCTTGGTCGCGGCAGTCGGCCGCATCGCCAAAAGTGACGCGCCGCCCAGCAAAGCCAGGACAGCCAGCGCTATCTTGTTCACATCGCGCAAAACATTCTTCTCCCCACCCCGAGATAGGGTGTGGCCTTGACGGTGAAAACGCTCAACGCCCCGTGCGGCACGCTTGCGGCGAAGCGACTCTGGCGCACGACGAACTCCTAGCCTAAACGCCGCCAGCGGAGAAAAGGTACAAATGCGCTTTCTTTCGACGGTTTTTTGGGCGCTTGTCGCAGTCGTGATTGCTCTCTTCAGCTATCGCAACTGGAACGACGTCACGCTGAACCTGTGGGGCGACATCCAGGCCGAGGTGAAGATCCCGGTCCTGACGTTCATCATGTTCCTGCTCGCCTTTCTGCCGACATGGATCATCATGCGCGCCCGGATCTGGGCGCAGCGCCGCAGGCTCGAGGCGATCGAGCGGCAGCATGCGTCGGCCACCCCGCCGCATATCGTCACTGCCGAGGATGGAGAGCCGGTCATATGAACCCGATCTTCGTTGCCCTGGACACGCCCGATATCCACCGTGCCGTCGCGATTGCGCGGGACGTTCGCGGGCTTGCCGGTGGCGTGAAGCTCGGCCTCGAATTCTTCTGCGCCAATGGCGAGGAAGGCGTGCTTCGCATTGCCGAGGGCGAGCTTCCGGTTTTCCTCGACCTCAAGTTTCATGACATTCCCAACACGGTCGCCAAGGCGGTGGCGGCACTCGCGCACCTTGAGCCCGCGATCCTGACGGTCCATGCCGCGGGCGGCCGCGAGATGCTTGCGGCGGCAAAGGCGGCCGCGTCGCCCAAGACCAAGGTCGTCGGTGTCACCGTCCTCACGAGCCTCGACGCCGCCGATCTGGCCGCGGCGGGGATCAGCGGTTCGCCCGCCGACCAGGTCAAGCGCCTCACCGACCTCGCCCAGCAGTCGGGCATCGACGGCATCGTTTGCTCCGGAGAAGAAGTCGCGGCGGCCAAGAAGCAATGGCCCGATGGTTTCTTCGTCGTCCCCGGCGTCCGGCCCGAAGGCGCCGACGTCGGCGACCAGAAACGCGTCGTTACCCCAGCTCAGGCGTTGTCCGACGGTGCGAGCGTCCTCGTCATCGGCCGGCCGATCACCGGCGCGCCTAACCCGGCGCAGGCGATCCGCGACATCGCCGGCACCTTGAACAGCAGCGAAGAAGCGAGAGTTTGAAATGAATTGGCTAAGCCGCGTCCGCAGCGGAATCCCGTTCCTGCCCAAGCGCCAGACGGCCGAAAACCTATGGCACAAATGCGTGAAGTGCGGGACGATGGTCTTCGTCAAGGAATGGGAAGAAAATTACAGCGTCTGTCCGCGCTGCGACTTCCATGACCGCATCGGCCCGGAAAAGCGCTTCGAGCAATTGTTCGACGCCGCTGAATATGAGGTTCTTCCGGCCCCCGAAGTGCGCGAGGACCCACTTCGCTTCCGCGACACGAAACGCTACACCGAACGCATCAAGGCGGCCCGTGCCGCGACCGACGAGCGTGATGCGCTCATCAACGCGCGCGGTAGAATTGACGGACACAAGGTCATCGTCGGCGTCCAGGACTTCGCCTTCATGGGCGGGTCGATGGGCATCGGCGTCGGAGCGGCTTTCGTCGCCGGTGTGCGCGCCGCGATCGAGCAGCGCAGCCCCTTCATCCTGTTCACCGCCGCCGGCGGCGCGCGCATGCAGGAAGGCATCCTGTCGCTGATGCAGATGCCGCGCACGACCGTCGCCCTAGCCGAGCTCAAGGAAGCCGGCCTGCCCTACATCGTGGTGCTGACCGACCCGACGACGGGCGGCGTCACGGCCTCCTACGCGATGCTCGGCGACGTGCAGATCGCCGAGCCCGGAGCGCTCATCGGCTTTGCCGGACAGCGGGTCATCGAGCAGACAATTCGCGAGAAGCTGCCCGAAGGTTTCCAGCGCGCAGAATATCTCCTCGAGCACGGGATGATCGACATGGTCGTCCATCGCGCCTCGCTGAAGGAGAAGATCGCACTGTTGGTTGCCTATCTGGCGCCGGAGGCGAAGGAAGCGGCCTGATGGCCGACTTCGCGCGCTCGACCCACCCGGAGGTTCAGGCGCAGCTCGATCGCTTGTCGATGCTGTCGCCCGGCGGCGACCGCCTCGGCCTGCAGCGCATTTCGGATTTGCTCGACCGGCTTGGCCGGCCACAGGACAGGCTGCCCCCGATCTTCCACATCGCGGGCACTAACGGCAAAGGCTCGACCGTCGCCTTCATTCGCGCGGCGCTGGAGGCGTCGGGCCACGATGTCCACGTCTTCACCAGCCCGCACCTCGTCCGCTTCAACGAGCGCATCCGCGTCGCCGGGCGCTTGATCGAGGACGAGCAGCTCGCGGCACTGCTGACCGAGGTGGTGAATGTTAGCGAGGGGATCGAGCCGAGTTTTTTCGAGGTTGCGACGGCGGTTGCACTGCTCGCCTTCGCGCGGACTCCAGCCGACGCCTGCATCCTTGAGGTCGGCCTAGGCGGGCGGCTCGATGCCACCAACGTGATCGAGCAGCCGCTTGTCACCGGCATCGCCAACCTTGCGCTCGACCACCAGCAGTTTCTCGGCCACGGCCTCGGCGACATCGCCGCTGAAAAAGCTGCCATTGCCAAGCCCGGCGTGCCGCTGCTCACGCAGCTCTACCCGCCCTCGGCGGCGGCGCGTGTCGGTGAAGTCGCACGCGATAAGGGCGCACCCTGGCTACCGCGCGGCGGCACGTGGGATGCGATCGCGCAGACCGGCAAGCTCCGCTATCACGATGAACAGGGCAGCCTCGACCTGCCCCTCCCCCGCCTTCGCGGTCGTCATCAGGCGCTGAACGCCGCTCTCGCCGTCGCCATGCTCCGCCATCAGGATGCGCTGCATGTCCCGATCTCTGCTTTGAACGCCGCCATGGGCTGGGCCGACTGGCCGGCGCGGCTTCAACGGCTCGCTGCTGGCCCGCTCGTGGGGTTGCGCGAAGTCTGGCTGGATGGCGGCCACAACCCGTCCGCCGCGCGTCAGATCGCCAGTTGGACGAAGCATGCATTCACCGACGACAAGCCGCTCCACATGATCTTCGCGAGTTTGACGTCGAAGGACCCGACCGGGATGCTGGAGCCCTTCGCCGGCATCGCCGACCATGTTCACGCCGTTTCGATCCCCGATCACGCAAGCTTCGCGCCGGCCGAGCTTGTCCAGATCGCGCGGTCTCTCGGCTTTCCCGTCGATGCGGACGACAGCGTGGCGGATGCGCTCGCGGCCACTCCCGCCGACGCGCGCGTCCTGATCTTCGGCTCGCTCTATCTCGCCGGCGCGGTGCTCGCGGCGAACGACCAGGTGCCGGACTAGGCCTTCGCGGGCTCGTCTACCTTCGCTGCGGTGTCCTCCTCCGCGCGGCGGCCTTCAGCGGCGACGCGCATCCATTCGAGAATCACGAACAGGATCGCGAACGCACCGGCGGCGGCGGTCCAGCGGAACACGGTCGCATAGCCGTAGGTGTCGAACGCTTCCCCGGCGATGCCGCGGCCCAGCGAGCCGATAAGAAAGGTCAGGGAGGACAGCAGCGCATATTGCACCGCAGTAAACCGCTTGCTGACGATGCCCGACAGGTACGCAACGAACGACGCGCCCGCGATGCCGGTCGAGATATTCTCGTAGGAGATGGCGAGCAGCAGCCGGACCATCCGCTCGTCGAAGCCGAAAAGGCCGAACAATTGCGTCAGCCCGATCGTGCCTGCGACCGAGTCGAGTTTCGGTCCGCCCTCGGCGAGATCGGCATAAACGAAATTGCCGAACACCGGCAGGATCGCGCCGATCAGCACCGTCGGAAGCCGGCCGAGCCGAGCGAATAAATAGCCGCCGAGCGCGATGCCGATCATCGTCATGAAGATGCCGAACACCTTCGACGCGAACGCCACCTCGTCCTTCGAATAATGGAGGAAGTCGAGGTAGAAGGGGAAAGCGAAGCTCGACCAAATATTGTAGCAGAGCGTGTAGGTGAGGATCAGGCCGAGCACGATCAGCACGCCCCAGCCGAGCCGCGCCGACAGCTCCCCGAGCGGCGCCACCAGCGCGACATAGAGGTGATTCAGCGCATTGCGGAGCGGCGTATGCGCGTGGTCAGCCTTCGTCAGCACGTGGCGCTTGCGCGCCCGCAGCCAATTGATCAGCGACGAAACGATCAGCGGCACCAGAACCGTCGCCAGGATGATCCACGGCCCGTAATGCTTGGTGAAATCGGCGACCGAAGGCTGCTTTTCACCCGGCGCCGTCGTCAGCATCGAGATCATGAAGTGGCCGATGGTGTAGATTGCCCACGCCCAGCTGACGCCGACGATGGCGAGCGCAAAGCCGCGCGCCTTCGGGTCCAGCGCGCCAGGCTCCTCGAGCTCCTTGTGGAGGACGTCATTGTCCGGTCGCGGCGTATCCGGCGCCTGCAGCGCAATGACCGCGATCACTGCGATCAGGCCGCCCATCAGAAGATAGACCAGCGACCAGCTCATCCGCGCGGCCAGCACCAGCGCCAAGGCGCCGCCGACAATCGAGGCGATCCGATAGCCGAACTGGTAAATGGCGGAGAGAAGCTCCACCGGCGTTTGTTCGTCGGCGACATCGATGCGCCAGGCGTCAATGGCGACGTCCTGCGTTGCCGATGCCAGCGCGGCGATCACCGCGAAGATCGCAAAGGTGCCGATGTTCGTTGCCGGGTTGGTCGCGGCAAGGCCGGCAAAGCCGGCGATCATCACCGCTTGGCAAAGGACGATCCAGCTCTTGCGCCGCCCGATCCGCTCCAGGAGCGGCAGCGGCATGCGGTCGACCAAAGGCGACCACAGGAACTTGAAGCTGTAGCTGAGCCCAATCCAAGACAGCACGCCGATCGTCGCCAAGTTGATCTTGGCTTCGCCGAGCCAGGCGTTGAGCGTTCCAATGAGGAGCGCGAATGGCAGTCCCGACGAAAAGCCGAACGCCAGCATGATCGACGACTTTCGCGTCTGCAGCGCCGCCTTGAGCAGCCTCCAACCCTTCGGACGTTGAGTGGCCACCGTTCCCCCTTCTGGCTAGCTGGTTGCAGGTTTAGCCTGCTTTCACGGCCTGCCTAGCCCTGCGATGAACGGTCGTCGCGTCAGCCGTTCTCGTCGACGACTATGAACAGCCGCACGCCCTTGGGCGGCTTGACCTTTTGGCCCTGCAGATGGCGGTCGATGCACTCGATCGCCTTGCATAATTGGCGGTCGGAATAGGGCTTGCTGACGCAGCCGATGGCGATTTCATGCGCGCCTTCATATTCGTGGCCGGTGGCGAACAGGGTTGGGATGCCCTTTGCCTTGGCCGCATGGGCGAGTTCGATGCCCGTGCGGTCCCCGCGCAGGCGAACGTCGCTGAGAATCAGATGCACCTCTTCGCGCTCCAGCACGTTGAGCGCTTCGTCGAGGTCGTCGACCGTCGCGACGATCTCGTAGCCGGCATCGCCGAGCGTGTTTTCATTGTCGAAGGCAGTCAGCGGCTCATCCTCAACGATGAGGATCCGCTTGACGACCTGCTTACGCTTCCCGAACAGCATCGAAACTCCAGCTTATGACTTCGCCTCCGAAACAACCGACCCAACGCTCACATAAGCGACCAGTGCCGCGCCGGCGCGACAAGCGTAGCACTACGCCTGCTGAGCCGAGGAAGGAAGGCGGGCCGCAGCGCATCGCCAAGCTGCTCGCGCGCGCCGGAATCGCTTCGCGTCGCGAGATCGAGCGGATGATCGCCGAAGGACGCATCGCGCTCAACGGCGAGAAACTCACCACCCCGGCGACTTTGCTCGAGACGCTGGACGGCGTGACGGTGGACGGCAAGGCTGTGCGCGCGGCCGCGGCAACGCGCCTGTTCCGCTACTACAAGCCCGACAAGACCATCACCGCCGAGCGTGACCCGCGGGGGCGGCCAACGATCTATGACCGGCTTCCGACCGGACTTCCGCGCGTAATGCCGGTGGGACGGCTGGATTTCATGACCGAGGGGCTGCTGCTTCTGACCAACGACGGAGAGCTCAAGCGCCAGCTCGAGCTTCCGCGCACCGGCGTCGTCCGCACGTATCGCGCCCGCGCGTTCGGCACGATCACGCAGAGCCAGCTCGAGGATCTTGCGGACGGGATAACCATCGAGGGCATCCACTACGGATCAATCAACGCCAACCTGGAGCGGCGGACCGGGCGCAATTGCTGGATCGAGATGAGCCTGACCGAAGGCAAGAACCGCGAGGTCCGGCGCGTGCTGGCGTTCCTCGGGCTGCAGGTGTCGCGGCTGATCCGGACCGCCTACGGCCCGTTCACGCTGCAAGGACTGGAGCCGACGGCCGTCCTTGAAGTCGATCCGGCCGAGCTGGAGGCGTTCCGGAAAACGCTGAAATGAGGATTATCGCCGGACAGTGGCGCGGCCGTCCGATCGAAGCACCACCTGGCGAGTTGACACGCCCCACCGCCGACCGCGTGCGCGAGACCTTGTTCTCGATGTTGCTCAGCCGCCTAGGCTCATTCGAGGAGCTCAGAGTGGCCGATCTTTATGCCGGCAGCGGCGCGCTTGGGCTCGAGGCGCTGTCGCGTGGCGCGGCCTCAGCAACATTTGTCGAAAATGACGCGAAGGCGCAGGCGATCATCAAGCGCAATGCCGAAAAGTTCGGGATCTCGCCGCGCGTGCTCGGCACGTCAGTACTCACATTGCCGCGCTCGGATCCGTTCGACCTGATCTTGGCCGATCCGCCTTATGGAGCGGGGGCCGGCTCAGCCGTGGTCGAAGCCGTCGCCAAGGCCGAATGGCTGGCGCCCGGCGGCTGGATGAGTGTTGAAACCTCGCGCAATGACGCAGTGGACGCGGGCGACTTCGTTCTCGAAGCCACCCGCGATGTCGGGCGGGCCCAGCTTACGCTTTTGCGCCGGCCTTAGTCGCGCTCGCCGCTTTCTTGATCTCGTCGAACTCGTTGCCGAGTCGGCGTCCGATCGCAGCAGCCGCGGCCTTGCCGGCTTCCTTCACCGCTTTGCCCGCCCGCTTGCCGCGATTGCCGCTGCCGCTGGTGAAGCCGTGCTCGGCCAACGACGCGAGCGCCGCCGTCGCCGCGACCGCGACCAGTTCGGCCACTAACGGACTCTGAAGCAGCTTCACGAATGCCTCGCTGGCGTCGAAACCGCTGCCACTATCCTTACGGGATCCGCCGCTCCTCGCCGACGACACCCGCGCGACCGCGGTACCCGCCTTCGATGTGCTCTTCTTGCCGCCGCCTGCCGGGCCGCCTTTGGCCGTCGCCTTTTTCGCCATGTCCTGCTTCTCCTGTAACTTGAGCTTTGGACGCTTAACTCACGCGACGCATCGACGTTTCCGCGAACGGCCTCGCAAGCGCACACGCATTGGCCCGTTCGCTCGACAGCCACTGGTCGACATCGGCTCCCGGGGTCAGCATCACCGGCATCGCCTTGGGATGAACCTCGCCCACCAACTGGTTAGCCTCGCAAGTGAGGAAGGCCATGTACGGCCCGCCCTCGCCCGGTCGCCAGATGCCGGCAAAGGCGAACAAAGGATGATGTTCCTCGCTTAGCCCGAACCATACCTTCGACTTGCGCTTGGTCGAAGGATCGGGTTCGGCGGTCCATTCGCAGAAGCTCGTCACAGGCACGATGCAGCGCCGCGCTGGATCGTTCAGCGCGTTGTGCCAGAAGCCGCTGTCGAGATTGCGGACGTTGGTGACCGGCCGCCCGCCCGCCGCTTGCGGCCCGGGAAATCCCCATTTCATCATCTCGAGCTTCAGCCCGCCGTCTTCCTTCCGCCGCAGGACCGGCGCGGAATAGTTCGGATAGATTTCGTCATAAGCCGGCACGTTCGACGTATCGCCCTCGAACGGGCCGAAAATCCGCCGCATCTCATCGACCGTCGCGGTCATGCTGTAGAGATTGCACATCGCGCACCCATTTGGCGCTGGCGTGGCCGGGGTCAACTGCCTTGCTGTATTGATACTATAATACACAAAGCCTACAATGCCGGAAAACGGGAGGACTGAATGTACAGCCAGCAAGAGCTTGACGACGCCATCGCCGCGGGGGCGATCAGCGCCAAGGACGCGGATGCGCTGCGCGCCTATATCGAACAGCAGCGATCGACCGTGATTCCGGACGAGGAGCAATTTCGCCTCCTCACCGGCTTCAACGACATCTTCGTTTCGATCGCCGCAGCCATCCTGTTGTTCGCCGTCGGCTGGATCGGCCAGAGCGCCGGGCAGTCGACGGGCCTCCTGATCACCGACCATGGCGAGATGGGTCCGAGCTTCCTCGGCCCCCTGTTCGTCGCCGCCACGGCTTGGCCGCTGGCGCTGTTCTTCACCGCGAGGCGGCGCATGGCGCTGCCGTCGATCCTGCTTCTCCTTGCCTTCGTCGGCGGGGTGCTCGCAACGTCCGGCTTCGCGCTTGTCCAGATCCTCGGGGCGGAGCGTTTCAATGGCCCGAACGACCTCAACGGGGCGATCGTCGCCGGTCTTAGCGCAGCGATCGCGGCGGGCGCGGCCTGGCTTCACTGGCGCAGATTCCACGTGCCGATCACCGTCGCGGCGGGCGCTGCCGCAGTCGCCGGCATCTTCCTCGCTCTCGTCGTCGGCATCGTCCAGCCGGGTAATACGGAGAGCGCCAAGAACCTGATCCTCGGCTTCGTCCTCCTGCTCGGCATCGGCATGTTCCTGTTCGCGATGTGGTGGGATGCCTCGGACCGTGCCCGCCTCACGCGTCGCTCCGACGTCGCGTTCTGGCTGCACCTGCTCGCAGCGCCGATGATCGCGCACCCGATCTTCACCCTGATGGGCGTGACCAGCGGCAGCGTCGGCACCGGCGAGGCACTCATCGTCGTCGGCCTGTATGTGCTGTTCGGCCTGACCGCGCTTGCGGTTGACCGTCGCGCGCTCCTCGTCTCGGCGCTGGCCTATGTGCTCTACGCGCTGACCGAGCTGTTCAAGCAGTTCGGCGCGGTCGAACTAAACGTCGCACTGACCGCGCTGGTCATCGGCTCCGCCCTACTGATGCTGTCGGCCTTCTGGCACCAGGCGCGGCGGGTGATTGTAACGCGCCTTCCGGCAAACCTGCAGGATCGGCTTCCGAACCTCGACCGGCCGGCGATCGCTACCCAACCAGCCGCATAAAACGGCGCTCCAGCGGGGCGAGCACGGGCCCAAGCTCGTGCCCCCGCTTCAGTACCACACCGTGCTCACCGACCAAGGCAAACGCCCCCTGCTTCAACCGAAGCTCGGGGCGTTTTTCTATGCGCACTTCGGGGCGCTCGGAATGGCGGCGGTAGGCAGCGAAGACGGCAACGTCTGGATCGATGCGCAACGCGTAATCGCGCCAGTGCCCCGCGGCGACCATGCGACCGTAGAGGTCGAGGATCCGCATCAGCTCGTGCCGGTCGAATGTGGCGATGGGGCGCCGGTCCCGAGACCCTGGGAACGGCGCGACGACGCTCAAGCGGACTTCACCTTCGGCTGCGGCTGGCGGGCCCCTCTCAGAACCGCGATCTCCGCACGCAGGTCTTCAAGCTCCTTTTCGAGCTCCCCAAGGCGCGTCCGCAACGGGTCGATGTCCTCGCCGCAGGGTGTGCCGTAAGCCATGAATCCCGGGCTGTAGTGGACGGCGTCAATCGGGACCGGGCGGGCCGGAATGCCGACGACGGTTGAGCCAGGCACGACATCCTTGGTGACGACCGAATTGGCGCCGATCTTCGCGCCTTCGCCAACCTCAATCGGCCCGAGCACCTGCGCGCCGGAGCCGATGACCACGCCGGACTTGATCGTCGGGTGGCGTTTGCCGCCCACGCCGGTCGTCGGGTTCGTGCCGCCGAGCGTTACGTGCTGGTAAATGGTGACATCGTCTTCAATGATCGCGCTTTCTCCGATCACGCTGAAGCCGTGATCGAGGAAGAAGCGCTTGCCGATCTTCGCGCCGGGATGGATGTCGATGCCGGTCAGGAAGCGGGACATGTGGTTCACCAGCCGCGCAAGGAAGGTCAGGTCCCCCTCCCACAACCAATGCGCGAGGCGATGGAGCCCGAGCGCCAGAACGCCCGGATAAAACAGCACGTCCCAGCGCGAACGCGCAGCCGGATCGCGTGATTTGACCGAGTCCAGATAAGCCAACAGTCCGGATTGCAAGCGCAAGAACCTCTTTCCGTTACGGCTTCAATTTATGTCTGAAGCGCCGCGAATTCCAGCCGAGCTGAGAAATCGTGCGCCAACGGACCTTGCCGGGACCCGTAACGTTAGTGCAAGTCGCGACAAACAGGGCTGGAGCGGGCTATCCTCACGTCGATCCTGGGCGATCCTTCGACCCTACTCATCTTCATTCTCATCGGCTTCGCGGCGCAGCTCGTCGACGGGGCTCTGGGCATGGCTTACGGCCAGATTTCGAGCACCCTGCTGATCAGCATGGGCGTGCCGCCGGCCGCCGCGTCAGCGGGCGTGCATACGGCTGAGACGTTCACGACCGCCGTTTCCGGCATCAGCCACGTGGCGCACCGCAACGTCGACTGGAAATTGTTTTTTCGCCTGGCAATCCCGGGCGTGATCGGCGGCGTGCTCGGCGCCTATGTGCTGACGCGGATCGATGCGACGATCGCAAAGCCGATCGTCCTCACCTATCTGACTGCGCTGGGCCTTTACCTGTTCTACCGCGGCATCATGCACCGCCATACGGAGCGCCGTCCGCGCGTGGTGTCGTCGCTCGGATTGCTCGGCGGGTTCCTCGATGCCGCAGGCGGCGGCGGCTGGGGCGGCATCGTAACGTCCAACCTGCTGGTGCAGGGTAGCAACCCGCGCAAGACGATCGGCACCGTGAATACGGCCGAATTCTTCCTGACGGTCACCATATCCGCGACCTTTCTGGCGACACTGGGCTGGGCGGCTTTCACCACGGCGACCGCCGGGCTTCTGATCGGCGGCGTCATCGCGGCCCCGTTCGGCGCGTTCATCGCCAAGCGCGTCAATCCCGACACGCTGCTAACCTTCGTCGGCGCACTTCTGACCGCCACGAGCCTCTACGGCCTCTATCGTGCGCTGAGCTGACCCCGGGCGAAGCTGGAACGCAGAACGCGTATTCCCGACTCGTGAAGTAGGGTACATGATGCGCCGGACTGTGAGGACCGCGCATGCTGACGAAATCGAGGGTACACCTGATCGAGGCGGGTGAAGATTATTTCGAACACCTGCGCTTCGCGGTCGGTGTCGGGCTGATGCTTATCGCGGCCGGTCTGGCCTGCATCATCCATGGGCTGATCCCGGCAGTCTGCACGAAGACTGCCAGCCGCACCGTCGACGAGCTCAGAAGGCTATTTGCCGAGCGTCACACCCTTGCGTCGGTCCTGGAAGAAGCGTCCGGTGCGCTGACGCTTGTCGGCCTGGTCGCGCTGACGACCCCGGCTTGGGCGCTCTTGCTGCTCTCGCCGGGCTATCCGCTGCCGCTGCTGACGGCGGCGTTCGCACTCGCAATTCCCGCTGCCTATTTGTGGACCAACCCGCAGCTCGAGCGGGTCGACTGACGCAAACCTAAAGCGTTGCGTGAACGGTCGCGATCGCCTTCATCACGGCCGCAATCCTCACCGCCGACTGGATCGTGTCCGGCTTCACGCCATGTTCCAGAAGCACGCGCTCGTGGCTGTCGATGCACATGCCGCAGCCGTTCATCGCCGACACTGCCAAGCTCATCAATTCGAAATCGTCCTTGGCGATGCCGTGCGAACCGATGAAATTCATGCGTAGGCGTGCCGGCAACTTGCCGTATTCGGCGTTCGACGCGAGGTGCACGAAGCGGTAGTAGACATTGTTCATCGCCATCACCGCCGCCGCGCCGCGCGCCGCATTGGCGACCTGGTCGGACAGCTTGCCTTCGACCTCGGCTTCCGCAGCTGCAACCAGCGGGCGGTATCCTGATCCATGCGCGCAAGAGAGCAGGAGCGCGAGCTTGCGCTCATCCCCCATCAGCTGGTCGCTGAGGATCGATCCGAGGTTGAGGCGCAGGTCCTTGGCATAGTCGGGCAAGGTCTCAGCGAACTGCTTGAGAGACATGGGTTCTCCGCTGATCTGGATATGAAGAAGGGGCGGGCCTGGGGAAGAAAGCCCGCCCCTTCGGTTTGGCCAGTCAAAGGGGGCTGACGGCCAATGGCCCTTCCGGAGGGGACTGGAAGGGCCACACTTAAATGGTTACGCAGCCTGCGGCTTCAACACCTCTTCGCCCGGCGTCCAGTTGCAGGGGCAAAGTTCGTCAGTCTGAAGAGCATCGAGAACACGCAGCGTCTCTGCCGGATTACGGCCGACGTTGAGCCCGTTCACCGTGACGTGCTGGATGACGTTGTCTGGGTCGACGATGAACGTCGCGCGGAAGGCGACACCCTCTTCGCGGTCGAGGATACCAAGCGTTTCCGCCAGCTCGCGCTTGTTGTCCGCGATCCACGGGAAGTCGGCGTTCGCCAGCTGCTCATCCGAACGGCGCCAGGCGAAGTGCACGTGCGCGGTGTCCGTCGACGCGCCGAGAAGGACGGCGTCGCGATCCTCGAAATCCTGCTTCAGCTCGGCATAGCCGGCGATCTCGGTCGGGCAAACGAACGTGAAGTCTTTCGGCCAGTAGAAGAGGACCTTCCACTTGCCGTTGGTCTGGCCGAGATCGATCGTCTCGCCCGCCGGCAGCGCGGACGTGCCCTGCTGAACGGGAAGCTTGAGGGAGGGAAGCTTGTCACCAACGGTCAGCATTCAGGAAACTCCATTCTGTTGCATTGCACAAAGTCTGTCTTGCAGCGCAGCATCTATGGCGCTGGCTTCAATCGTTCAAGTCCATTATATCGACTATATTGATTGAGTTTTTCGATTAGGCCGATGACCGTCCACCTGCCCACGATCAAGCAGCTGCAATATCTGGTTTCGCTCCGGCAGCATGGCCATTTCGGCAAGGCGGCAGAGGCGTGCTTCGTCACGCAGTCGACGCTGTCCGCGGGGCTTCGCGAGCTAGAGACCTTGCTCAACGTGACGTTGGTCGAGCGGACGCGGCGCGTGGTCCGGTTCACGGCTCTGGGCGAGAAGATCGCCGAGAAAGCCGTTCGCGTGCTGCGCGAGACCGAGGAGCTGGCCGAGATGGCGCGCGCCGAGGGCCAGCCGTTACACGGCGAGCTGCGCATGGGCGTCATCCCGACCATCGCGCCCTTCCTGCTCCCGGCAATGCTGCCGCGGCTGCGGCGCGAGTGGCCGAGCCTCAAGCTCTATCTTCGCGAGGAGACCAGCCAGGCTGCATGCGAGGCGCTTCACCGCGGCCAGCTCGACTGCGTGCTGCTCGCCCTGCCCTACAATTGCGGCGACATCGAGTCCGCGGCGCTGTTCGACGATCCCTTGTTCGTCGCCTTTCCGCGCGGCGAAGCACCTGCTGGCAGCCAAGTCGATGTCGCCGCGATCGACGAGAGCCGCATGCTGTTGCTCGAAGACGGGCATTGCCTGAAGGATCACGCACTGTCGGCCTGCAACCGGCCCGACTTACGCGCGCATGCCGCGATGATGGGCACGTCGCTGCATACGCTGGTGCAGATGGTCGATAACGGCCTTGGGCTGACCTTCATCCCGTCGATGGCGATCGAAGCCGGGATCCTCGAAGGCACCCAAGTAGATGCGAAGCCGCTGAGCTCCGACCACGGCTATCGCCGCATCGCCTTGATCTGGCGTCGTTCAAGCCCGCGCGAGACCGAATTCCAGCTGCTCGCCGGAACGCTGCGCCGCATCATGCTGGAGCTCCATCCGAAGCTCGCCGCAGGTGCCCAGCCCGAGCCCATCCGGACTCTCGAACCTTCACTTTAAATGTCCCCGACACGGCGGGCACGCCGCGGCGCCGGGGAGGGGAAGGAAGCGCCGCGACGGCCCGAGCTGAAGGCTATTTTGCCAGGGCAGGCTCCGCGATTCCGAGGGGCTCAACCGGCTTAGTCTTCTGCGGAACATCGAAGCGGTCGGCATTCATGACCTTCGTCCAGACCTTGATGAAGTCGCCGACGAATTTCTCTTCATTGCCCTTCTCGGCATAGACCTCCGCGGTCGCGCGCAGCTGGCTGTTCGACCCGAAGATGAGGTCGGTGCGGGTCGCACGCCATTTCTCGTGCTTGCCGCCACGGTCGCGACCGATGAATTCCTCGTCGCCGCTGCCATCGACGACCTCCCAGAAGGTCTCGTTGTCGAGCAGATTGACGAAGAAGTCGTTGGTGAGCTGACCCTTACGGTTGGTGAAGACGCCGTGCGGGCGGTCGCCCTGGTTTGCGCCAAGCACGCGAAGGCCGCCGAGCAACACCGTCATTTCCGGGGCCGACAGGCCAAGCAGCGATGCCCTGTCGAGGAGAAGCTCCTCGGTGCGGACCGAATGCTTGGTCTTCAGATAGTTGCGGAAGCCATCGGCCGCCGGCTCCATCACCTCGAAGCTTTCGACGTCAGTCCATTCCTGCGTCGCGTCGCCACGTCCGCCAAGGAACGGCACTTCGACGTTGAAGCCAGCGTCCCTGGCCGCCTTCTCAACCGCCGCCGTGCCTGCGAGCACGATCGCGTCGGCGAACGACAGTCCGCCACGCAGTTCGTCGATCTTGGCGAGCACCTGGCCAAGCTCTTGCGGATCGTTGGCCGCCCAGTCCTTTTGCGGTGCGAGCCGGACGCGCGCGCCATTGGCGCCGCCGCGATGGTCGGACCGGCGATAGGTCGAGGCCGACGCGAATGCCGCCTTGGCCAGTTGGCCGACGCTAAAGCCCGCATCGAGAATGTTCGACTTGAACGCCGAGACGTCGCCGTCCGACGGCTTCGAGCCGGCCGGAACCGGGTCCTGCCAGACGAGGTCCTCGGCCGGCACTTCCGGGCCGAGGTAACGGGCCTTCGGCCCCATGTCGCGGTGCGTCAGCTTGAACCAGGCGCGAGCGAAGGCGTCCTCGAACGCTTCATGGTCGTTGCGGAACTTCTCCGAGATCTTGCGGAACTCGGGGTCGACCTTCAACGCCATGTCGGCCGTCGTCATCATCGTCGGCACGCGCTTCGACGGGTCGTGCGCGGCGGGCGCCATGTCCTCCGGCTTCTGATTGATCGGCTGCCACTGCTGCGCGCCCGCAGGCGAGCGCACGAGCTCATATTCATAGTCGAGCAACAGGCGGAAATAATTCTCCGACCATTGGGTCGGCGTATTCACCCAGGAGCCTTCGATGCCGCTGGTGATAGTATGCTCGCCGACCCCGCTCTCGAAGGAGCTTGCCCAGCCGAGACCTTGGAGAGCGATGTCGGCGCCCTCCGGAGCGGCATCGACGTGGCTTGGGTCGCCAGCGCCGTGTGCCTTGCCAAACGTATGCCCGCCGGCGGTCAGCGCGACGGTCTCCTCATGGTTCATCGCCATGCGTTCGAAGGTGATCTTGATGTCGCGAGCCGACTGGAGCGGGTCGGGATTACCGCCCGGCCCTTCCGGATTGACGTAGATGAGGCCCATTTGAATCGCGGCCAGCGGGTTTTCTAGCTCCAATTCGCGGTCCGGCTGGATGCGGGTCTCGGTCGCTTCGACCCACTTTTCCTCGGCACCCCAATAAATGTCGCGCTCCGGCTCAAACACATCGGCGCGGCCGCCGCCGAAGCCGAAAACCGGCCCACCCATGCTTTCGATCGCGACGTTGCCGGCGAGAACGAACAAATCGGCCCAGCTGATCGACGATCCATATTTCTGCTTGATCGGCCACAGCAGGCGCCGCGCTTTGTCGAGGTTGCCGTTGTCCGGCCAGCTATTGAGCGGGGCAAAGCGCTGCTGCCCGCTGTTGGCGCCGCCGCGCCCGTCGGCGGTGCGATACGTGCCGGCCGCGTGCCAGGCCATGCGGATCATGAAGGGGCCGTAATTGCCGTAATCGGCAGGCCACCACGGCTTGCTATCCGTCATCAGCGCGGCGAGGTCGCGCTTCAGCGCCTGATAATCGAGCTTCTTGAACGCTTCGGCATAGCTGAAGTCGGCGCCCATCGGGTCCGGCGATCCGCCGCCCTGACTGAGAATGTCGACCGGGATCTGTTCAGGCCACCAGTCGCGGTTCTGGCGGCCGAGCAGTGAGCGCACCGTGCTTGGCCGATCAACCGGGCACCCACCCATTTCGCCAGTCTTTGCGTCCATGTCAGAATCCCTCCGAAGCTAATGTCGACGCGACGACTAGTCGCGAGGCGGGGCGGACGGAAACCGGATTCCTTCGTCAGTGAGAACAGCAGAATCGATAAGTGCTGCCGAAACTCAGTCCATGTGCTTCAGGCCGATGCGCAGATAATCGTAACCGGTCGCCAGCGTCAGTGCGGCCGCGAGCCACAGGCTGACAATACCGGTAAGGTGCACCCACGGATAATCGGGCATCGCGCCGCCGAGGATCAGCGCCCCCAAAGCCACCATCTGGAAGGTGGTCTTCCACTTGGCCAGCGCGCTGACCGGTAGTCCGACACGAAGCTCGGCGAGGAATTCGCGCAAGCCCGAGACGATGATCTCGCGGAGCAGGATGACCAGCGCGGGGATGATATGGAGGCTCGCAATCTCCGGCACCGGATTGGCCTTGCGGCTGGAGATGAGCATCACCAGCACTGCGGCGACCATGATCTTGTCGGCGATCGGGTCGAGGAACTGGCCGAGCCGTGAGATCCGCCCCTGCGCCCGCGCCAGATAGCCGTCGAAATAGTCGGTGATGCCTACAAGGCAGTAGAGGACGAAGGTGATCGCATAGTCCCACGGCGCCGGGCGCCACAAGAGGAACACCAGGATAGGCACCGCAAGGATGCGCGAAAGGGTCAGCAGGTTCGGCAGCGACAGCATCGTTCTGGAACAAGGCCGTTATAAGGTTTGGAGCAAAGCGGAAAGCTGGCTATTCCACGGCCACCGTCAATGAGCGCGCTCAGCTAAGCCTTGATCCAGAACGTTTCACATCTGCTGCGCTCGCGGCGGTTCCTGCCTTTGTTCACGACGCAGTTCCTCGGCGCGTTCAACGACAGCCTGTTCAAGCAGGCGGTCGTCCTGTTCGTGACGTACCAGCTCTATTCGAACCCCGCGAAGGAGTTTCAGTTCAGCGCGATCGCGCAGGGCCTGTTCATCCTGCCCTTTTTCCTCTTCTCGGCTTTGTCCGGGCAATTGGCCGACGATCACGACAAGTCGCGCCTGATCCGGATCATCAAGCTTGCCGAGATCGGGATCATGATCCTTGGCGGATCGGGCATCCTGCTGGCGAATATTCCGCTGATGCTGGCAGCGGTTTGCGCGATGGGCATTCACTCGACCTTCTTCGGCCCGATCAAATACGCCATCCTCCCGCAACATCTGCACAAGGACGAGGTGCTCGGAGGAACCGGATTGGTCGAAGCCGGCACCTATCTCGCCATCCTGGGCGGAAC
Source organism: Sphingomonas limnosediminicola (assembly GCF_039537965.1). NCBI lineage: Bacteria > Pseudomonadati > Pseudomonadota > Alphaproteobacteria > Sphingomonadales > Sphingomonadaceae > Sphingomonas > Sphingomonas limnosediminicola. Next base: position 2,640,383 of record NZ_BAABBM010000001.1, on the reverse strand, counting down.
GATCCTTGCCGGCGTCCTGGCAGTGCAGCCGTCCATCGCGGCAGCAGCGACGATCGGCATTGCGGTGCTCGGTTTCCTCGCCGGGCGCCAGGTCCCTCCTGCGCCGCCTTCCGCCGAACGCATACCGATCAACTGGCACATCATTCACGCGTCGATCGAGCTGGTGAGCGGGACGCTGCACATCCGCCGCCTGTTCCTCGCCATCCTGTCGATCAGCTTTTTCTGGACGATCGGCGCGGTGCTGATCATCATTTTCCCGCCGCTGGTGAAGAACGTGCTTGGCGCGAACGAGCAGGTGGCCAGTCTCTTTATCGGCATCTTCTCGGTCGGAATCGCCATCGGCTCGGTCGCCATAAACCGCTTGCTGAAGAGCGAGGTGTCGGCCCGCTTCGCCCCGGCGTCCGTAATCGCAATGGGCGTTTTCGTCCTGCTGCTGCACTTCGTGGCGCTGAGTTGGGGCAAGCATGGGCCCGACCTGACGACGCTCGGCAACTTCCTGTTCAACCCGATGGCGGGACTGATGATCCTGGCGCTGCTCGGCGTCTCGATCACCGGCGGCATGTTCGTCGTCCCTCTCTACGCCTTCCTGACGACCACGGTGCCCAAGGCGGAAACCGCTCGAACTGTGGCCGCCAACAATATCGTCAACTCGGGCGCGATGGTCGTCGGTTCGCTCATGGCTTACGGGCTGAGCAGCGCGGGCGTCGGCCCGACGGGTCAGTTGCTCTTAGTGGCGGCGATGTGCCTGGTCTCGGCTTGGCTGGGGTACAAACTGCACCTCGCCTGCGATTGATCGCGGCTTAGCCGAAGAACACCGAAACGAAGACGAACCCAGCGGCGAAGGTCGTCGCGAATAGCTTCAGATCGTCACTGATCTTCGCCGGCGTCGGTGCCGGCCCCGCATCCTTCACGGGGCCGCGGCCGAAGCGGCGCGGGTTGATCGAACGGGCTGGACGCGCAAGCAACATGGTAAATCCTTAACCGGACATTCACCATGTTCAAAACACCGATTGCACAACAGGGCTCCATCCGTCCCGTGGCGGGACAGATGGCTCTAATCTCCTGTTTTTGGAACTAAGCTCGGGCTGCGGCGGACGAATGCGGCGGCTGCAGAAGCTCGGTGCGGCGACTGGTCGCGAGCATCTCTCGGGCCTGCTCGGCCGGCATGGCCTTGCCGAAATACCACCCCTGCCCGATCTCGCAGCCGAGCGACATCACGCCCTCGAGCGTGCTCTCGTTCTCGATACCCTCGACGCAGACCGGCACGCACAGCGCATTGGCAAGCGTGGTCACGGCACGGATGATCGCGCCATTCTCGCGTTTGCTGTGAATGTCGGCGACGAAGCTACGGTCGATCTTGATGATGTCGAACGGCAGTGAGCGAAGGTGCGCCAGCGACGAGAAGCCGGTGCCGAAATCGTCGAGCGCAAGGCGGATGCCCTGGTTCTTGAGGCTTGCCACGATCGAACGCGCGAGATCCATGTCGGCGAACAGCGAGGTTTCGGTCACTTCCACGACGAGGCGATCTGCCGGGAAGCGCGTTTCGGTCAGCAAGCGGACGATCCGCTGCGCAAACCAGCTATCGGCAAGCTGCGACGGGGAAATGTTGACGGAGATCTTGATCGCCGGGTCCCAGGTCGCGGCCTCCCGCAGCGCTTCGCCGATCAATTGCTCCGACATACGGCCGATCAGGCCGATTTCCTCGGCAATCGGGATGAAAATGTCCGGGCCAATGATGCCGGTGAGTGGGTGATTCCAGCGCGCCAGCACCTCGAAGCCGACGATGTCGCCGGTCGCGAGGTCCACCTGCGGTTCGAAAAAGGGAATGAACTGGCCGTTCTCCAGGCCGAACCGGATGCCCTGCTCGATCTCTCCCTGGGCCAGTAGAGCCCGCTCCATGCCGGCGTCGAACCATACGGGGCGCGCGATGCGGCCGTTCCGGGCGCGGTCCATCGCGATGTCGGCGCGGCGCAGGAGATCGGGCACGCCGGCCTCCGCTGCGGGTGCTACCGCAATGCCGACAAACGCGCCGACCTGGATGATCCGGTTTTCGAAGACGTATGGGCGAGTGACGATCTTCAGGAGGGTCTCGGCGACTTCCTCGGCCCGCTCCGCCTGGTCCGGCCGAACGGCGAGCGCGACAGCGAATTCGTCACCGCTAAGCCTCGCGATGACCATGTGACCCGGCAACTCCTTGCTGAGGGAAGCCGCGATCTCCTTGAGCAGGCGATCGCCCATCTCCAGACCGTGCTGGTCGTTGACGGTCTTGAACCGCTGAACCTGGCACGAAACCACCGCGACATGATCGCCACTTACCAAGCTTCGCGCCAGCAACTCGCCGGCGCGGTCCGCGAAGCCCTTGCGATTGTAGAGGCCGCTGATGGCGTCAGTCGTTGCGAGGACGACGGCCCGCCGTTCCTGCTCTGCCCGCAATTCCGCTTCGTGCTGCAGGTCGACGTAGCGCCGCCAGCCGAACAGGATCAGTGCGACATTCAGCGTTAAGGCGGTACTTGCGATGCGTACGTCGGGGTCGAAATTCCCCGCGATCTGCAGATTGGCGAAGAAGGTGCTGCCGTTCCAGATGAGCAACAATACCGCGGCAATGAGGATGGTAAGCACTATCGCATCGCGCTGTGCATTGACCACGCGCTCATTCGCCGCCGAAGCGCTGTTACTCGGTACAGCTTTACTCACGGCGACGGTGTTATGAGAAAACGCTTAATAAACCGTCTCGTGAAACATCGATTAATGTTCGAAAATTGGTCAATTTTTCGGTGACCATGAATCGTCGGGAACTCGGTGATCGACGTTGCGGCGACTTGCCCCGCTCCGCCGCCTCCGCCGCCACCCCCACCGCCTCCGGTGGAGCGCGGCGAACGCGGCTAAGCGGCAACGCTGAACACAGGGGTTGGGGCGGGCTTCGGTCTGCCCCAATTTTTTGGGCTGTGTGGATGTTCGGTTTCGAAGGTCTCGCGCCGTCACGGAATAAATACGTGACGTCGATCCACTCGGCATAGGGGCCGGCGGCCGGCCGGCTTTCGCAGGCTCTTCGCGCTGCTCGACGATCGCATCGCGATCGAATCTCTACGCTCGGCTGCTCAAGGGTTGGTGCGGACGGCGGGAATCGAACCCGCACTCCCAATCGGGAAGAAGATTTTAAGTCTCCAGCGTCTACCGTTCCGCCACGTCCGCATTGCCAGCCGCGGCGACGGTAGTGCTGCCCCGGCTATTCGGCAGTGACTTCACCTAAGTTCAGGCGCTCGCGCATTTCCTTGCCAGGCTTGAAGTAAGGCACGCGCTTGGCGTCGACATCGACGGATTCGCCGGTGCGCGGGTTACGGCCGATGCGCGCATCACGGTTGCGCGTCGAGAAGGCGCCGAAGCCGCGAAGCTCCACCCGGCCGCCCTTGGCGAGCTGATCCGTGATAGAATCGAAAATGGCGCTGACCACGCCCTCGACCTCACGCTGCGTGAGGTCCGGGAAATCGGTGCAAAGCTTCTGCACCAGCTCAGAACGGATCATCGGCTTCCCCGCATTAAGGATGACCGGCCCCTACTCCCCCCGAACAATGGGCCGCTTGGGAATAAGGCTGTCAGGAATCAGTTTCTCACGCAAGAGGAATTGAAAGGCGGCGTCTCAAGAAGAAACGCCGCCTTCACAATTACTTCTTCTTGGATTTCGTTTCCTGGGCTTCCTTCAGCGCCTGGCCGAGGATGTCACCGAGCGACGCGCCGGAATCCGACGAACCGTACTGCGCAACCTGCTGCTTCTCTTCGGCAATCTGCATCGCCTTGATCGAGAAGTTCGGCTTCTTCGAACGATCGAAACCGATGACCATCGCGTCGAGCTTCTGACCGACCTGGAAGCGCTCGGCGCGCTGCTCGTCGCGGTCGCGGCCAAGGTCGCCGCGCTTGATGAAGCCGGTGGCCCCGTCGTCACCGACCTGAACGTCGAGACCAGCATCCTGGATCGCGCGGACGGTGACGGTGACCGTCTCGCCCTTCTTGACCCCGCCGATCGCCGCGCCAGTGCCAACGGCCGCGCCAGCACCGCCGCCTTCGAGCTGCTTCATGCCGAGGCTGATGCGCTCCTTCTCGACATCGACGTCGAGCACCTGCGCCTTGACGGTCTCTCCCTTGCGGTGAAGCTGAAGCGCTTCCTCGCCCGACACGCCCCAGGCGATGTCCGACATGTGGACCATGCCGTCGACGTCGCCTTCGAGGCCGACGAACAGGCCGAACTCGGTCGAGTTCTTGACTTCGCCTTCGACGACGGATCCGACCGGGTGCGCTTCGGCGAAGGCTTCCCACGGATTCGACTGCGCCTGCTTGAGGCCAAGCGAGATGCGACGCTTCTCTTCGTCCACCTCGAGCACCTTCACGTCGACTTCCTGGCTCGTGCTGACGATCTTGCCCGGATGCACGTTCTTCTTCGTCCAGCTCATTTCCGAGACGTGGACGAGGCCTTCGATGCCCGGCTCGAGCTCGACGAAAGCGCCATATTCGGTGATGTTGGTGACGCGGCCCTGGAACACGCCGCCGACCGGATACTTGGCCGATGCGCCTTCCCACGGATCGCTCTCAAGCTGCTTCATGCCGAGGCTGATGCGCTGCGTCTCACGGTTGATGCGGATAATCTGCACCTTCACCGTGTCGCCGATGTTGAGCACCTCGCTCGGATGATTGACGCGCTTGTAGCTGATGTCGGTAACGTGCAGCAGGCCGTCGATTCCGCCGAGGTCGACGAACGCACCGTAATCGGTGATGTTCTTGACCACGCCCTCGATGACTTGGCCCTCGGCCAGCGACTGGATGAGGCCGCTGCGCTGCTCGGCGCGGGTCTCTTCGAGGATCGCGCGGCGCGACACTACGATGTTACCGCGGCGGCGATCCATCTTGAGGATCTGGAACGGCTGCGGAAGATCCATTAGAGGACCAACATCGCGGACCGGACGAATGTCGACCTGCGATCCCGGAAGGAACGCTACGGCGCCGCCGAGGTCGACGGTGAAGCCGCCCTTCACGCGGCCGAAGATCACGCCTTCGACGCGGTTGCCGGCTTCGAATTCCTTTTCGAGCTTGTCCCAGGCGGCTTCGCGGCGCGCGCGGTCGCGTGACAGCATCGCTTCGCCAGCCGAATTCTCAACGCGGTCGACATAGACTTCGACTTCGTCGCCAACCTTGAGGTCGGCTCTCTGGCCCGGCGCCGCGAACTCGCGCAGCGGCACTCGGCCTTCGCTCTTCAGGCCGACGTCGATGACGGCCATGTCATTCTCGATGCCCGTGACGGTGCCCTTCACCACCTTGCCTTCGAAGGTTTCGTTCTCACCACCGAGGCTTTCGTTGAGGAGGGCCGCGAAATCGTCGCGGGACGGGAATGTCGTTGTCGCCATGTGTATCTGTGTTCCTGAACTTCAAACTGGCCTGCCGCGTGACGCGCCACCATGGCGGGCCTTCACATGCGGACCTGGTTGCATGCACTGCCGCGGCGGCACCGTGCCGAAGCGGCGACCTGCGGGCGGTGTTCGGAACGGCCCTGTTCATGACAAAGAGCGCGCCCCGGTGCCGGTCGCTTCCGGTACACCGTACGCGCTCGCCGAAGAGACGGGCTTCCGCGGCCACCGCCGCCGGACGCGCGCCCCTTAGCTTAGAGGGGCTTAGAGGGCAAGTTGCGCCAGTGGGCATTGCAGACGGTCGCGAGGTCATCGATAGAAGCGCCGTGCGCGCAAGTCCCATGATCGACAGCCTATCGAAGCGCGCGCCCTCCATCGTCGCGCTCACCCTCTGCGTTACGCTGCTAATTGAATGGTTTGGCGCGCCGGCCCTGCTGCCCAGGGCGCTTGCGGCCTTGGTAGGCAGCCTCGCCCTGCTGCTGCTCCTGACTCGTGGACGGCGACGCCCGATGCACGGTCCGGAGGAACGGGGCTCCGAGCAGCTCAATTGGATCCAATATGAGATCGCCGGCAAAGGATCGCCGAAGGGCTGGTACGTCCTCGGCTTCTTCTGCTTTCTTGCGCTGATGCTGACCGGCTTCGACACCGACTATGCGATGCCCGCGTGGGCTGCCCTCGCGCTCGCGATCGCATGGGGATTGGCGAACGCGACCTATCCAACCGACGAGCAGTCGGGAGCATAGCCTAAAGCCAGCTGCCGCCTGCCACTGACCTTGCGGTGACGCGATGAACGACCCAAATGCGGGCCCATGGTGCCCCTCTCCATCCTCGACCTGTCACCGATCGTCGAGGGGAGCGACGCGGGGCAGTCACTTCGCAACTCCGCCGACCTCGCCCGCCATGCGGAGAGCCTCCTCTACCAGCGGTTCTGGATGGCCGAGCATCATTCGATGGCTGGCATCGCGAGCGCGGCGACGGCGGTGGCACTGGCGTTCGTCGGGTCGCAGACCTCGACGATTCGCATCGGCGCTGGCGGCATCATGCTGCCCAACCACGCACCGCTGATCGTCGCTGAGCAGTTCGGCACGCTGGAATCCCTCTATCCCGGCCGCATCGACCTCGGACTGGGACGCGCTCCGGGCACGGACCAGGCCGCTGCTCATGCGATGCGCCGCAACCTGGTGTCGGACGCCGATCAGTTCCCGCGCGATGTGGTCGAGCTCATGGGCTATTTCCGCGGTGACAACGGGCGTGTCCGTGCGATTCCCGGCGAGGGCCTCTCCATCCCGATCTGGATTCTCGGGTCGAGCCTGTTCGGAGCGCAACTCGCGGCAATGCTCGGCCTTCCATACGCCTTCGCCTCGCACTTCGCGCCGCAGATGATGATGGAGGCGATCAAGGTTTATCGCGAGCGGTTCGAGCCGTCGGAACAGCTCGACAAGCCGTACGTCATGCTCGGCTTCAATGCGATCGTCGCAGACAGCGACGAGGAAGCGCAGCTGCTGGCAACATCGGTGCAGCAGGCCTTCGTCTCGCTACGCACCGGCAACCCCATCCAGCTACCGCCGCCGAGGCCCGGTTATGCCGACGAGCTGCCGCTCGAGGCGCGCGCAACGCTGCGCCAGATACTGTCGGCATCCGCCATCGGCAGTCCCGAGACGGCGCGCCGCCAGATCGGGGAGTTCGTCGAGTGCACGCTACCCGACGAGCTGATGGTCACCGCGCAGGTTTACGATCACCAGGCGCGTCTGAAATCCTACCAACTCCTCATGGAAGCCGTCCGGCAGCCCGAACCCGCTCTCTCCAGCTAAGGAATTTCATGCCAGCCTTGTTCAGCCCGATCGAGGTCGGCGGCCTCAAGCTCGCTAACCGCATCGTCATAGCGCCCATGTGCCAATATTCGGCCGAGGACGGGAACATGACCGACTGGCACATGATCCACCTCGGCCATCTCGCGCTGTCCGGCGCGGCGCTGCTCACCATCGAGGCAACCGGCGTTACGCCGGAGGGGCGCATCAGCTACGGCGACACCGGCCTGTGGTCGGACGCCAACGAGGAAGCGATGGCGCGGGTGCTGGCAAGCGTTCGGCGCTGGTCGGACATGCCGGTTGCGATCCAACTGGGCCATGCCGGGCGCAAGGCGTCGACCGACAAACCATGGTTCGGCGGCGCACAGATTACGCCGCATGCGGAGAATGGATGGCAGACGGTAGCGCCTTCGCCCATTCCATTCCTCGAAGGCGAGAACCCGCCGGTCGAGCTCGACCGCGAGCGCCTTGATCGCATCCGTGAAGCGTTCGCGGACGCCGCAGTGCGCGCAGCGCGCCTCGACCTCGCTGCCGTCCAGCTACACGGCGCGCACGGCTATCTCCTCCACCAGTTCCTTTCGCCGCTCTCCAACCGCCGCACCGACGAATATGGCGGCAGCCTCGAAAACCGAATGCGCTTCCCGCTCGAAGTATTCGACGCGGTTCGCGCTGCCTTTCCGCCCGACAAGCCCGTCACGATGCGCGTCTCCGCAACCGACTGGGTCGATGGTGGCTGGGACCTTGAGCAAACGATAGAGTTCGCTAGGGCGCTGGATGCGCTCGGCTGCGGCGCCATTCACGTCTCTAGCGGCGGCCTGGACCCGCGCCAGCAGATCCCGGTCGGCCCGAGCTATCAGGTTCCTCTAGCCCGCGAGATCAAGCGCGCCGTCAACATGCCGGTCGTTGCGGTCGGGATGATCACTGAGCCGGAGCAGGCAGAGGCAATCGTCGGAACGGGCGATGCCGACATGGTCGCGCTCGCCCGCGGCATCCTCTACGACCCGCGCTGGCCGTGGCACGCGGCAGCCGAAATCGGCGGCAAGGTGCAGGTGCCGCCGCAATATCTCCGCTCCCAGCCGCGCCAGCATCCGGATTTGTTCGACTGCGGCAAATAGGATGATAGGATGAACGCTCACTCGTCCTCGCGGTGCTGGCCGGCGCGCTGATCGCCAAGAAAATTGGCCAGGGTTATGCACTGCTCAAAAAATGTGCACACGACGACGGCTTGCAACTAAGCCTCGACGGCGGAATTGGCTTGGTCGTCGACACTCCTGGGCCGACGGCCCCGGTCACCACTCCATTCACGATCACCGCGCCGTCCGCCGGCACGTACCACTTCACCATGTCCTACGGTGAGTGCTGCGGAGGCCCGGCGGTCCTGCAGTGGTTCTATAAAGAAGGCGGACCGGTTGGTGAGGTCCCTGAACCAGCGACCTGGGCGATGACGCTTCTCGGCTTTGGCGCCATCGGGTTCCAAATACGCAGGACGAGGAACGTCAAGGTCACCTATCGGGCCGCGTAACCCGTCTACACATAAGCGAAGCGCCGCGGTTTCTCCGCGGCGTTTTGCTGTCAGCAGCACATGATTTTCGGAGCTAAAGCACTCGCCCGATCCGGGGGGTGAAGCGGTGGCGGTCGCCCTCGGCGGCTTTCGGTGGCTCGGCCGTCATGTCCCCAGCTCCGTTTTGCCCCTTGAGGCCAAGGAAAGTGCGAACGCTGTCGCCGCTCACCGGGCGGCCGAACAGCCAGCCTTGCGCTTCGGTGCAACCGAAATTCTTGAGCGCGTTTCGGATTTGCTCGGACTCAACGCCCTCGGCGGTGATCGGAACGTTAAGCTGATGGCCGAGCCCCGCGATCGAGCTGACGATCGCCGCCGTCGACTCGCTCTTAACGATCGTGCTGATAAAGCTGCGATCGATCTTCACGCGATCGAGCGGCAGCGAATTGACCTGCGCGAGGCTGGCATAGCCGGTCCCGAAATCGTCGAGGCTGACGCTGACGCCAACGTTCTTGAGGCTGTGGATGATCGACAGAACCTGATCGCGGTCTTCAAGCAGCGCGGCCTCGGTAATCTCGATTTCCAGCCGGCTCGCGGGGAAGCCGCTCTCAGTCAGCACCTTGATGATCTGCGCGGCAAGGCGGCTGTCACGGAACTGAACTGGCGAGATGTTGACGGCAAGCTTCAGGTTCGGCGGCCAGGTCCGCGCTTCCTTTAGCGCCTGTGCAATCACGCCGAGCGTCAGCGGGCTGATCAGGCCGCTGCTTTCGGCGACGTCGATGAACTGGTCGGCCTCGACGAAGCCGCGCTTCGGCGAGCGCCAGCGAGCGAGCGCCTCGAACCCGACGAGGTCCCGCGTGCTGAGGTCGATGAGCGGCTGGAAGAACGGCACGAACTCGCCCTTGGCGATGCCGACGCGCATGTCCTCCTCGAACTCGAGCCGCTCGCTCAGCTCGCGGTCGAGCTGCGGGTCGAACCAGGCGAACTGGCCGCGTCCGGCGCGCTTGGCTGAGTAAAGCGCAACGTCACCCCGTCGAAGCAGGTCCTCGGCCTTGCTAAGCTTCTCAGCGCCGGCAATGCCGATCGAGGCGGTGGCTTGCACCTGCGCGCCGGCGGCGAACGTCGGGGTCGCGAGCTGGGCGAGCACGCCAGTGGCGACCTGCTCGGCATTCTTGGCGTCGGCGCTTTCGATAAGCACTGCGAACTCGTCACCGCCGGTACGGGCGCAGCAAGCGCCACTGGGTGCGGCGCCGAGGAGCACTTCGGCGACATGCTTCAGCAACTGGTCGCCGACGACATGGCCGTGAAGGTCGTTCACCCGCTTGAAGTGGTCGAGGTCGATCAGCAGCAAAGTCGCACCGCGTCTGGCCTCCATTGCGTCGGCAATCGAGCGCAAGACCTCGCGCCGATTGGCAAGTCCCGTCGTCGGGTCGGTGTTGGCGTTGCGTTCGGCGAGCCGTTCGGCCTGCTCATAGGCGTCGAGCGCCTCGCGCAAATCCTTGGACCGCCGCCAGCCGAACAGGATGATCGCGATGTTCAGCAGGAACGCCATGGTCAGGCTGCTGTTCGGAACAGCGGCACCGCCAAGCGCCGGGGCAAGAACCCGGCTGCCCAGCGCGACGAACAACAGGATCGCGGCAATGGTCGCGCAGCTGATGATCATATGGCTGCTGGCGATCGGGCCGGCTTTGGCATGCATTGGTGGCGCGCTCCGGGCGTCGGTTTCAGCGCTATCGTCTAAGCACGAGAGGTGAAAATATCCCTACTCAGCGATCATTGGCCTGATAGGTATTTTCCTATTGTAGATAGGGAACAAATAGTGAACTGTGATTCACGGAGTCGCTGTCATGATGTTAATCAGTCCCGCCCTTCTGATCGCTTTCGCTGCCGTGCTGACCAGCCTGTCCGCGCTCGTTTGGAGCCTTCGCCGCAAGCCCTGACGCGTGGCCGGGTGTCTTGGTTCGAGACAAAGCGACAGTCGCGCGCAACGCGGATTTATGCTATTAGTTGAATCTCACGGAGCCCGCCTGATCTAGACGGCAATCTGGAGGCGGGTTCCAATACAGGATGGCCCGGCAGTGATCCCCTTGCTGCCGGGCCTCTCTTTATTCGGCGCGCGCGAGTTGCTCTTCGGCCAGGTTGATGGCCTTGGCGATCGATTGGTCGACATCGAGGTCAGTGGTGTCGAGCAGGAGCGCCCCGTCGGCTTGACGCAGCGGCGCGGTTTTGCGGCTTGAGTCCCGGTCGTCGCGAGCGTGGATGTCGAGCAGCACGTCCTCAAGGTGCGCAGGCATCCCGCGGGCAAGCAGCTCGCGCACGCGGCGCTGCGCCCTGACCTCGGCCGACGCAGTTACGAAAAGCTTCACCGGCGCATCCGGCGCAATCACCGTTCCGATGTCGCGTCCGTCCAGCACAGCCCCCTTCGGCTGTCCGGCGAATTCCTGCTGGCGTTCCAGCAAGGCCGCGCGCACGGAAGGGTAGGCCGAAATGGCGGAAGCATATTTGGAGACCGCCTCGCTGCGCAGCTCTGGGTCATCCGGATCGACACCGACAGCGGAGCACGCCCGGAGAGCCTCGAACTCGCTCGACGGGTCCCCGCCCCAGCGCCACAGGTTGAGCGCCACCGCGCGGTAGAGCAGGCCGGTATCCATGTGCGGCAGGCCGAAATGGGCCGCCAGTGCCCGGGCGATCGTTCCCTTGCCGCTGGCCGCGGGTCCGTCGACCGCGATTACGATCGGGCGGTTGTCACTCAGGTCCTTGCTCATGCGATTTGGGCGCTTTGACAGGGGGCTATGCCTATGGCAAGGCGCCCCGCCGAACGCTGCCCCAGTCGATGGGCGCGCGCGCGAATTCGAAACTGGAGACGTTTTTCATGGTGAAGCCCGAATGGGGCTCCAAGCGCACTTGCCCCAAGTGCTCGACCCGCTTCTACGACCTCGGCAATGACGATCCGGTGCACTGCATCAACTGCGGCACCGACTTCGTGCCGGAGCCGGTGCTGAAGTCCAAGCAGCCGATGGCGTTTGAAGCTGCGCCCGTGGCCGCCAAGGAACCCGCGCAGGACGACGAGCTGGCGGCCGAGGATCTGGCAGTCGACGAAGACGCCGAGATCAGCCCGGACGAGGAAGTCGACCTGGAAACCGGCGACAATGACCTTGGAGTCGAAACCGGCGGCGAGGACGACGAAAGCTAGTTGGTCTTGCCCGGTCGCGCGACGGCCTGCATTTCCTTCGTAATCTGGATCAGCAAGGCGTTCGGATCCCCGTTCGCCTCATAAAGGTTGCCGTGCGTCTTCCCGGGCAGGAAACGCACGTCCGCCTTCGCGCCCAGGCGCTCCAGCACCGCCTTCAGTTTCCGCGCCGCGCCGTCGAGATGGAAAGTATCCTCCGTCCCGACGATGACGTGAATCTTGCCGTCGAGGTCACGTTTCAGCGCCGGCCAATTGTGCTCGAGCCGGTAGGCAATGTCATAATGGTCGCGCCAGTAAGCGGCGACGACCGGATCGACCGCGCCGGTGCGGCGATCGAACATCTGCATCGGCCGGCCGTCAGCGCCCTTGGGCGAGAAGACCCAGTCGAACGACGACATCTGCCCGCCATAAGGGCCGAGCACCGACTCCAGCCGCGCGAAATCCTGCAGGTTGGCGACGTCCTTGCCGTTCATGCGCACCAGCGGCACCGGCTTGCCGGTGGCGTCGACATAGACGTTGGCATTGGGCCGATAGATGTCGGCGCCGGTGAAGTCATGAAAGTCGCTCGGGTCGGGCGAGGTTGACCAGGTGCCGCCGAAAATCTTCGGATAGCACGTCTGGAGCCATAACGTCGCCCATCCGCCTGACGAATGGCCGTTGAGGAAGCGCCCTGACGGACGCGCGTCCATGCGATACTGCTTCTCCAGTGACGGGATCAGCTCCGCCGTCAGCGCGGCGCCCCACGGCCCGTTGTTCACGGAATCCGCGAACTCGTGCGTGCCGGTCGGTGAGCTCTCGTCGAGCACGACCCAGATCATCGGCGGAATCTTGCCCTGCTCCATCAGCTGCGTACGGCTGGCCGCCTCCCACCGCGCGGACGGCAGGTTCCCACCGAAGCCCTGCGTGGCATAGACCGTCGGCCAGGTTGCCTTGGACGTCGGACTGTATCCAGGCGGAAGTGCGATCCAACCGCGCATGTGCACCGGCCGGCCCCAGAAGGCGCTCAGCTCCGGGCTGACGAAATCGACCGGCAGCGTCTTCGCCAAGAAAGGCGCCAAGGTTTTGCCTCTCTCGCTCTGCGCCGCGTAGGGATCGGTCGCCGGAATGACCGATGTCAGCCCGATCGGGGGAAGCGCACCGGGGAGCGACACTTCGGTGATCGGCGAAACAACATCGTTGGCGCCGCGCCCACTGTAATTATAGTCGCCGTTCACATCGAGCACGGCCTGCACCCGATACTTGCCGGACGGCAGCTGGGACCATGGGCCAGGCACCGTATCGGTATCCGCATCGACGACAGCGACCTGCCCCTTCGACAGCGACCGAACATCGCGCGCGGCAACAGCAGTCAGTGTTCCAGCGAATGGATTGGCGTCGATGCTTTCAGGCGCCTTGTCGCCGGGCTTCACCGGCTCGGCAAAGACGATAATCCGCCCAGCCAGCGGCGCTGGCGTATCGACGCCTAGCTGGACCGGCACCGTGGCGGGCGGCGCCGCCGCCACAAGCATAAAAGCAAAAACTGCAAGCATCGGCCGCATCGGCATCCCCCATCCCCGTCGATGCGGTTGTTTGTGGGCTAGGCCGACGCTGGGCAAGCGAATTCAATGCCGGCCGAGGTTGACCGAAAAGACCGAATTTCCCATTTGCAGAACGTCTTCCATCGCCTAAGGGCGCGTGACACGTGGGGCCGTAGCTCAGCTGGGAGAGCGTCGCAATGGCATTGCGAAGGTCAGGGGTTCGATCCCCCTCGGCTCCACCATCCTTCTCCTGAACCGCTGATTCCCTACGACAGGATCGGTCGCGCGTGATAATGGCGCTGGGCCGTGCGCGAGATTTCGTGCGGCCTATCGAAAGGCATCTCGAGAGGAGATTGCCGTGGCCGGTTCGAAAGAGATCGTGGGCGTTGCGGCGGCCGTCGCGCTGGCGCTCTCCGGCGCGTCCTGCACTTCCAAGGAACGCAGCAATGCGTCGAGGCGCGGCGTCCCCGCAACCACGGCAAGCGGCTATCTCGCCGCCGACCAGCTTCCCGATGTCATCTCGGCCGTGCCGCCGCCGCCCGCCGCTGGTTCGCCGGAAATGGCAAGGGACGAGGCCGCGCGAGAAGCGGCGCTGAAATACCGAGGCACCGATCGCTACGACCAGGCGATCTCCGATGCTTCGCGCTCGCTGCCCGTCATTCTGCACGGATTTTCCTGCGCACTCGGTACCGACATCGACAAGCAAAGCACCCCGGCCCTTTTCACCGTTCTCAACAAGACCTTTATCGACGTCCGGCGCTCGATCTCGCCGGCAAAGAACCGTTACAAGCGCCCTCGCCCATTTGCCGTCCACAACGGTGCGAGTTGCCTGCCAAGCGACGATGCAATGCTCCGGATCGAAGGCTCCTACCCCGGCGGGCAAAGTGCGACAGGCTGGGCGTTCGGGCACATCCTCGCGACGCTCAATCCCGCTCGCTCGACGGCGCTGCTCCAACGCGGCGACGATTTCGGCCAGAACCGCGTCATCTGCGACGGGCAATGGCAGAGCGACATCGACGCCGGCCGCGAGATCGGCAAGCTGATCCTCGCGCGGCTGCAGGCCGATCCGCAATTCCAGGCCGATCTCAGGGACGCGCAGGTGGAGGTATCGAAGGGGCTCGCGTCCGGCCGCAACCCGCCGAAGCAATGTCCCTCAGCGGCTACTAGCCGAAGGTGAAGGAGAAAGCGTCCACACCCGGATCGAGGAACTCGATCGTGAAGGTACGGTCGCGCACAGGTCCCTTCTGCCGGACAAGTTGGTAGAGGCGCTGCTCGCGCACCACGCCGCTGCTGTAGGCCGCATCGACCCCAGCGTCCGCACCCACCGGCTTGCCATCGAGAAGGACGCGATAGCGCACCGGCTTCCCGCTTGCTGGTCCGAGCACGAGATGCAGGTCGCGGGCATGGAAGCGGAAGCTGATCTTGGAACCGGCAGCTAGCGACCGCGCGCTCTGCCGGCTGACCTGCCATGATCCTTCCAACGACCAATCGTTCAGCGACAGCGGTGCGCCCGCATAGGTTTTCGGCTTGTCGGTCAGCAGCCCGCCTGGCGACACGAAGCGCTCGGCACGCGCACAGCCAATATAGGTTTCGGGCGAGCCGATCTGACCGATGGCCGCGCCTGCCTGCGCGCCGCTGGCCGCGACCGGCGCCATCGACTGACCGGCCGGCGCGTGGCCCGCTTCGGCAAGCAGCTGGCGGATCACGCGCTCCGACCCTGCATAGTCTCCCTCGCCGAAATGGTGGTAGCGAACGCGACCCTGCACATCGACGAAGTAGTGCGCCGGCCAGTAATTGTTATTCAGCGCTCGCCACAGCACGTAATTGTTGTCGAGCGCGACCGGGTAGGTGATGCCGAGTTCCTTCAGCGACCGTGCGACATTCGCCGGTTCGCGCTCGAAGGCGAATTCAGGCGCGTGCACGCCGATCACGACGAGGCCGTCTTTGCGGTACCGTTCGTCCCACGCCTTTACGTAGGGGATGGAGCGCAGGCAGTTGATGCAGCTGTATGTCCAGAAGTCGATCACCACGACCTTGCCGCGCAACGCCTCGCGGGTGAGCGCCTTGCCGTTGAACCACGGGCCGAGGCCGTCAAGCGGGGGAAGCTCGCCTTCCACCGGCAGCACCAGTTGGCCCATCTTGTTGGTGCGCGTTTCGGTGGCGCCCATCTGCTGCGTCGCACCAAGCTTCTGCGCGAGGCCGGTTTCCAGACTTGAAGTCTGGGCGCTGGAAAGCTTCGACAGAACGCGCGTGTCGAGGCCGAGCGCGATGGCGCCCACACCGACCAATACGAGCACGCCCAGCACTTGGCGGATGCGCTCGCTTGCGCCGAGCGACTTCTTCATCCGCGCGAACAGCTTCCCGCCGACCAGAAGCGCTAGCGCCAGCGAGGTCGCCGCGCCGAGCGCATAAGCCAGCAACAACAAAGTCGTGTTGAGGCTTGCGCCATTCAGCGCGGCTGCGGTGAAGATGATGCCGAGGATCGGACCCGCGCAAGGCGCCCACAACAGTCCGGTCGCGACCCCTAAAAGGAGGGACGACCACACGCTGTCGCGCTGCCCTTCCCGCTCCGTCATCCGCGAGCCGAGCGCGACCAACGGCCGCGTCAGCCGGTCGGAGATGCTCGGAAACACGAGGGCAATCCCAAACAATGCCAGCAGCACCAGCGCCGCCCAGCGCCCGACCTGGTTCGCGCGCACCGCCCAGCCGCCACCGACGGCGGCGAGCGTGGCGACGATCGCAAAGGTGGCAGCCATGCCGACGAGCATCGGCAGGCTGCTGCGCAGGAAGCCGCGGTCGGCGCGAGCGAACACGAACGGCAGAACCGGCAGGATGCACGGACTCAGGATCGTGAGGATCCCACCGAAATAAGCGAGGAGGATGATCAGCATATCGTCATCCTATACGGGAGCGCGGCTGCTGCGGATGCAGCCTAATGGAAGCGGCGCTTGTAAACCCTGAGGGAAACCGGACGCAGCGCACTGTTGCGCATGCAATTGTCGAAACCGATCCAGTCCACGCGATAGCGCCCGCGGGCGGCGTTCCGGTTGCACAGTTGGACCTTCGCAGCCGAGGGCCGCTGCGTCTTCACATAGCTAAGCGCGCGATTCATCGCCCGCTGCTGGTCGACGATACATTTCTGCCGCCACTGGCAATTGATACCGATGTTCAGGCGAACAGTATCGTAGAGCGGCGCGCGCGATGGCGCGGCCGCCGCAGCCGACGACATCCCCAGCAGTAACAGGGCAATTGTCCACCTCACCAGCGCCGAAGATGACACCCGACTGGAGTGTCGGCAACTGGCTAGCACGCGAAAAAACCCAACCTTTTCGAACGTGTTGCATATCGGCACGCACAGGCGAGATCCGCAAAAGAAAACGGCGGCGCCCGAAGGCACCGCCGTCCACCCCTCACGAAGTCCGCTCTTAGTTGAGCGAGTTCGAGACGTTATTGAACGTCGAGTTGAGCTTGTTGCCGACCTGCGTCATCGCGCCGATAGCAGCAACAGCAATCAGAGCCGCAATGAGACCATATTCAATGGCCGTCGCGCCCTTCTCGTTCTTCAGCAGCTTCACAAATTTGACCATTACTGGTCTCCCAACAGCCAATAGCAACGGGAACCTGCGCACATACACCGTGCAGGTCGACCTTGAATCTCTGCTTTCAGGGTTGAGAAAGTCTTAAAGCGCAACATTAAAAGACTGACATGTTGTTAAGTCACCGATATTTAACTGTTAATTACCGGTCAAATTTGCCAGCTGATCGGCAATCTCCCGTAGCTGTTTCGTTGAATCGCTCCATTCCGGTGGGAGCGGACTCTTCCGTCCATCCTGGGTCGGATCGGGTTGCGGCTGTCGCTGCGGCACGTGGAATTGGGCGGGAAGCCGCGGCCCGCGCTGCCCGTCGACCGCCACGGCGGATGTCATGAAATTACGCCAGATTTCGGCAGGCACAGTTCCGCCACTAATCTTGCCGAGTGAGCCGTTATCGTCGCGGCCGACCCACACGCCGACGACCAGATTCCCCGCGAAGCCGACGAAAAGAGCATCGCGGTTCTCCTGCGTCGTTCCCGTTTTGCCGAAGGTGGGAATAGCGAGTGCGGCGCGCTTGCCGGTGCCATTGTTAGCTGCGGCAAACAAAAGATCGAGCATCGGCGCCCAGTCGCGCCGCTGGTCAAGCGAGCCGTCGCTACGGAAGAATGCGGCCAGGCCCTCCGGCTCCTGCGCGTCCGGGAGCCCACGCGCGCGGATCGGATAATGCCCGCTCGCCACGGCCGCATAAGCCGACGTCAGCTCGAGCAGGCTTACGCCGGCGGTGCCAAGCGCAAGGCTCGGCCGATCAGGCAGCGGCGTCGTGATGCCGAGATCGCGCGCGGCGCGGATAATATTGTTGCGGCCGACCGATTCCGACAGCCGCACGGTTGCCGCATTGCTTGACCGGGCGAACGCTTCTCGAAGCGTGATCTGCCCGCGGTAGACCCGGTCGCTGTTGACCGGCGTCCAGCCGCCGATGGTGATCGGTTTGTCTTCGATCAGGCTGTCGGGCGTCCAGCCGGCGCGCAGCGCGGCGAGATAGACGAAAAGCTTGAACGCCGATCCCGGCTGGCGCTGCGCCTGCGTGGCCCGGTTGAAGGGTGAATCCTTGTAGCTTTTGCCGCCGACCATCGCGACGACGCGCCCGTCCGGCCGCATGGCCACCAGCGCGGCCTGAGCGCCGCCGATCTGTGCGCGGGCGACCGCGCGGACGGCCAGCCGCTGCAGGTCGCTGTCGAGCGTCGTGCGCACCTTCACCTGCCCGAAGTCAGTTTCGAACGCATTCTGCGCTGACGGCGCAACCCAGTCGGCGAAATACGTGCCCGTCGGGACCTTGGACGTTATCAGCACCGGATGTGCCAACGTCGTCGCCCGCGCCCGCGATGCGGTGATCGCGCCGGTGTCCGCCATCGCCGCCAGCACCAGCTTGCTCCGCTTCTGCGCCGCCGGAAGATTGTGCGTCGGCGCTAACCGCGATGGCGCCTGCACCAGGCCTGCGAGCATCGCAGACTGGCCGAGCGTGAGATTTTCCGGGTCGCGGTTGAAGTAATGATGTGCCGCCGCGCGCAGGCCATAGACGCCGTCGCCAAAGTAGACGCTCGACAGATAGCGCGACAGGATCTCCTGCTTGGTCAGCCACGCTTCGAGCCAGAACGCGATGATGATCTCCTGCGCCTTGCGTTTGACGGTGCGGTTGTTCGACAAGAAACTGGTCTTCGCGAGCTGTTGCGTGATCGTCGATCCGCCCTGCCGCACCCCGCCCCCGCGCAGATTGGCAACGAACGCACGGCCAATGCCTCGCGGGTCGATGCCCCAGTGACTGTAGAAGCGCCGATCCTCGATCGACACGAAAGCAGCCGGCGTGAACTTGTTGAGCTTGGCTACCTCGACCGGCGCTTCCTTGATCGCGCCGCGAACGGCGATTGGCCGGCCGTCGTCGCTCAGCATCAATAGCGCGGGATTTGCGAGCGGTTCGAGCGCGCGCGACAAGGGCGCGGTCAGCACGAGCCAGACAATTGTGACGAAGATCAGGCCAAAGACGCAGTAAAGCACGATCGGCCAGCGGCGGCGGCGCTTGCGGGGCGTTTCGTCCGGCTGTCCTTCGGGAAGGTCCTGATGCTCCGACGGCTCCGTCGCGAACGGGTTCGGCAGTTCCTCCACCGGCAGGCCGCCGCGGCTCCAGATGTCGTCCCTTGCCGTCACTGTCATCTTTCGCGGACTCGCCCGAACTGCCTTAGTCCACTAAAACAGTTGCAGAGATATATCCAGACGCTTGCTGAACCACGCATTGCGGCTAAACCCCCCGCCATGCTGCGGCGATTGCTGCCAATCCTGATCGTTTCCGCGCTCGTGCTCGAAGCGTCGGCCTGCAAGCCCACACCCGAAGGCGCGGTCAAGGTCGCGGTCATCGGCGCTACGCCGACAATGCGCGATCCGGCGCTCGGGCCGCTAAGCGCGCCAGACGCAGTCCTGCTGACCAACGTTGCGCAGGGGCTGGTGCGGTTTGATGCTGCAGGAAACATCGTCGGTGGGCTCGCAGAGCGCTGGAACGTCAGCGACGACGGGCTGAGCTACATATTTCGTCTGTCGTCGGCCGAGTGGCCCGACGGCAGGAAGATCACCGCGCAGCAGGCGGCGAAGCTGTTGAAGCGCAACCTTGCGCCGCGATCGAAGAACAGCCTCAAGGACGCGCTCGGCGCGATCGAGGACATCGTCGCGATGACCGACCGGGTGATCGAGATCCGGCTTATTGCACCTCGACCGAGCCTGCTGGCGACGCTGGCGCAGCCCGAAATGGCAATCTTTCGCGGTCGCTTCGGCACCGGACCCTTCAGCCTCTCGGCGCCTCCGAACGCGAATGGGTTCCTCCGGCTGACGCATGAGGCAACCGTCGGCGACGACGAGAAACCGGAAAAGGAAGAGGTCGAGCTGGCAGGAGGCGCGGCCGCCGATGCAATCAGCAGCTTTGCCGCCGGCAAGGTCGACCTCGTGCTCGGCGGCACCTTTACCGATTTGCCACTCACTCAGCGCGTTCAGCTTCCGCGCGGCAGCGTCCGCTTCGATCCCGCCTCTGGTCTGTTCGGCCTCGTGCCGTCGAAGCCGCACGGCGGCCTCGACGACCCCGATGAACGGCGGCTGCTGAGCCAGGCCATCGACCGCGCAACCTTTGTCACGGCGCTGAACGTCCCTGGCCTTGCGCCGCGTGCGACCGTTCTCGAACCCGGCCTCGACGGTATGCCGAATCCCGCCGTACCGGCGTGGCTGAACACGCCGATCGCCGACCGACGTACCGCGCTGCTCGCGGAAGCGAGCCGAGTTTTCGGCAAGGGCGACAAGCCGGTCATCAAGATCGCGGTTCCCGAAGGCCCGGGCGGCGAACTGCTGCTGGTCGCGCTCGGACGCGATTGGGGCATTTTCGGCTTCAAGGTCGAGCGCGCGAAAGATCTTGCTGAGGCCAACTTCCGCGTGATCGACCTCGTTGCCCCGTCCGCTTCCTCGGCCTGGTTCGTCCGCCAGTTCCGCTGCGACGTGACCCCGATCTGCGATCCCGAAGCTGACGGCTTGATGGATGCCGCGCGCCAGACGCTCATCCCGCCACAACGTTATGCGCTTCTTCAGCAGGCCGCGCTGAAGATTGATGAGAAGCTGCTCTTCATTCCGATCGCCGCGCCGGTGCGCTGGTCGCTGGTGTCGAACCGCATCCAGGGCTTTGCCGGGAACCGCTACGCCGTTCACACGCTCACCGGCCTGGACCAGAAACCGGGTGCCGGAGACTGACAATGACCGTTGGCCCGAATGAGAAACTCAAGTTCCCGACGGTGGGCACCGACCCGAAGGCGGTTCGGCAACGCGTCGAGGCAATGGAAAAGGTGCTTGAGCGGCTGTTCATCGTGCCGGGTCTCAATCGCCCCGTGGGTCTCGACGTCATCCTCGACCTCGTGCCTGGCGTCGGCGACGTCGCCGCAGCGGCGCTTGGCGCCTACATCGTCTGGGAAGCGAAGAACCTCGGCATGTCGAAGTCGCAAATGTCTCGCATGGCCGGCAATGTCGGCGTCGACTTCCTGCTCGGCCTGATCCCGTGGGTCGGCGCGATCCCGGACTTCTTCTTCCGGTCGAACACGCGCAACATCCGCATCATTAAGAAGCACCTCGACAAGCATCACCCGGAAACCGCGACCGTCGAAGGCAAGGTCGCTCATCGCCCCTAGCGGCGGCTGACGTCCCAGACATGTTCGCCTTCGACCTGGTCCGCCACCGGTCGGCCAAAGCGGTCGGTTGCCGGGCGGAAGACAAACCGTTGCATGATGAGGCGGCAAGTCAACGCGTCGAGTTCGGGAACGCCGCTCGACCTGGTCACACGACACTGCGAGACGCGACCGTTCGTTCCCACGGTGAACAGCAGGCCGACGCGACCGCCCACGCCGGCATTGCCCAGGTTGCGCGGATAGTCGCGAGGCGTGATTTCCCCCGCGATCTGCTCCATTTCAGAGCCGCCGCCGCCGTCTTCGCCATAGCCGTTGCCGCCCGTGCCGCCCCCCGCGCCGCTGCCGGTCGCCGGGCCTGACCCGGTGCTGCCGCCCGAAGGCGCCACGGTCGGCTGGATGGCGACAATGGGCGCGACGGATGGCGGCGCGTGCGCAGGCTCTGTACCGGGGGAACCGCCCGGCGGGGCCGGCTCGGCCTTCGGCGCTGACTCAGGTTTGCTCGCCTTTTTCGGCGCTGGCGGCGGCGGAGGCGGAACCGGCGGGGGCACGTTCGGCAACACGACTTGGATGAGTTGGCTTACCGCTTCGGCTGAGCGGCCGACCTGCACCCGAAGTCCCGTCAGCAGCGCCAGTCCGAGCGCAAGCTGAACGATTACGACCGCGGCGAGCGCACATGCGCGCTCCCGCGGTCGTGTCGTGCTTCTATGATCAAGGTAAGCGGGCACGATGAGCGCCCGCTCAGCCGGTTAGCGCCAGTAGCAGCGCCGGCGTTCAGTCACGCTGCGGTCGATTGCGCGACCCGCGACAGCACCGCCAACGGCACCCGCCGCGGCGCCGAGAATGCCACCGCCAAGGACCTTCGAACCAACAACCGCGCCCGTCACGCCACCCGCGACAAGGCCCGTCGTACCGCTCGAGCGGCGACAATACTTGCGCGCATAGTGTGTGCTGCCGTGGTACCTGTGGGTATGGTAATAAGTGGTGGAATGGGCCTCGGCGGGCGCCATCACCGGAATACCGCTGGTCGCAATGACCGAGCTGGCGATCGCAATATTCAGAATCTTACGCATCTAGTCTCATTCCCTTATGTTTCGCCGATATAACGAGCGTCACCCGCGCATGTTTCCCAGCGCAACTCGGTAACGGTGGAACGTGCGTTACCGTAGACCAGCGAAGGACGCCTAAGGAAGGCGGCGGCCGTCCATGTTTCCCGCGGTGGCGTAGCGGCAAACCAGGTAATCGGTACGCGCGGTCGATGCGAGCGCGCAGCCGACGCGTGTCGTCGTCGGCCAGATCATCTGCGTGTAATGTCCGACGTCTTCCCAGTGGCCGGTGCTGCTGTTGTTCGGGAATATGCCCGGGACGAAATAACGGCGTTCCGCCGACCATCCGCCGACCATTGTCTCCAGGCTGAAGGCGCCATGCGTTCCCATCCACAGATTCTCGCCGATGCCGCGACGGGCCTGGCGATTTGAATGCTGGAAGAGGCCAGTGAAAGCCATCTGCTGCGCGTAGGTGGCAGCGCCGACGCCAAGGCTGTCGTCCCAGGCGAGCGGCGGCATCCCTGCCCGCGCCCGCTCAAGATTATGAGCAGCGAGAATGCGTGACGGAAATTCGCTTGGGCTGAAGGACGCAGCGGAAGCGACGCCGGCCAGGCACGCGGCGGCTGTCACAAGCACAAACTTGGAATACACGGACCAAAAGTCCCCCCGGGATGCGAACATGCTTGTCTGCCGAACCTCTCGCGAGCGGTTCAGCAGGTCGATCGCAAATCCCATGGAATCGGGACCCTTGAAGAGTGCTAAACGCTCGGTCCCGGAATGCCCTAAACAGAGTTACTTAACGGTTTATCGCACGACACTTTTCGGACGCATATTTCTCTGCTTTAAGCGCGCGCTTACGATTCGGGAGCGTTACGATGCATAAGTTGTTGGCCTTGCTGGCCATTCTCGGCTCGGCAAGCGTGCCGGCAGCGGCTCAGACGGCGCCAGCCACCGCGGCGCCGGCGACCCAGCAGGCCGAACCTGCGAAGCCGCAAATGGTGAAGAAGCGCGTTTGCGAGCAGGTCGACGAGGACAGCTATTCGCGCCTCGGCAACCGCAAGATCTGCAAGACCGTCATGGTTCCAGCCGACCAGGCTGGCGATAGCGAGAAGACTAGCTCAAGCTCAGAGCGCGGCAACTAATCGACGGGCGGCCGCGGCCGCAAGTCGAGGTTTCCGACGACTATGCTTCTGAGCTCCGCGAACTTGCGGTGCTCAGCTAGCTGCTGCGCTGATCAGTCGCCGCTGATCGCCGGGTCGATCTGCTCAGGGTTGTCGATGATCGGCTTGCCGACGTCGCCCTGTCCGACAGTGCGGCCGGCCATCTCCAGCATCCGCTCAAGCGGGAGGCGGGCGCGTTCCATGACTGCGGGCGACAATTCTATCCGCGGCTCGAGGTCGCGCAGCGCGACATAGAGCTTCTCAAGCGTATTGAGCGCCATGTACGGACACATGTTGCAGTTGCAGTTCCCGTCGCCGCCTGGAACGCCGATAAATGTCTTCTCTGGCGCCGCCTTTTCCATTTGGTGGATGATGTGCGGTTCGGTCGCGACCAGAATCGTCTGCGCGGGCGAGGTCAGCGCGAAGTCGAGGATCGACTTGGTTGAGCCCACGTGGTCGGCATGCTCGATGATGTGCGGCGGGCATTCTGGGTGCGCGGCCACCGGCGCATCCGGATATTCCGCCTTGATCTTTAGGAGCTCGGTCTCGCTGAAGGCCTGGTGGACGATGCAGATGCCCGGCCACAGCAGCATCTCGCGCCCCATCTTGCGCGACAGATAGCCGCCGAGGTGGCGATCGGGGCCGAAGATGATCTTCTGATCCTTCGGGATCTGGTCAAGGATGACCTGCGCGCTGCTAGATGTGACAATGATGTCGCTGAGCGCTTTCACTGCGGCCGAGCAGTTGATGTAGGTCAGCGCGATATGGTCCGGATGTGCCTTGCGGAAGGCTGCAAACTGGTCGGGCGGGCAGCTGTCTTCCAGACTGCAGCCAGCATCCATGTCGGGCAGGATCACGGTCTTCTGCGGTGACAGGATCTTCGCGGTCTCGGCCATGAAACGCACGCCGCAGAAAGCGATCACGTCCGCATCCGTCGCCGCGGCCTTGCGCGACAGGTCGAGGCTGTCGCCGACGAAATCCGCGAGGTCCTGGATCTCCGGCTTCTGGTAATAATGGGCGAGGATGACGGCGTTGCGCTCACGCTTCAGCCGGTCGATTTCCGCGATGAGGTCGAGCCCTTTCAGGCTGGTCGATTGAACCGTCATTTCTGCCCCTGAGCCCTGCGGCGTTCTGCTTCCTTGATCGCCTCTTCATATGGTGTGGAGAGGTCGAGATATGAAGGATCGTCGGTTCCTTCCGTCGGGAAGCGGGCGACCACCTTCGCATCCTTGAAGCCGGCCGCCGCCAGCGGCATCGCGAAGCTGCGCTCGACCGCCTGACGCGCCGCTTGCCGGGCAAGGCGCATCGGCACCGCGGCCTGCGCCTGCTTGCGCAGGTCGGCCACGGCCTTGGCACGGTTAGCCTGATCGAGCTGTTCGCCCGCATTGGTCAGCGTCGACAGGATGCCTCCCTCGCCGAACTCCCGCGCACCGGCAAGGTCGACGTCGGGCCCGGCGATTTCGACCTCGGGCAGCTGGACGCGGAGCGTGTGCGTCGCCGCATCCCACGACACGTCCTTCTCCTGAAGTTTCGAGAGGTCGAGTTCGTATCGCACATCGCCCGGCAGGACGAGCGTCCGCTCCGAGCTGATCAGCCCGCCGAGCCGGTTTTGCTCGCTGCTCGTCACTGACACGTAGCGGGCGACGAAGGCCACCAGCCTGTTCTGCGCGCGCATTGATTCCAAGCTCGATGTCGCGATCGTCTTGGCGTTCGGTCCACCGAACAGGCGTCCGGCGAGACCGCTCGTGGTTCCGAGCAGTACGCCGATCACGAGTGCCAACGCGACCATTGCCACCACCAGCGGCTTATTCAGGCGGCTTTCCATAGCTCTTCCTGCCGTTGAACGAGGCCGCGACGCTCGAGGTCCACCAAATGTGCGAACACCGAACCGCCTGCCGCCGGAACGAGACGCGGGTCGAGGCCGGGATAGGCATTGGCGACGATGTCGGGGATTGCAAGCGCCTCATCCCTGACGAGACCGAGGATTTGGCGTTCGCGCTGCATTCGATGGCCGGAAAGGTGCCGCACATATTGCTGCGGGTTGGTCACCGGATCGCCATGCGCCGGATAATAAATGATGTCTTCACGCTGCCGGAGCTTGTCGAGGCTCTGCATGTAAGCCGCCATGTCGCCGTCGGGCGGCACGACCACCGTTGTCGACCAGCCCATCACATGGTCGCCGGTGAACAGCGCGCCTTCGTAAGCGAAACAGAGATGGTTGGACGTGTGACCGGGTGTCGCGACGGCGGTAACGGTCTTGCCGTCCACTTCGATTGTCTCGCCGTCCGCGAGCACATGGTTCGGCACATAGTCGCCGTCGAAGGACGCGTCCGCGCGCGGTCCGACCGTTGCAAGCGCCAGCGGCGCGCAGCCGACGATCGTCGCTTGCGTCCGCTCGGCCAGTGGTTTCGACGCAGGGCTGTGGTCGCGGTGCGTGTGCGTGCACAGTATCGCCACGACGGGACGGCCGCCGATCGCCTGCTCCAGCGCATCGACATGCTCGGGCAGGTCCGGCCCCGGGTCGATCACCGCGACCTCGCGCTCGCCGAGCAAATAGGTCTGCGTCCCGAAATAAGTGAAGGCCGACGGATTATGCGCGAGCACGCGGGCGATGCCGGTCTCCAACTGCACAAGCTTCGCGTAGGGCGCATCCATCGGCTGCGCCTGTGCCACGGCGCGCCGCTGCTTGCTAGCAGCGCAGATTGTAGGGTCCGTCCTTGCCGACCACCTGTCCGTCCGGACCGGTCTCCTTGGTGGCGCGAACGATCCTGATTTCCAGGGCGCCGCCACCCGAATGAAGGCAAACGTCCTGCGGCAGCGGCACGCGCATCGACTTGCCGCGCCGAAGCTGCGCAAGTTTCACATCGGCGCGCGCGTCGCCGTCGCGGACAAAGCGCAGGCTGGTGCCTGCCGGCAAATTCTCGTCGGCCGTCACCGTCAGCATCGTTTCGCGCTCGAAGCCGGTACACGGTCCCTCCCCGACGATGTCGTTGGGATTGTAGCAGCTGAAACTCAGCCGCGGCTTCGGCAGGAACGGCACCGACACACCGGGCACGCCGCCCAGAACCTTGACCGGGGCGGTCGGCGCGGTCGGCATCGGCGGAAGCGAGGAGAAATCGGATAGGGGCTGTGCCTGCGGACGCTGGCGCGGCGGCGGAAGGACACCAGCGACCTTCGGCGCGGCGGTGCCGCTCAGCCGCGCAATCTCAAGTGAGAATGCCGCCACGATCTGGTCGCGGACCGACTGGTCCATCTTGCTGTTGGCCGCTGTCTTCTGCGCGGCATCCTTGAGCGTATTCAGCCAGTCGGCATCGCTCTGCCCTTCATTGCCGCATAGCTTGACCTTCGACTGCTTGGGCTTTCCGTCGACCGTCACGTTGATGACGGTCTCGAACTTGTGGGCATCGCAATTCTGCAGCAGCTTCTGCATCTGCGTCGGCGCGCCCGTGGGCGCCGCGGCCTGGGCAGCAAGCATCAACATTGCAAACAGCGGCATCTGTCTCCCCCGACCTGGACGGCCGTAATTCTCATTGAATCAAGTGAATGCGCGTTGAACCGTCAGGCTGCAAGCGCGGCCGAGGCGGGTGTCTGGACCGGAAGCGACACACGCTTTGCGAACGCCGCGGGATAAACGCGCCCGAACAGCGTCTCCATGCTGTGGTCCCAGCTGAACTGCAGTGCCTGGGCGCGGGCCCGATGCGCCATTTCCGCGTCTTTTGCGTCCCAGACGTCCAGGATGTTGCCCGCCATCGCGCCGGCATCGCCGACGGGCCCAAGCCTCCCGACCTCGTTCGTCACGCGATCGATCATCGCACCGGCCGCGACGCCCACCACCGGCAGGCCCGATGCCTGCGCCTCGATGATCGAAACGCCGAACGTCTCATCGGCCATCGCCGACACGTAGATGTCCGAGCTCGCCAGCCACTGCGCGAGCTCGGCGCGGCCTTTGACGTAGCCGGGCATGACGATCCTATTGTCCCCCAGCGCCTCGATCTCCGCGCGCAAAGGACCCTCGCCAAGCAGCGCGAGCCGGGCGCCGAGCGCCTCGGGCAGCTTGCGGAAAGCTTCGACGACCACGTCCGGCTTCTTCTCGCCATCCAGGCGGCCGACGTAGATCAGCAAGGGCCGACCGTCCTCGACACCGATGCGTTGGCGCAGGCGTTTGTCGCGAAGGTTGGATCCGAACTCACCAAGCTCGACGCCGAGCGGCACCACTTCGGTATCGGCGATGCCGAGCCTGCGGAGCTTGGTCGCGCCACCGTTCTCGCTCAGCGCAAAGACGGAATCGAAGCGGCGATAGAGAGAGCCGGCATAGCCGTAGCAGACACGAGACAGGCCGCCCGCGATGGTCTTGCCGACGATCTTCGACGCTGGCCGCTCTACATAGACGGTCGGAAAATCGGTCATGTAAGCTGCGACCAGCGCCGTGTCCGGGTAGCGTTTGCGATGGCCGATCGCCGCCCACGGAAGGTTGTACGCGTCCTGGCACTCGATCAGGTCGGGCCGGAATTGCTCCAGCGCCCCGCGCACCGCGCGATTGCGCAGCATGAATCGATAGTGTGGGCTGCCCGGAACATGAGGCGAGGCAATAGTCACCGTGATCGAGCGGCCGTCCTCGACCACTTCGTCGCGATTGCCGGGGATGATCATCAGATGGCTGTGCGGAGTCGATTCAAGGATGTGGCGCCGCTTGTGGAGGAGATAGGTGCGCACGCCGCCACCGACATCCGACCAGCTCTGGGTCAGGTCGCAAAACAGCTTCGGCCCGCTGAAGCGGACAGATTCGGGGTCGTCTCGGCTCACTAAGCCCCCCAACGGCGGAACAGGATCAAAGTGCCATCAGCCGCAGGCGGCAAAAAGTGTCGGAATTTTTTACGCAACGGCCAGCGGTCCTTTTTCCCTGTTGCGCAGAAATGGCCGATTTCAGGCGTTTTCTGCAATTGGCACGCGCATTGCTACATATACCACGTCCACTTGGTTCCACGCCACGAAGGGGCGGTGCAGCGGTTCTCTGGTCCAGCTGCCCCGCCCCTTCTTCTTTCTAGGCGTCCGCTCCCAGCAGCTGTTGCAGTTCGCCGCTCTCGAACATCTCCATCATGATGTCCGATCCGCCGACAAACTCGCCCTTCACGTAGAGCTGGGGGATGGTCGGCCACTCGGAATATTCCTTAATCCCCTGACGGACTTCCGGGTCCTGCAGCACGTCGACGGTCTCGTAGGTCGATCCGAGGCGGTCGAGGATCGCGATGGCGCGGCTGGAAAAGCCGCATTGCGGGAATAAGGGCGTGCCCTTCATGAAGAGGACGACGTCGTTCGATTTCACGATGTCGGCGATGCGATTCTGGGCGTCACTCACTTGTAATCTCCGTGTTCGGCACTGCGGTTTCGAGCTGCAGTGCGTGAAGCTCACCCCCGACGCGTCCCCCCAAAGCGGCATAGACCGCCTGATGCTGCTTGATACGGCTTAATCCTTCAAAGCTGCGGCTGACGACGCGAGCCGCATAATGATCCCCGTCACCGGCAAGATCGCGGATCGTAACCTCGGCATCCGGCAAGGACGCCTTGATGAGCCGCTCGATCTCGCTTGCGGGCATGGGCATCAGCTGTTGCTGGACTCGATGATCTGGCGACGCGCTTCGATCTCCTTATTGCGAAGCGCTTCCATGACCTTGTCCTCGTCGCAATCGACGCCGGCGGCAGTCAGGTCGCCCAGCACCTTGCGGATGACGTCATGCTCGCCGGCTTCCTCGAAGTCGGAACGGACTACGTCTTTCGCGTAAGACTCGCTCTCGGCATCGCTCAGGCCCATCTGCCGCGCCGCCCATTCGCCGAGCAGGCGGTTGCGGCGTGCGGTGATGCGGAACTGCATTTCCTCGTCGCGGGCGTACTTCGCCTCGAAAGCGCGTTCGCGATCGTCGAATTGAGTCACTCCGGAGTCCCCTTGATCGTTTGACCGGCGAGATAGGGCGGAGTGACGTCAGTGGCAACGACTGGAAAGCTATCTCGCGACTCTCGGGTTAGTTCTCGACCGTGCAATTGCGAGGGTACTTTTTCGCGGGTTGCCGGCAGATCCGAGGAGCGGAGAGCGCTCCATTCATCCGATCAAAACACGCCTTGAACAAAATATATGTTGCGACGCAACAAATGTGTAAGCCGCGGATTGTAGGGTGAAGTTTGTCACCGGAGTAAGAGTAACATGCCGTTGTGGGTCGCCTTTCTGCTTCTCTTTTGGCTGGCCTGCTCTGCCGGTGTTGTCCTGATGTACCGGAACGCCACGCGCCCCTGATCGGGCTTTAGCCGACCGTCACGACCAGCTTCCCGATCGCCTTGCGATCGCGCAGCGCTGCGATCGCCTCCCCGGCACGCTCCAGCGGATAAGTCTGGCTAATGCGCGGCGCGATCTTTTCCTCGGCCCACCAGCGGAACAGTTGTTCGACATGGGCAGCGTTCGCTTTCGGATCGCGCGCCGAGAATGCACCCCAGAAAACGCCGCAGACGTCGCAGCTTTTTAACAGGGTCAGGTTGAGCGGGAGTCTGGCAATGCCGGCCGGGAAGCCAACGACGAGAAAGCGCCCTTCCCAGGCGATGCTGCGCAGCGCAGCCTCCGTATAATCGCCACCAACCGGATCGTAGATGACGTCCGCGCCAACTGGTCCGACAGCATCCTTGAATAGCTGCGACAGGGCTTTCAGCCCGTCCTTGTCGAAGGGCCCGGATGGATAGACGATCGTCACATCAGCCCCGGCTTCACGCGCGGCCGCGGCCTTTTCTTCGGATGAAGCCGCCGCGATCACTCGTGCGCCGACGGCCTTGCCGATTTCAACCGCCGCGATGCCAACGCCGCCCGCCGCACCAAGCACCAGCAAAGTCTGCCCGCCGCGAAGCTTGCCGCGATCGAGCAACGCATGGATCGAGGTCGCGTAGGTCAGCAGCAGCGCCGATCCTTCTTCGAACGACCGCTCGGGCGGAAGCGGAATCGCCGAATTTGCGGAAATGATGACCTTCTCCACGAGGCCGCCAAACCCCGTCGCCGCAATCACGCGGTCGCCCGCTGACCAGCCCTGAATGCCTTCGCCAACTGCTTCGATTTCACCCGAAATCTCGCTTCCGGGCGCGAACGGCCGCGGTGGCTTGAGCTGGTATTTGTCCTCGATGATCAAGACGTCCGGGTAGTTGATGGAGCAGGCGCGCACCCGGACCAGCAGCTCGCCGCGACCAGGCGAAGGATCGGGCAACTCCTCGATCCGCAGTGTTTCAGGGCCGCCGGGTTCGTTGGAGAGGAGCGCGCGCATGCCGATCTCCTACAGTCGGCATGCGCACTTTCCTATTCCCACCGCTGCTGCAGAGGCATATCGTCGCGACTCTCTTTCAAAGGAGGCAATGATGGGCCTGTTCGCATCGCTTCTCGTCAACGCCGTGATTGCAGCCGCTCCGGCGACGCCGCTGCCCTGGTACAATTTCGACGATTATCCTCAGAAGGCCTTCGATCGCGAGTGGAAGGGCGCCGCGGTATTCGTCGTCACGGTCGCGCCTGACGGCCGCCCCGTCGACTGCACGATTACCCATTCGACCGGTTACGAAGTACTCGACCGCCAGACCTGCTGGGTCGCAATGAAGCGGGCGAAGTTTACCGGCGCGCGCGGCCCCGACGGTCAGCCCGTCTACGGCACCTATCGCAGCGTGGTGAATTGGCACCGCCCAGACCAGACCCGGCTGCAGGCCGAACCCGCCCCGGATCTTGAAGTGACGGTCGCGTCCCTGCCGGAAGGATCGAAAGACCCGGCGGCGGTGAAGCTCGCCTATTTCGTCGACGCTTCGGGCAATCCGTCGGCCTGCAGCGCGCTACCTGACAGCCTGCCGCAGCCCAAGCCCTTGGTCGATGCGGCCTGCACTCAACTGTTCGGCAAGATCGGTCGGGTGCCGGTCTCGGTCGGTACCGGCGCGGTTCCCGCGGTGAAGACGGCCGCGGTGCTGTTCACCGTCGACAAGTAAGGTCGCTCAGCCGGCTAGGTGCCGGACGTAATAGTCGACCTGCATGTACAGCATGATGAGGAGCGCCAGCAGCGTGGCGGTCAACGCGACCTGCTGTGAACGCTTCCAGGTCATGACTTACTCGGCCGCCTTGGGAAATGCCGGCAGGAGAGGAATGTCGGCTCGCTCGTGCTGGATGACGACCTTGGCGCCGGTTTGCCTGGCCAGCGCTTCGAACTTGTCCATGGACTTCAGCGTCTGCGCCTTGTCGGTATTGAACGGCGGGACGCCGCGTTTCTGCCGCGCTTCGGTTCCGTGATACAGATCGCCGGTCAGCAGCACGTCGCCTGACTTGAGCTTCACGAGCAGCGAGTGATGGCCCGGCGTGTGGCCCGGCAGGTCCAGCATGATCAGGCTGCCGTCGCCGAACACGTCCTTGTCGCCGGTAACCGCCTCGATCTTGCCGCCATCGGTCAGCCAGTGGGCGAGCTGCTTTTGCGACATCTGCATGAACTGGTTGTCCGACTTCGCCTTCAGCGCCGCGAGGTCCTGCGCGCCGATCAGCAGTGTTGCATTCGGGAAGAAATGCGCCTGCCCGGTATGGTCGCCATGATAATGGCTGATACCGACGAACGAGACTTTTGCCGGGTCGACGCCCCCGGCCTTGAGCTCATCGGCAAGCGAGCGGTCCAAGGTCGCTGTCTGGTCCGGATCCCTCATGGGGTGTCCGACAAGGAATTCCGGAAACCCGGCATCCCAGATCATCATCTGGTCGCCGTGCCGGATCAGGTAGCAGCTGTCGGTGAGGTCATGCGGACCCGGAGGATAGACGCCCGCACCGCCGGCGAAGTCCTTGTCCATCTCGTTGACGTGGAGCGCACCACAATCGAGGCGCGACAAACTGACGGGCACAGCGGCGCCGGATGGCTGCGCCACGTTGTTCGGGTCGGCCGTAGCCGCGTTCTGACTCTCGTTGCCCGAACTCGAAACCTGGCAAGCAGCAAGCGCAAGCACGCAAGCCGAGATTTGCAGCCATGTCCGTCGCATTGCGCCGCTCCTCGAGAGTTACTCCGTGTAAGCCGCCGTCGTCTTCTCGCGCACTTCCTCGCGCGAGACGCCGGGCGCCAGCTCGACCAGCTTGAACGGGCTGTCGTGGTCGGGCCGCTGAAAGACGGCGAGATCCGTGATGATCATGTCGACCACGTTCCTGCCGGTCAGCGGCAGCATGCAGGCCGGGATGAACTTCGGATCGCCATTCTTGGAGACGTGCTCCATCACGACGATGATCTTCTTGACGCCGGCGACAAGGTCCATCGCGCCGCCCATGCCCTTGATCATCTTTCCTGGCACCATCCAGTTAGCGAGGTCGCCCTTTTCGCTGACCTCCATCCCGCCGAGCACCGCAAGGTCGATGTGCCCGCCGCGAATCATCGCGAAGCTCTGTGCGCTGTCGAAATAGCTCGTCTGCGGTAGCTGGCTGATCGTCTGCTTGCCGGCATTGATGAGGTCGGGATCTTCCTCGCCCGCAAAGGGGAACGGGCCGATGCCGAGCATGCCGTTCTCGCTCTGCAGGGTGACCGTCATGCCTTCCGGCACATGGTTGGCTACGAGCGTCGGAATGCCGATGCCGAGGTTCACGTAGAAGCCGTCGCGCAGCTCCTTCGCCGCCCGCGCCGCCATCTGATCGCGCGTCCAGCCCTCTGTCAGCGTGTCGTGAGTTGTCATTACGCGGCCTCCCTCTCACGCACGGTGCGGAATTCGATCTTCTTGTCGTACGGCGCGCCGAGGATCAGGCGCTTCACATAGATCGACGGCAAATGGATGCAGTCGGGGTCGAGCGAGCCGACCGGCATGATTTCCTCGACCTCCGCCACGCAGACCTTGCCGCAGGTCGCGGCCGGCAGGTTGAAGTTGCGCGCGGTCTTGCGGAACAGCAGGTTCCCGCTCTCGTCCGCTTTCCAGCCCTTCACGACGGCGAGATCGGCGCGAATGCCCCGCTCGAGGATATAGTCCTCGCCGTCGAAGCTCTTCACTTCCTTGCCGTCGGCAACCTGCGTGCCGACGCCGGTCTTGGTGTAGAAGCCGGGGATGCCCGCCCCGCCCGCGCGCATCCGCTCCGCTAACGTGCCCTGCGGGCAGAACTCGACCTCAAGCTCGCCGGCCAGAAACTGCCGCTCGAACTCCTTGTTCTCGCCCACGTAGGACGAGATCATCTTTTTCACCTGCCGCGTGCGCAGCAGCTTGCCGAGCCCTTCATTGTCGATGCCGGCATTGTTGGACGCGATGGTCAAATCCTTGACCCCGCTCGCCTGGATCGCATCGATCAGGCGTTCCGGAATGCCGCACAGGCCGAAGCCGCCGGCGGCAATCGTCATGCCATCGAACAGGAGCCCGTCGAGCGCACGTTCAGCGTTGTGATAGATTTTCTGCATGCGCCGCCCATAGAAAAGCGGCGGCGCAGCAGCAAGCGAGCCTCAGCTCTTCAATTTGGCGAGCACGCCCTGAAGCTGCATGGCGTTCGACATATCGCCTTCGACCTTGAGCTTGCCCATCATGAAGGCGGTCATGCCGTCGAGCTGACCGGCGGCGAGCTGCTGCCAGTCGTCCCAGCCGACGCGGATCGTCGTGTCCGCCGCGCCGTCGTCCTCGCTGACCCGGTCGGCCGCGCCGTCCAGCATCACCACGCCTTCGCTCCCGCCGAAGTCGATCTTGACGCGCTTGCCCGGCACCCATGCCTGGCCCTGCTGCATCCGCTCGACGAGTTCCTGCTTGGTCATGCCTGCTTTCTCCTTTGTCAGTAGGCGTAGCGCGGCGCTCGGAACGCTTCAACCTCACCGTCGTTCGTCGATTGGTCGATCACCGATTGCCAGACTTCTATAACCAAAGTTAGAGCCCCGCAGCCGCGTAGATCCCCGAAAGTGCCCCGAACCATCATCCCCTTTCTCGGCCAGATGGCCATCGACAGCGCCCGCCGCGGCGACTTCCAACATGCCCTCGGTCTCGCCAAGAAAGCACTGGAACAGCATCCGCTCGACCACGGCCTGATGCTGTTCGTAGGCATGCTCTACTCGCGTCGGATGGAGCTGCAGGAAGCCAAGAAATATTTCCGCGACGCAGCACGGATCGAGCCCAAGGATCCCGTCGCCAAGCTCGAGCTAGTGCGCGTCCTCATCGCGCTGAATGAAATTGACGAAGCCGAGGAGCTGCTCCGCAAGGAAGGGCTTCCAGGCATCGAGCCCGCTCGCCTCGAAGCGCTCATCCACATCCGGCGCGGTAGCCAGATTGAGGCTGCCAAGCTCTACCGCGAAATCGTCGAGCGCGATCCGCGCGACTTCGAAAGCTGGGGCAATCTCGGCGTTTGCCTGCTTGCCGGCGGCGATCCGAAAGGCGCGATCGAAGCGCTGACCAAGTCGCTGCGCATGCGACGCGACCAACACCGTTTCCGCGAAAAATGGGCGGAGGCGGAAGTCACGGCAGGCGAAGGCGAACAGGGCATGAAGCTGTGCCTCGCCTTCGCGGCGGAAAATCCCGACGATCCCCTGGTGCGCGTAACGATGGCGCGCCTGCACGATTTGCTCGCCCGGCCCGACAAGGCAGTCGTGGCGCTGACTGAGGCGCTTCGGATCGACCCGAACCACGCGCCGGCGCTGGTTGCGCTCGCGCAGCTGCATGAGCGGCAGAACCGGATCGACGCCTTTGCCGAGACGATCGCCCGCCTCGAAGCGCTGGACGAGCCGGTCATCCAGCTTCCCTTGCTCAAGGCGCAACTGGCTTTCCGCCGCGGCGAGCTATCCGAAGCGCTAGAGCTGACCCGCGAACTTCGCGACATTACCGAGCCTGGCACTCGAGCCGAGCTCGTCGGCAAGATTAACGACCGGCTGGGCAATGCCGCCGAGGCCTTCGAAGCGTTCGTCACCATGAATGACGACAGCGGCGTCGCGCCCGAAGTCGTTGCGGCACGCGCCGACGGCTTCCGCCAGATGCTCGCACGCAGGTCTGTTTTGGCGAGCCGCAAATGGGTCCGCAGTTGGCGCAAGACCAAGCACCGCGACGACCCGCGCGACCCGATCTTCCTCGTCGGCTTCCCGCGCTCCGGCACCACCCTCCTCGACACCTTGCTGATGGGCCACCCGCAGCTCGTCGTCGCCGAAGAAAAGCCGATGCTCGACGCGGTCTCGCGCAAACTCGGCGGCTACGAGCGGCTAGCGGGGCTCGACGATGAGCAACTGAACGAGATCCGGGAACTCTATCTCGAGCAAGCGGCATTCCACGTCCCCGACCTCGACGGCCGCACGCTCGTCGACAAGCAGCCGTTCGCGATGATGGAGGCGCCGCTCATTCATCGGCTCTTCCCGAACGCGAAGATCATCTTCGCGCAGCGGCACCCGTGCGACGTGGTGCTGAGCTGCTTCATCACGCGGTTCGAACCCAATGCGGCGCTCGCTAACTTCACGACGCTTGAAGGCACCGCGCGTCTCTACGACGAGACGTGCCGTTTCTGGGGGCAGTGCCGGACCATGCTGCCGCTGATAGTCCACCGCGTCCGTTACGAAAGGCTGGTCGAGGATGCCGAGCCGGAGATGCGCGCCCTCCTCGCTTTCCTCGGCCTGCCGTGGACGGACGAGGTGCTCGACAACCAGCGCACCGCCAAGGATCGCCGCTTCATCAACACGCCCAGCTACGCGCAGGTGACCGAGCCGCTGTACGACCGCTCGATCGGCCGCTGGGAGCGATATCGCGAGCAAATGCAACCGGTGATGAAGACGCTCACGCCGTGGGCGCTCCGCATGGGCTACGAAGTCTAACGCCGCCACTTGGCGCGACCTGCGACGAGGCCTATCTGGCGCGCCATGGGATACGAAACCGACCTCAAGCTCTTCATCGACGGTGTCTGGAAAGGCTCTGATACCGGCCACACCGTGGTCAATCCGGTTGACGCGAGCGCCATCGCCGAGGTCCCCTACGCGACCAAGGCAGACCTCGACGAAGCCCTCGCGGCGTCCGAGCGCGCCTGGCCCGAATGGCGTGCGACCGATGTCGAGAAGCGCGGCGCGACCCTGCACAAGGCGGCCGCCCTCCTCCGCGAACGCGCGGACCTGATTGCGGCGACGTTGACGCAGGAACAGGGCAAGATCCTCGCCGAAGCCAAGGCCGAGGTTCTCGGCTCGGCCCAGCTATTCGACTGGTATGCCGAAGACGCCAAGCGCGATTACGGCCGCACCCTCGTGCGCCCGGCCGGTCAGCTCAGCCGTGTGATCCGCCAGCCGGTCGGTCCGGTGGCGACATTCACGCCGTGGAACTTCCCGATCTACCTGCTGGCGAAGAAGGTGAGCGCGGCGCTCGCCGCGGGCTGCACCGTCATCTCCCGCCCGCCGCATGAGACGCCCGGCTGCACGACCGAGCTCTTCCGTGCCCTCGCCGATGCAGGCATCCCGAACGGCGTAGCGCAGCTCGTTCACGGCGACGCCGATCTCGTAAGCCGCACGCTCATCGCCAGCCGCGTCATCCGCAAGGTCAGCTTCACCGGCTCGACCGGCGTCGGCAAGCACCTGATGAAGCTGTGCGCCGACAGCATGACTCGCGTGACGATGGAGCTCGGCGGCCACGCGCCGGTGTTGATCTTCGACGATTGCGATCTCGAAAAGACACTCGACATGGTCGTTCCGCAGAAATTCCGGAACGCGGGCCAGGTCTGCGTTTCGCCGACGCGCTTCTACGTCCAGCGCGGCATCTATGACGCATTCATCAAGGGCTTTGCCGAGCGCACCGCTAAGGTGAAGATCGGCAACGGCCTTGATGATGGCACGAAGATGGGCCCGCTCGCCAACGCGCGCCGCCCCGACGCGATCGAGACGCTGGTGCAGGACGCCAAGGCGAAGGGCGCGCGCGTCCTCGCCGGCGGGGAGCGCGGCGACAAGGGCTTCTTCTTTCAGCCAACGCTGCTCGCCGACGTGCCCAACGAGGCCGAAATCATGAATGAGGAGCCGTTTGGCCCCGTCGCCGTCAGCCGCCCCTTCGACACGTTCGATGAAGTGATCGAGCAGGCCAACCGCCTGCCCTACGGCCTCGCCGCCTTCGCCTTCACCGAAAACGGCCGCCGCACGAACCTTATCGGCGACCTCGTTGAAAGCGGCATGGTCGGCATCAACACCTTCGCCATCTCCGTCGCCGACGCGCCGTTCGGCGGTGTGAAGGACTCAGGCTTCGGCAGCGAAGGCGGGAAAGAAGGCCTCGAGAGCTACCAGGTGGTGAAGGCGATTCACCAGGCCTGACGCTGCGCCTCAATCGATCGGCTTGTTGAACTGCACCACGGGCTGGATGTTCGTGAACTTGGCGACGTCCTTGCCGAGCTCGCCGGCGCCTTCGGACTCCATCGCGTTGCGGCCTGACTGCTCATCGGCAAATGTCAGCAGGCACATGGCGATGAATTGCGGCTTCCCGCCGCCGGCCGTGTCGACTCCGCGAAAGACGCTGGCCATGGTGAGGCCGAACGGCGACAGTTTCTGACCCACCATCGGCAGGTGCACGCGCTGGTAATAGCCCCAGTCGAAGGTCGCACCCTCGACGTTCGGATAAGTGATGGTGACGGTGATCATGGCCGCGCCGCCTAGCGAGTTTGCCTGCCCGCCGCCAGCCGCTTAGAGCGCGCCCATGACCAAGCGCACAGGTGGCCGCATCCTCGTCGACCAGCTCCGCATCCAGGGCTGCGATCGCATCTTCACTGTCCCGGGCGAGAGCTTTCTCGCCGTACTCGACGCGCTTTACGACACGCCGGAAATCGACACGATCGTTTGCCGGCAGGAGGGCGGCGTCGCTTACATGGCCGATGCCGACGGAAAAATGACCGGCCGTCCGGGCATTGCCTTCGTCACACGCGGTCCGGGTGCAACCAATGCCAGCGCCGGCGTCCACGTCGCCTTCCAGGATTCGACACCGATGATCCTGTTCATCGGCGACGTCGCGCGTGGCGACCGCGACCGCGAGGGGTTCCAGGAGATCGACTTCCCTGCCTTCTTTGGGCCGATTGCCAAATGGGCCGCGCGGATCGAGGACGCGCGCCGCATCCCCGAGTATGTCGCGCGCGCCTATCGCGTCGCGACCGCGGGCCGTCCTGGCCCCATCGTGCTTGCCCTCCCCGAAGACATGCTGCGCGACGAGGTCGAGGCGCTCGATCGCCCGCGCGTCCCGCCGGTGGCCGAGGAACCCGATCCCGGCGCGGTCCAGGCGGCGTTTGAATTGCTCAAGGAAGCCGCGTCGCCGATCGCCATCGTCGGCGGTGCGGACTGGAGCCCCCGCGCGTCGCACCATTTCGCGAACTTCGCATTCCGCTACGGCATTCCCGTTGCCGCCGCGTTCCGGCGGCAGGACGCCATCTGCAACACGTGCCAGGTTTATGCCGGTCAGCTCGGTTACGGGCCCAACCCCAAGTTGCAGCAGCGCGTCCGCGACGCCGACCTCGTCATCGCCGTGGGAACGCGCCTCGGCGAGGCTACCACTGACGGCTATTCGCTCATCACGCCCGACCACCCTGGCCAGACGCTCGTCCACGTCCATCCCGACCCGAACGAGCTCGGGCGCGTCTATCATGCCGACCTGCCGATCTGCGCCGACATGGGCGAATTTGCGGAGATGATCGACGGCTGGATCGATCCCGACCTTGTTCGCTTCTCATGCGGCGAAGACGCGCACAAGGACTGGCTCGACTGGTCGGAGCCCAAGCCGCGAGACGACGTGAAGCTAGACCTCGGTCCATGCGTCGCGGCGATGCGCGAAAAGCTTCCGGAGAACACAATCGTCTGCAACGGCGCTGGCAATTTCTCCGGCTGGTGGCACCGCTACTGGCGCTATGGCCCGATGCCGACGCAGCTTGCGCCGACCAGCGGCACAATGGGCTACGGCCTTCCAGCCGCTGTAGCCGCAGCCATCCGCTTCAAGGATCGGCCGGTCGTGTGCGTCGCCGGAGACGGGGACTTTCTGATGAACGGGCAAGAGCTGGCGACGGCCGCGCAATATCGCGCCGACCTGCTCCTCGTGCTGGTCGACAACGGCAGCTACGGCACCATTCGCATGCACCAGGAGCGCGAATATCCTTCGCGCATTTCGGCAACACAGCTCCAGAATCCGGACTTTGCCGCATTGGCGCGCGCCTACGGGGCCTGGGCCGAAACGATCGAGAGCACCGATCAGTTCGCTCCCGCGCTGGACCGGGCCCTAGGTCAGAAGGGCACTCGCGTCCTTCATTGCCGCACTGACGTCGAGCAAATCAGCAACGCGACAACCATCACGAAGCTGCGCGAAAAGGCGAGGGCTTAATCGTCCTCGCCAAGCAGCGCGCGATTGTGCGCCGCCGGACAGCCGCCGATGCGGCTTCGCGGCATGAATTTGTCGTCGGGCGCAGGCTTTCCAAGCTCGAAAATCGGCGGCTTGCCGAGCTGCTCGATTAGCCTTTCGAGATCCTTGAAGTTGCCCGAAGCGAGCTTGTCGATCGGGACGTGGGGCGCGGCCGCGGCCTTGACCTGATGCGGCTCAAGATAATGAGCGGCCGCCCCATACTCGTCATCTAAAATCCAGTCGTCCACGACAGCTGCACCATGTTCGCTACCAACAACCGTGCAAGAACAACGACTGGAACGGGATTATTATTCCTTGATTGGAGGTCCGTTACGCATTGGGATTCTGTTCAAGCACACAACTGAACAGGCATGTCGTCGTTCGAGACAAATTCAATGCCAGAACTCAGGAAGTCATTAATCGCTCGCGCAAGGTCAGGACATGACAACGTCCTATCGTAAGCAAGTCTTCTCCAAGGATAATCTCGCTTCGAAGCAAGCCTGCTCTGGCCCGGTTGCGATGAAACATAAGAAATCAGTTCGTCCATAGGTTCATCGAAACTTCCAACGATGCCCTGAATGTTTCCCAACGCTCTTCCTCCCACCGAAGTTCGAACAGCTGTTTAGTTTCTGTTCTTGCCCCGCCACGGAGAAGACGACGATCGAGTGTGTTACGGAAGCCGCGGTTTGACGTTTATCGACTGGCCGTGCGCTCATGGCGATGAATGGCGTCATGACGTCAACTAAAGCTTAGAAAAGTCGTGATCCGGACGATTTCGGAGGCATCCCCAGTGAATGATCCACAGCTTATCCACAGGCTTTAGGGTTCTGTTAACCATGATCCGTGTCGAATCGGCACAGAATTGGCTGTCATGGATGCCTTGAACGGGAATTTTTCCGCAGGCGAGGACCCCAATAGGTCGGTCGGTCGCCGACTCCACCCCTTCGTGCCGGGCCGGTGGATTAGCCCGACGAAACGCTCCAGCCTTCCTCGCCGATAAGCGGAATGAAGCGAACGGCGCACAAGTCGGACTGCTTCACGCTTCCGTCGGGAGCTTTCACGACCTTGATGAGCCTCTGCACGCCGCTCGGACTGCCGACCGGCATGACGATCGTGCCGCCGGGCGCGAGCTGATTGACAAGGGTCATTGGCACATGACTTCCGCTCGCCGCGGCAAGGATCGCGTCATAGGGCGCCCGTTCGGGCCAGCTCCGCGTGCCGTCGCCCTCGACGATCTCGACATTCGAATAGCCGAGCCGCTCATCCGCTCGCGCGCCACCTCGACCAATTCATGCTGTCGCTCGATGCCGACGACCCTGGCGGCGACCCGGCTAATGAGGGCGGCGGCGTATCCGGACCCGGCACCCACCTCGAACACTCTCTGGCTCGGTGCAATGCCCCCTGCCTGGATCATCAGCGCGACGATATACGGCTGGGAGGTCGCCTGCCCCGCTTCGATCGGTAGCGGATGATCGCCATAGGCGAGATGCTCGTTCGCCGCGCTGACGAACTGCTCGCGCGGAACCTGCCGGAATGCGTCGAGAATATGCGGCTCGACGATGCCCCGCCGACGCTGCTGCCGCTCGACCATCGCCTCGCGAACTTGATCCAGGTTTGTCATTTTCCTGTTAGTCGGATTAAAGCCTAACCGGGGGGCACGTTTAATGACCGCGACCGACATCGTCTTTGCCGGATCGATTCCTGGCCTTTACGACCGCTATCTCGGGCCCTTGCTGTTCGAGCCATATGCGGCCGAAGTCGCGCGCCGCGCCGCCGCGCAGAAGCCCAAGCGCATTCTAGAGGTCGCTGCCGGAACGGGCATCGTCACCCAAGCCCTGCACCAGGCGCTGCCTCATGCGGAAATCGTCGCCACCGATCTTAATCCTGCGATGCTTGAGGTCGCGGCGCAGCGCGTCAGCTCGGACAAGGTCAGCTTCTCAGCCGCCGACGCGCTTCACTTGCCGTTCGACAGCGACAGTTTCGACCTCGTCGTCAGCCAGTTCGGAATCATGTTCTATCCCGACCGCGTGAAGGGCAATGCGGAGGCACGCCGGGTCCTTCGCGACGGCGGCCATTATTTCGCCCTGATCTGGGACCGGCTGGACCAGAACCCCGCTTCGCGAATCGCGCATGAAACGGTGGCCGGCCTCTACCCCGACGATCCGCCGACATTCCTCACGCGCACGCCTTTTGGTTATACCGACATTCCGACGATCGAGCGCGACATGCGGCTGGCGGGTTTCGAAACGCTTACGTGCGAAACGGTGCGGCTCGAGAGCCGGGCGGTTTCGGCGAACGACGCAGCAACCGGCTTGGTCGCGGGCAGTCCGTTGAGGAGTGAAGTCGAGGCGCGCGACGGCGAAGGATTGGATTCGGCCATTGTTGCCGTAGCCGAGGCGCTTCGCAGCCTTGAGCGGGACGGCCGGCTTGACTCACACCTTTCCGCGCATCTGGTGACGGCGACTAAATAAGCCCTGCCAGCGGGCTGGACGGGTCTGCGTAACGCCGCTTCTGCATCCGGCCCGACAGATAGGCGAGGCGCCCCGCCTCCACCGCTGCCTTCATCGCTTGCGCCATGAGCACCGGGTTCTTCGCCTCGGCGATGGCGGTGTTCATCAGCACGCCGTCGCACCCAAGCTCCATGGCCTGCGCCGCATCGCTCGCAGTGCCGACGCCTGCATCGACCAGCACCGGCACGTTTGCGCCCTCGACGATCAGCCGGATCGTCACGCGGTTCTGGATGCCAAGGCCCGAGCCGATCGGCGCGCCGAGCGGCATGATCGCCACCGCGCCCGCTTCCTCGAGCTGCTTCGCGGCAATCGGATCGTCGACACAATAGACCATCGGCTCGAAGCCCTCCTTCACGAGCACTTCCGTCGCGCGCAGCGTCTCGCGCATGTTCGGATATAGCGTCTTCGCTTCGCCCAGCACTTCGAGCTTCACGAGGTT
The DNA here is from genome assembly GCF_039537965.1 of Sphingomonas limnosediminicola. Classification (NCBI taxonomy): domain Bacteria; kingdom Pseudomonadati; phylum Pseudomonadota; class Alphaproteobacteria; order Sphingomonadales; family Sphingomonadaceae; genus Sphingomonas; species Sphingomonas limnosediminicola. The sequence continues at coordinate 2,597,785 of NZ_BAABBM010000001.1, read as the reverse complement.
CCAGCCGCCCGCCTCCCGCGCCAGGCGTAGCGTTCGGATCGCATCCTCGGCAGTGAAACAGCCTGCTGTATTGGGCAGATATGTCGTCTTCTTGGGGTCGATGAAATCGGTCAGCATCGGCTGCGTTGGATCGGAGATATTCACCCGCCGCACCGCGACCGTGACGATCTCCGCGCCGGACGCCTCGACCGCCGCCGCATTCTCCTCGAGGCTCTTGTACTTGCCGGTCCCGACGATCAGCCGCGACGTGAAGGTGCGCCCGGCAACGGTCCACGTGTCCGCCTTGATGTCACGCTGCGCCGTCACTCAACCGCCTCCAACGAAATGCACGATTTCAAAGTCGTCGCCGTCCTCGACGCAAACGCTGTCGAGCGTCCCGCGCGGCACGATCTCCAGGTTACGCTCGACCGCCACGCGCAAGGGATCGAGCCCGAGCTCGTTCAGCATTTCGGCGACGCTCAGCGGCCCCATCACCCGGCGGTGCTCACCGTTGACGCGGATTCCAAGGCTTCCATCGAGGCTCATGACTGTGGCCCATAGGAGCGCCGCCAGCCCTCGCCAAGCCGGTTCAGGGTGGACGCGGAGCGCTTCGTCTGACAGAGCACGCCGCACGCAAACATGGGAAGTAAAATGGTTTCACCGAAGGATCCCTCTGGCTCCGGCGACAAGAGCGCGATGCGCATCGACCCATCGCTGGTCCGCGAACTCGCCGAGCTCCTCGACAGCAACGAGCTGACTGAGATCGAAGTCGAGGACGGCGACCGCCGCATCAAGGTCAAGCGCGAGCCCGCGAAGATCATCTCGGCCGCCGCGCATACCGCCGCGCCGATGATTGCCGCGCCTGCGCTCACCGGCCCGCCAGCGCACGCCAAGGAAGATCTAGGCGCATCGGCGGTAGGATCCGACGACGTTTCCGGCGAGAACGTGAAGTCGCCGATGGTCGGCACCGCATTCCTTTCTCCGGAACCGGGCGCGAAGCCTTTTGTGGAGGTCGGCGATAACGTGAAGGAAGGCGACACATTGCTCATCGTCGAAGCGATGAAGGTGATGAACCCGATCACCGCGCCCACCGGTGGGGTCATCAAGAAAATCATGATCAGCGACGGCCAGCCGGTCGAGTTCGACCAGCCCCTCGTCATCATCGGCTAAGGCCGCGACCAGTATGAAAATCCAGAAGCTGCTGATCGCCAACCGGGGCGAGATCGCGCTGCGCATTCATCGCGCCTGCCACGAAATGGGCATCAAGACGGTGGCCGTTCACTCGACCGCCGATTCCGACGCCATGCACGTGCGCCTTGCCGACGAGACCGTCTGCATCGGCCCGCCGCCGGCGACCGAATCCTATCTCAACATTCCGAACATCATTTCGGCCGCCGAGATCGTGCACGCCGACGCCATCCACCCAGGCTACGGATTCCTGTCCGAGAACGCGCAATTCGCGGAGATCGTCGAAAGCCACAACATCATTTGGGTCGGCCCGAAGCCCGAGCATATCCGGACGATGGGCGACAAGATCGAGGCAAAGCGGACCGCCGCCAAGCTCGGCCTGCCGCTTGTGCCGGGCTCCGCCGGTGCGATCGAGAGCGTCGCGCAGGCGAAGGAGCTTGCCGCCGACATCGGCTATCCCGTCCTGATCAAGGCCGCCTCGGGCGGCGGCGGTCGCGGCATGAAGGTCGTGCCTGACGAAGACCAGCTCGAGAGCCTGATGAGCCAAGCCGCTTCCGAAGCGCGCTCCGCATTCGGCGACGACACGGTCTACATGGAGAAATATCTCGCCGACCCGCGCCACATTGAATTCCAGGTGTTCGGCGACGGCAACGGCGAAGCGATTCACCTCGGCGAGCGCGACTGTTCGCTGCAGCGCCGCCACCAGAAGGTGCTCGAAGAAGCGCCCTCCCCCGTCATCACGCCGGGCGAACGCGAGCGCATGGGCGAAATCGTCCGCAAGGCGATGGCCGAGATGGGCTATCGCGGCGCCGGCACCATCGAGTTCCTCTTTGAGAACGGGGAGTTCTACTTCATCGAGATGAACACCCGGCTGCAGGTCGAGCATCCGGTGACGGAGATGATCAGCGGCATCGACCTCGTGCGCGAGCAGATCCGCGTCGCCTCGGGCGAAGGCCTCTCCTGCACGCAGGACCAGGTCCATCTCCACGGCCACGCGATCGAATGCCGCATCAATGCCGAGGATCCCGAGACCTTCGCGCCTTCGCCGGGCCTGGTGAAGAATTATGTCGCGCCCGGCGGCATGCACGTGCGCGTCGATAGCGGGCTCTACACCGGCTATCGGGTGCCGCCCTATTACGACAGCATGATCGGAAAGCTGATCGTCTACGGCTCCAACCGCGACAGCTGTATCCGCCGCCTGAAGCGCGCACTCGAGGAATTTGTGGTGGAGGGCATGAAGACGACCATTCCGCTGCACCAGAAACTGGTGCGTGATCCCGAGTTCCTCGCCGGGAATTACACGATCAAATGGTTGGAGCAGTGGCTAGCCCGCAACGCGGAATAGCCACTGCTGCCAGGCCTTAGCGGGAATAGATCCAGATCCCGTTGTGACGGTGCCGTCGATGGTACCAGCCGTTACGGTACCAATATCCCTGGCCGGCGTAATAACGACCTTCCATATAGCGAGCGTGCGTACCCTTGTTCGCGCGGCACATGCCGTTCGGCGTACGGTGAAAGTCGCGGCCGCAGCCCTCACGAGCTTGAGCCGGCGCGGGAGCAACCGTCGCGACGAGCGCCGCAGCGCCAAGTGCAATCAGACTCTTCATCCCTCATTCTCCATCCGTTACCGAACCCGGAACGATGTGCGACGTTGCGCTGTTCCATTAATTGACGTTCAGCTTCGGCACGCCGGTACCCGGCGGCGACGGGGCAGTGCTAAACCTTGTGGCGCAACCCAGGTTATCGGTGACGCAGACAAGCATGTCGAGTTATCGTGGAACAGCCGACCGGCCGGACCAGGCAAGGGCCATCGCGGCCGTCGTCGCCGTCCATGTCGCGCTCGCGGCGATCATCGTCAGCGGCCTCAATGTCCGGATCGTGAGCAAGGTGGTCGAGCAGTTCACGACCATCGACGTCCGAGAGCCTCCCCCGCCACCGGTGCAGCCGCCGCCTCCGGCGCCAAGGCAGCAACCGGCGAAGAGGCCCGCCGGCGCGCCCGCGAAGAAAGCGGAGGCCGCGCCGATCGTGGCGCCGCAGCCAAGATTGCCGCTGCCCTCGCCCATCCCAGCCGCCAAAGTCGCGGGCATCGGCAGCGCGCCGAATTCGGGCGCCGCAGTCGCCGGCACCGGCACTGGCGCGGGCGGAAGCGGCAATGGCCCCGGTGGAGGCGGTGCAGCGGATTTCTCCCGCTACACGCCGCCGGCACTGCTCCGGAACCTCGGGCGTGGCGATTATAGGCTGATAGGCGCGGACCGGCTGCCGCGCGGCGGCGCCATGGTCTCGCTCAGGATCGAACCGACCGGCGTTCCGACCAACTGCCGCATCGTGCGATCGAGCGGCGACCCCTACGTCGATCAGGGATTATGCCCGCTCATCGTCCAGCGCCTGCGCTTTCGGCCGGCACTCGACGACCAGAGACGCCCGATCCCCTATCAGCTGCAATATGTCGCGACGTGGAGCCTCTGATCAGCGGCTGACGCTGATCACCGCACCCGCATCCGACTGCGACTTCGCAAGCCGCGCCGCATCGCGCCCGTAGACGTCGTCGAAATAAGCGATCGACGAGCCGTCCGATGCCGGCATGGCGGTGAGGTAGGTGATGTAGACCGGCACCGGGTTCTTCAGCGGCACCATTTCCTCGGTGCTCGCGCTTTCCCAGTCGAGGTCGCGGCCGAACAGCCAACGGCCTAGCCGCGCCGCATCCTCGAGCCGCACGCAACCGCCGCTGTAGAGCCGCGACGCCTCGGTGAAGAGCTCGCGTTCCGGATTGTCGTGCAGGTACACGCCCGCCTCGTTGGGGAACATGAACTTCATGCGGCCCATCGAATTGTGGGGACCCGGCAACTGGCGCATCAGCACTTCGGCCTTGCCCGCCGCCACGGCCTTCCAGTCGACTGTCTTGGGGTCGATGATCTGCGCGTCGGCGGTCCAGTCGGACAGCACCTGATAGCCCAGGTCGTCGAGATATTTCATGCCCTGCTTCACGACCTTCGGCGCAATGCGCTCGGCGGCGAGATCGGGCGGAACAAACCAATAAGGGTTGAGGCTGGCGAACCGCACGTAGGCGGTCATCATCGGCGTCGGATATTTCGGCTTGCCGACAACCACGACCATGGAGTCGGCCTGCTTGCCGTCTTCATATGTGTAGAGCCGCTGCTGCGCCGCGTTGACCAGGATGTAGCGCTGCTTGCCGGCTGGAAGCGTGCGGGCGCGTTCTAGGTTCACGGTAAGAAGCTGCCGCTCCTTGTCGCTTGCGAACGTGTGGTTCGACAGCGCCTGGCGGAGCTCGCCGTAAATCGGGTTCATCCAGCCGAGCTGGCGAAGATAGCCGCTCAGCGACGGCGCATTCGATGCACCGATCAGTGCGGCAAGCGCTGATGGCGGTACCGGCTTCAGCGAAGGATCGACGTACAGAATGCCAAGCCCAGGATCACGGCGCGTGTCGTTGACGTAAGCGACGAATGCTTCGGAGAGCATGCGGTCGGCAGAGGCAACGTCCTTCGGCTTCCCCGCACGCGCGAGTTCAACCGCATGCTGCAGCCCGGCGACATGGTATTTTTCGGGGTCGAGCCCATCGAGGCTCGCGGAGCTTAGCAGCGAGATAAGCTGGTCGGCTGCGTCACCCGCTTTGGTCGCGAGCCACAGCGGCGCGCCTTGGCGCAGGCGATAGAAATCATCCACGCTTTGCCCAAGGCGCACTGGCGCTGCCTTGGCGACGGTTGGCGCCGGTGCGGCGTGGGCAGCAGAAAGCGGCGCCGCGGCGAGCACCAGGCCTGCCGCAGCCGCCGCTGCCTTGAAAGTAAAGTGCACCGGCGCGAAGCCGGTGCACTGTCTACGCGAACTGATCACTTGTTCTCCGTCCGAAGGGTACCGTCAAAATACCACTTTGACGGGACCAAGTTTAGCCGCGTTCACCGCTGCGGGTGGGTGGCGGCGAGGCCATCGGGGCCGGGGCCGCACCAGCCGGCGCGCCCTGATAGTATTGCCCGTTGTAGACGTATCCGTCCACCTGGCCGTCATTGTTGCGATCGGCCCAGACTGCGCCGGCGAGACCGCCGACAGCCGCACCGATCACCGCGCCCTGAAGGACGCTGACGCCCGGGATGAGCGCGCCGGCGGCTGCGCCGAGCGCTGCACCGCCGAGAGCGCCGGTCGCCGCGCTGCCGAGAACGCTGCGCGTGCCCGGATCGTAGCCCGACGGGGTACCGGTGTAATATTGGCCGTTCTGAATGTAGCCGTCGACGTATCCGTCGTTGTTGTTGTCGGCCCACACAGCGCCGGCGAGACCGCCGATCGCGGCGCCAACAGCGGCACCTTGAATCACGCTCACGCCCGGAACCACCGCGCCCACTGCGGCGCCGCCGGCCGCGCCGATGGCGGCATCCTGCGCCACGCGCGGGTTGCTTGCGCATGCGCCGAGGGTCATGGTCGTTGCGAGGGTGAGGGTAAGGACTGATTTATGCATCGCTCTGTCTCCCGTTCAGTTGAGCTGCCGGAACACGCCGTGCGCCATCGCTTCCGCAGACGGCGGGCATGTTACGGGGGCTGGAACGACGATCTGGGCGCATCGTTCCGCAACCGCGACAACAACGTCCTCAGAATGCGCGAAACTCGCGTTAAATGTATGTTTAACCTGTTGAATCACTGTCAGGAACAACTCGGTTCATGAAAGCAACAATTTATCACAATCCGATGTGTGGAACGTCTCGCAAGACGCTCGAAATCTTGCGCGACGGGGGCTTCGACGTGTGGATTCGCGAATATATGAAGATTCCGCCGACCCGGGACGAACTAGTCCGCCTATACGACCGCGCCGGCATTACCCCCCGCGAAGGCCTGCGCGCCAAGGAGCCGCTGGCGGAGGAGCTCGGGCTGAACCGGCCCGACGTCAGCGACGATGAAGTGCTCGACGCGATGATCAAGCACCCGATCCTAATCAATCGCCCGCTCGTCGAGACCGAGAAGGGCGTTCGCCTCTGCCGTCCGCAGGAAACGGTGCGCGAAATACTCTAGCGGTTTTGCCACCACAGGAAGGCAGCAATTGCGACGACCACGAGGATCAGCCACGGCCACCATCTGAACCCACCGCTCTTTTCCTCCTCGACCAGTGGCACCGATGAAGTTTCGGCAAGCGTTGAGCGGATTGGATTGGGGGGAGGCGGAGGAACGCCATTGCTGACCTTCCGGCCGAACGACGTCGGGGCAACCGGTTCCGGCGGCACGGTCCGGGGAGCGTCTGCCGCAAAGGCGGGGCTGCTGCTCGTATCCGAAATCGATGGAGCCTCACTCGGCGCATCCTCAACTTGCGTCGCAGGCGCCTCAGGCGCCGAAGGCTCCGCAGCTGGTGCGGCAGCAACGACATCGTCGCCCTTCGGCGCGGCCTTGGCTCGCGGCGCCTTGCGGAAGGCATCGTGGCGGTCGAAGGCCTGCGAGAGCAGGTAGTAAACCGTCACACGGTTCTTGCTGTTGTCGCCATTCATCCGCTCGCCAACGGCATTGATCGCGACGTTCAGCTCATCATCCGGTTGCTCGAGCCCGAGCTTCTTTTTGAGGAAGTTGTTGCGCACTCGCGCGACCTCGTCATCGCTCGAGAAGGACACCAGCGCGGAATCGCGCTTGCGCAGGGCAATGCCGCAATAGCGGACGATGCCCGCCACGACGTCCGGGTCAGCATCCGGATCATATTTCTGAACGTCTGACAGCCAGTCTTCAGCCATGATGCCGACCCCCTGTGACTAGTTAGTTCGTGGGCAGTCTCGTGAATAAGCTAGAACAGGTTCTTTAGAACGCCGCACTGGCGCTCACTCATGTACAGGCCGCAACAAACTGCCGTTGACCACCCTCAAGGTCAACAGGAGGTTCCATCCGCGCCTTACCGCCACGATATTGGACTGCGATGAGTCGCCTCGATCCCCGCCTTTTGCTTCAGGGCTACGCCACCGGCATCTTTCCGATGGCCGACAGCCGCGAGGCGGACGAGCTGTTCTGGGTCGAGCCACGCAACCGCGCGATCATCCCTCTCGACCGCTTTCACGTCTCACGGTCGCTCAACCGCACCATCAGGTCCGACAAGTTCGCCGTTACGCGCGACCGCGATTTCGCCGCGGTCATCACCGCCTGCGCCGATCGCGAGGAGACCTGGATCAACGCCGAACTGGAACGCGCGATGCTGGCGCTCCATGGCTCGGGCCACGCACATTCGATCGAGGTCTGGCAGGGCGATGCGTTGGTCGGCGGCCTTTACGGCGTTAAGCTCGGGCGAGCCTTCTTCGGCGAAAGCATGTTCAGCCGGACGACGGACGCGTCGAAGGTCGCGCTTGCGTGGCTGGTAGCGCGAATGCGCACCGGCAATTTCACCCTGCTCGACTGTCAATTCATGACCGACCATCTCGCCTCGCTGGGCGCGGTCAGCGTGTCGCGCGACACTTACGTCGCGTTGCTTTCTGCAGCACTAGGTGCGGTCGGCGGCGCAGCGGGAGTCTCAGGCGTTCCAGGCGCAGACGTCGCGGGCTTCGCCCCGGCCGTCGACGGCCCGCCCGATTTCGGCGCGCTCGACCGGCTGCTGGAACTTGCCGGCGCGGCAGTCGCCGCCGGCCCAGCCGGGTACGTCATCTCGCAGCTTTTGGGCCAGACGTCGTAGACCGGGTGCTCGACGACGTTGAGGGACGGCGATTCCTTGTAGAGCCAGCCTGAAAAGACGCGATTCCAGGTCTTGTCGGGCTTCTGCACGTCGACCTGGACGAATGCGCCGGTAAGCTTCTCTTCTTCCCACGGCGCCGACGTCTCGCAGGCGCGTAGCCGCACCAACAGGTCTTTCCAGCGCACCGACTGACCCGGCCGAAGCGCGACATCCTTCACGATACCGTTGCGCTTGTTGAGCATGCCGAGCACTGCGACGCGCTGCGCCATCGGCGTGACGCCGCCCTGCCCGGCCGCCGTCGCCGGCGCCTGGCGCGCAGCCGGCGCCGCTTGATTCTGCTGCTGCTGACCGCCGCGCGAGCAGGCGGCGGCAGCGAGCGCGAGTGACAATGCGACGGAGCGCTTCACCTTATTCCGGGATCCAGGGCTCATAATCGCCGGTCGAAGCCGGGCGGATCTTGCCTGAGCCTAGCGCACCGTCAGGCCGGAACGCTGCCATCGTGCCCGTCAGGTTGGGCGTCGGATCCTTCTGAAACTTGCGGACTGGCGGAAGCGCCTTGCTCGGAACGTCCTCGATCGTGCCCTTGAGCCACGCCTGCCAGCCAGGCGGAACGCGGCTGCCGTCGTTGGATCCGTCGTAGATCACCCAGCGGCGATTCGGGTTCTTCTTGTCGGCATAATAAACGTTGCCGAGATCGTCCTTGCCGACCTCGTCGCCGAAGCGCCGCGTGAAGAGCGACGTTCCCCACGTCGCGCCGTTCCACCAGGTGAATGTTTTGGACCAGAAACCCATGGGTGCGTGCCTGTGCCGCGTCGGAGCGGTGGAAGCAAGACTAAGCTATTGCCGCCACTCGGCCCTGTCGCCCTCGGCGATACCAAGTTCCGCCGCGCGGCCGCCACGGATTTCGAGAACGCCGGTGATCGGCTCGCCTGACGGGACCGGAGTCAGGTCTAGCGCCTTGGCATTGCTGATCCGCGCGATCGTGCCGTCGGCACGGATGAAAATGATATCGAGCGGGATGAGCGTGTTCTTCATCCAGAAGGCGACGGACTGCGCCGGCTGGTACGGGAAGATCATGCCGCAGTCGCCGGCCAGCGACTTGCGGAACATCAAGCCCCGCTCCTGCTCTTCCGGCGTCGCTGCAATTTCGACCTTGAAGCGGTGGTCGCCGTTCTTCGAATGAACGGTCAGCATGGTTTCAGCCAAGCCCGTCTGGCCCTGTTCTTCTGCTGGGAAATTTTGTGCCGGCGCTTGGGGGCTGCACGCCGCGAGGGCGGCAGCAGCAAGCGCGCCTAAGCTTCGAAGTCGTTTGTGAGCCGGAGCTCGACGGCCGTCAGGCCCTTGCCGCTCGGCGCGATCCGCGCTTCCAGCGGCTGTCCCGGCTGCAAGTCGCCGAGATGCGCATGGCGGACCGTCTCCATGTGGACGAACACATCCTCGCCGCCCGATTCGTCGGGCCGCTTCACGAAACCGTAGCCGCGCACGCGGTTGAACCATTTGACCTCCACCGGCTCAAACTCACCGGCCGCATCGGCAAGCGCCTTGCGGTCAGATCGTTCGGCGGGAGAGATGGACGAGCGCGGCGGCTGCGGCAAGGCAGCGCTGAGATCGATGGAGATGACCCGCTTCGCTTGCAGCCCGCGTTCCTGCTTCACCGGCACGACCTCGATCAGCGCCCCTTCCGGAACGCTGCGGCGGCCATGCTCGCGAAGCACGCTGAAATGGAGCAGCACGTCACCTTCGATCCCGTCGCAGACGAGGAACCCGAAACCACGGGTCGCATCGAACCATTTCACCCGGCCGGTGACCGCAGGCAGCTCCGCTGCGGATGTGTCTTCGTGTTCCATCTTAGGCTGGGGTGAGGGTTCTACGAGCTTTGCGGAAGCGTTTGCCACGGAGGCCTTATTAGCATCGATGTGAGTGTCGGCAAACCGACTTTAAGCGCAATTAAACGTCAGTTTTTCCAAAACCTGATCGATGTTAGCATCATTTGCGGAGTCAAGTGCTAAAATTGCTTGGGCAATCCTGTATCCGTGGCCAGCCCGAACCATCGCGGCCAGCGCTTTTTCCCGCGTTGTAGTTTGTTTCTCCACACTCGGCGCGAACGGCCCGAATCGCCGACGTTTGGCGAAGCGCAGCGCGGCGACGACCGCTTCTTCGTCGGCGAGACCGCGAGCCGATACGCTTTCGTCCTCGTTCACGCCCGCCGCGTGAAGCGCATCGAGCAGCCGCCGTTTCCCATAGCCCCGCGCCGACAGTGAGCGCGACTTGGCAAGCGCGAACGCCTCGTCGTTGACGTAGCCTAGCTCGGCGAACCGATCGGCGATCTGCGTGAAATCCGGCTCGCTCGCCCCCTCCCAACCGCGTTCGCTAATTTTTCGCGCTAGGTAGGATCGCAGCTTGGCGCGCGTCGTCGCGAACCGCCCGACATAGCGCAGCGCGAGCTCGTTCAAGGCCGCTTCATCAAGCGGCTTTAGGGATCGGCGCGTTCTCGTCGGTTTCATGGCGCCCTTTTTGTGCCATAGTCCCCGACCATCAGGAACTGCCGCGTCGAGGGGTGCGGACGACGAACGAAATTCAACATGGAAGGGACGGCGTGCTCGACCGCAACGCCTCAACGGAAACCGAGCTTGCCCCCCCGGGCGCCACGGCCACTTTCGACACGCATCCACGCCGGCTCGCGGATTTCGCGACGCTTGGCGATGCGCTCGACTATGCGGCGGCTGGCCGCTGCGGGCTCAACTTTCATGATGCTCGAGGAACGCTGACACGCGCTTTCCCCTATGCGGAGCTGCGCGACGCGGCGCTAGATTATGCACGCCGTTTCGTCGCCCTTGGCATAAAGCCGGGCGACCGCATTGCGCTGATTGCGGAGACCGGCCCCGAATTCGCAATCTGCTTCTTCGGCGCTGTTTACGCCGGCGCTTGGCCGGTGCCGCTGCCGCTGCCGACCAGCTTCGGCGGCCGCGAGGCCTATGTCGATCAGCTCGGCGTCCAGCTCAACAGCTGCGATCCGGCCCTGCTCCTCTTTCCGCCGGAGCTCGCCGAATTCTGCAGCGCTGCGGCCGCCAATGCGAAGGTGACGTCGCGCGACTGGGATTCGCTCGCCGAGATCGAGCCCGCCGCCGGTGAACTGCCGAAAGCCGACCCGGACGACATCGCCTATCTTCAATATTCGAGCGGATCGACGCGCTTCCCGCACGGCGTTGCCGTCACCCATCGCGCATTGCTCGACAATCTTCGTGCCCATGGCATCGGCTTGAAAGTCGAAGATGGAGACCGCGTGATCTCCTGGCTGCCATGGTATCACGACATGGGTCTCGTCGGTTGCTTCCTGTCGCCGGTCGCGATGCAGATGTCGGTCGATTATCTGAAGACCGAGGATTTCGCGCGCCGGCCGCTCGCCTGGCTCGACATGATCACGCGCAATCCGGGCACGTCGGTCAGCTATTCGCCGACCTTCGGCTACGACATTTGCTCGCGCCGGATGAGCTCGCAGACGCGGGCCGAAGATCGCTTCGATCTGTCGCGCTGGCGGATCGCCGGCAATGGCGCCGACATGATCCGCCCGGACGTCATGCAAGCCTTCGTCGATAGCTTCGACGCGGCCGGCTTCGAGGCCTCGGCCTTCTGCCCGAGCTACGGCCTTGCCGAAGCGACGCTGGCGGTATCCCTGATGCCGCCGGGCGAAGGCATCCGCCTCGAGCTGGTCGAAGAGAATGAATTGTCGGGCGGCCTGCCCGGAGACGATGAGCGCCCTCGCCGCTATCGCGCGGTCGTCAATTGCGGAAAGCCGGTCACCGGAATGGAGGTCGAGATCCGCGGGCCTGCCGGCGAAGAGCTTCCTGATCGCGGTATCGGCAAGGTCTATGTGCGTGGGCTCAGCGTCATGCACAGCTACTTCCGCGACGAAGAATCGACGAAGGCCTGCCTCAGCGACGACGGTTGGCTGGATACCGGCGACATGGGCTACATGTCGAAGGGCTACATCTTCATCGTCGGCCGCGCCAAAGACATGATCATCATCAATGGGCGCAACCACTGGCCGCAGGACATCGAATGGGCGGTCGAGCAGCTGCCCGGCTTCAAGTCCGGCGACATCGCCGCCTTCGCGATCACCGGCCCGAGCGGCGAAGAGACGCCCGCCGTCCTCGTCCACTGCCGCGTGTCAGGCAATGAGGAGCGCGGACGCCTGCGCGATGAGATCCGCGAGCGGGTTCGCGCGATCACCGGGATCACGCCAGTCGTCGAGCTGGTGCCGCCGCGGACTTTGCCGCGCACCAGCTCGGGCAAGCTGTCGCGGACCAAGGCGCGAAATCTCTACCTAAGCGGCGAGATCCAGCCCTACGACATTGCCGCGTAGCCGTAGCCGGCCCGCCACGCAGAGATTGGCACGCGGGATGACTGGGCGCGAAGTTCTATCGAAAGTCCCGGCCGTCACGCTCGGCTTTTGGATCATAAAGATCCTCGCCACCACGCTCGGTGAAACGGGCGGCGATACGGTGACAATGTCCTGGCTCGGTGAGACCACCGATCATCCTGTTCCCTACGGCTATCTGATCGGCACCGCGATCTTCGGCGCGTTTCTCGTCGCCTTGGTCATCGCCCAGATCCGCGCGCGAAAGTTCAACCCGTGGCTCTACTGGGCGACCATCATCGCCTCCACCACCTGCGGCACCACGCTCGCCGACTTCGCCGACCGCTCGCTCGGCATTGGCTATCCGGGCGGCTCGCTGCTGCTCCTCGCCTGCGTCCTGCTCTCGCTGTTCGTCTGGTGGCGGACGCTCGGTACGGTCGACGTCAACAGCGTTTCCAGCCCGCGCGAGGAGAGCTTCTACTGGCTCACCATCACCTTCTCGCAAACGCTGGGCACCGCGCTCGGCGACTGGAGCGCCGACCCGCTGAGCGAAGGCGGTTGGAGCCTCGGCTACTCCGGCGGAGCGCTGGTGTTCGGCGCCGGGCTCGCGGCCCTCGCCATCCTCTATTTGTCGACCAAGGTCAGCCGCGTCTTCCTGTTCTGGGCCGCCTTCATTCTCACCCGCCCGCTCGGCGCGACCGTCGGCGACTGGCTCGACAAGCCGCTCGGCAAGGGCGGGCTGGAAATGAGCCGCCCCCTCTCCTCCGCGGCACTCGCCGTCGTCATCCTCGCGCTGATCTTCCTCATTCCGCAGCGCCCCGGCGAGCACCCCACCGCCCGCGCCAGCGCTTGACATTCCGGCACAAGTCGCCGGCGGCCCGTCTTGTCCGGGCCGCGGCCTCATGCAATGACCCGCGCTCGATAGGAGTCGCATGACCTTCAACAAGTTTGCGTTCGGCGCCCTGGCGCTCGTCCTCGCCGCGCCCGTCCTTGCCGAAACGCACGTCCAGCCGGCGGTCCGGCCCGGCGGCGACATCCCGGCCGATTTCCATCCGGCTTTCGTCCCGCCGATTCCCAAGGGCGGCGACATTCCGCAGCATTTCACCGCCCCGCGCGGCCAGTTTCAATATGTCCGGCGCGAGCTGCGCATCCCGATGCGCGACGGCGCGAAGCTCTACACCGTCCTCATCATCCCCAAAGGCGGTGGCAAGTTCCCGATCATGCTCGACCGAACGCCTTATTCTGCGGACAAGGGGACGAGCCGCGGCACCTTCGGCCCGCTGCCGGAGAACATCCTTTCGCCGGCTTATGCCGAGCTGGTCCGCGCCGGCTATATCGTTGCGCTTGAGGACGTCCGCGGTAAGTACAAGTCCGAGGGCGATTACGTCATGAACCGCCCGGTCCGCGGGCCGCTCAACCCGACCAGCGTCGATCACGCCACCGATGCCTACGACACCATCGACTGGCTGGTGAAGAACGTCGCCGAATCCAACGGCCGCGTCGGCTCGATCGGCACCAGCTACGATGGGTTCACCGCCCTGATGAGCCTGGTGAACCCCCACCCCGCGCTCAAGGCCTCCGTCCCCATCAACCCGATGGTCGACGTGTGGAAGGGCGACGACTGGTTCCACAACGGCGCCTTCCGTCAGGAGATGATCAGCTACGTCTACGGCCAGACCGCGACCAAGAAGTCCGACGAGGACTGGTTCAGCGCCGGCTATGACGACTACGTCACCTTCCTCGGCTACGGCTCCGCCGGTGCCTACGGCCACGCGATGGGCATGGATCAGCTGCCCTTCTGGCAGCGCCTGACCGAGCATCCGGCCTATGACGAATATTGGCAGGAGCAGGCGGTCGACCGCATCCTCGCCCGCGCCCCGCTGACCGTCCCCACCCTGTTCGTCGACAGCCTGTGGGACCAAGAGGACATTTACGGCGCGCCCGCCGCCTTCGAGGCGACCAAGGCCAGCCCCAACGCCCACCTCGTCATGGGCCCGTGGCACCACGGCGAGGCCAATGGGGCGGCCAGCACGCTCGGCGCCCTCGAATGGGGCTCCGATACAGGCAAGTGGTTCCGGCAGAACGTGATGCTGCCGTTCCTCGATCAATATCTGAAGGACGGACGGACCGCCGACATAGCGCGCGTCACCGCGTTCGAAGTCGGCACCAACCAGTGGCGGCGCTTCGGCGATTGGCCGCAAGCCTGCGCCAAGGGCTGCCCGTCGAACCTGACGCCGCTGTACCTCGCCCCCAATTCGCGTCTGTCGCTAGGCGCTCCGGCCGGAAGCGGCACCGACAGCTACATCTCCGACCCGTCGAAGCCGGTGACCTACCGCGCCCGCCCCAACCTCTCGCCTTGGGCGAACGGGTCGACCTGGCGCTTCTGGCTCGTAGACGACCAGCGCTTCGCCGACGCCCGCCCCGATGTGCTTAGCTATGCCGGCCCGGTCCTCACGCAGCCGCTCAAGCTCGCCGGCAACCCACTCGTGCACCTGCGCGCCTCGACCAGCGGCACCGACAGCGACTGGATCGTCAAACTGATCGACGTCTACCCCGACCAATATCCGCAAAAGCCGGAAATGGGCGGATATCAGCTCGCGATCGCCATGGACGTCCTGCGCGCCCGTTATCGCAACGATCCCGGCAAGCCGACCGCGGTCCCGGCCAATGAGCCCGTCACCTACGAATTCGCGCTGCCGACGGTGAACTACACGCTGCAGCCCGGCCACCGCCTGATGGTCCAGGTCCAGTCGAGCTGGTTCCCCCTCTACGACCGCAATCCGCAGACGTTCGTGCCGAACATTTTCTACGCGAAGCCGGGTGACTACCGCGCGGCCACGCAGCGCGTCTTCACCGGCCCGGCAGGGACGTGGATCGGGTTACCGGTGGTGAAGTGAACTGGCAGGGGCAGAGGGACTCGAACCCACGACCCTCGGTTTTGGAGACCGATGCTCTACCAACTGAGCTATACCCCTGGGCCGATGCGCGAGGTAGCCACGCCAATCGCGCTTCGCAACCTTGAAGACTCAGGCGACCCCCGCTAAGTGACACCCAGCCCCGCCGGCCCGAGAGGTCCGCGGGGCGCTTTTCTATCCGCAAGAGAGCAGCAGCAACGTGGCCAGAACTTCCCCCGGCGAATTCATCCGTCAGGTCCGCGCAGAAACTGCGAAGGTCCATTGGCCGACCCGCAAGGAAACGGTCGCGACCGGCATCATGGTGATCATCATGACGCTCGTGCTCGCTTTCTTCTTCTTCGGCGTCGACGCCTTCTTTGCGACGCTGGTCAAATATTTGCTCAGCCTGCTCGGCTAGCCCCTAACGAGAGACGAACATGTCCCGCTGGTACATCATCCACGCTTATTCCGGTTTTGAGAACAAGGTCCGCGACGCGATCATGAGCGAGGCATCGCGCATGGGGCTGGAGCCGTTCGTCGAGCAGATCGAGGTTCCGACCGAAACCGTGACTGAGATCAAGCGCGGCAAGAAGGTCCAGACCGACCGCAAGTTCATGCCCGGCTACGTCCTCGCCAAGCTCGAGATGAACGACCAGGTCTACCACCTCGTCAAGAACACGCCGAAGGTCACCGGCTTCCTCGGCCCCGGCGGCAAGCCGCAGCCGATCCCGGATGCGCAGGCCGCGCGCATGCTCGACACCAAGGAAGAAGCCGCAGCCGCCGGCGCCAAACAGAAGATCACCGTCGACTACGAAATCGGCGATGCAGTTAAAGTCCTCGACGGTCCGTTCGCCAGCTTCAACGGCGTGGTGGAGGAATTGGACTTCGACCGTGGGCGCGTGAAGGTTTCGGTCAGCATCTTCGGGCGTGCTACGCCGGTCGAGCTGGAGTTCGAGCAGGTGGAACGGGTCAAGTAGCCGCTGCGTCTACTTACCTGCTCCCGGGCGAAGGCCGGGGCCTAGTTTCAAGAATGCAAAGGGCTGCTTCGGCAGCCCTTTTTTGTTCATCCACACGAACGAGAAGAGCGACGGCAGCGGAAAAGTCCGACTAGGGCCGCGCGAAAATGCAGTGCCCCGGCGTCGCACCCACCCATGGCAGGATTGGGTCGAAAGCTGCCACTGTGAATCGCTCCAGGTTAAAACCACAGGCTGAAGACTCCACCGAGCAAGACGAGCAGGCCTGCCGCGAACAACCTGTCCGCAAGCACGACCTCGTACCATTCATCGTTCTTGCTGATCGCGCGGTGTGACGCTCCGCAGCTGCCAAGAAACAAGACTGCTGAAGCGAAGGCCATTTCATCGGCGATCGACGTCGACGCCTTGCCGCCGAGGTGAACGCCTGTGACGATCACGAGAGCTACTCCCATGAGAGTGCCGGCAGAATCCATGATGTGGTGCGACCTCATTCTTCCCTCCCCGGATGTTCCCGCGCCATTCGACATAGGTCGCGATTGCTCGAGCTTCCGCCCCCTTATCCTCGGGCGCTCGAAAATGCTGTCCGACACGGCCGCCAACATGTCACCTCCACCGCCCATGCCTCCGGCCCGCGCCGCCCTCTTCGACCATTCGCTCTGCCCTCAGGCGCTCGCTCAGCCGCTTAAAGTCCCTGGAAAAGCGCCGCTCACCGTGGCTTTAGTGACTTTAGCGTCCGCTCGGCGGCACTTCACATTGGGCATGGCTTCCGCTAAAGGCGCCGCCTTCCGTCACATCGGAAACCCTGCGGGAGAGCGCTTGGCGTTCGTCTGTACCGCTAAACTTGAACGGGCTTCGGCCCACTACAGAGTGAGACAATGGCAAAGAAAATCACCGGCTATATCAAGCTGCAGGTGCCCGCGGGCGCCGCGAACCCGGCCCCGCCGATCGGCCCGGCCCTCGGTCAGCGCGGCGTCAACATCATGGAATTCTGCAAGGCGTTCAACGCTTCGACGCAGGAGCTTGAGAAGGGCGCTCCGATCCCGACCGTGATCACCGTTTATGCGGACCGCAGCTTCTCGTTCGTGACCAAGAGCCCGGCGGCTTCGTTCCTCCTCAAGAAGGCGGCGAAGATACAGAAGGGTTCGTCGGAAACCGGCAAGGCGACCGCAGGCACGATCAAGCGCTCGCAGCTGCGCGAAATCGCCGAGGCCAAGATGAAGGACCTCAACGCCAACGACCTCGACGCCGCGTCGAAGATCATCGAAGGCTCCGCCCGCGCGATGGGCCTCAACGTGGTGGAGGGCTAACATCATGGCGAAGCTCACCAAGAAGCAGAAGGCTTTCACCGCGGTTGACCGCGAGAAGCTCTATGGCGTCGATGAGGCGATAAGCCTTGTGAAGACCAACGCCACCGCCAAGTTCGACGAGACCGTCGAAATCGCGCTCAACCTGGGCGTCGATCCCCGCCACGCGGACCAGATGGTTCGCGGCGTCGTCAACCTGCCCAAGGGCACCGGCAAGACCGTCCGCGTCGCCGTCTTCGCCAAGGGGGCGAAGGCCGACGAGGCGACTGCCGCGGGTGCGGACGTCGTCGGCGCCGAGGACCTGATGGAAACCATCCAGGGCGGCACCATCGATTTCGACCGCGTCATCGCGACTCCGGACATGATGGGCGTTGTCGGCCGCCTCGGTAAGGTGCTGGGTCCCAAGGGCCTGATGCCGAACCCGAAGCTCGGCACCGTTACCATGGACGTCACCAAGGCCGTGACCGACGCCAAGTCGGGCCAGGTCGAGTTCCGCGTCGAGAAGGCGGGCATCGTCCACGCCGGCATCGGCAAAGCGTCGTTCTCGGAGGGCGACCTCAAGGAGAACTTCACCGCGTTCATGGAAGCGATCATCCGCAACAAGCCGACGGGCGCGAAGGGCAAGTTCGTCCAGAAGCTCAGCGTCTCGTCGACAATGGGCCCGGGCGTGAAAGTCGACTTGGCGGAGATCGCCGGCGCCTGAAGCATGAACGCCAGATGACCTGAACATGAAATCGTCGGCCTGCCGACGTTTTCGACAAAGGCCGGAAGCTGCTGAAGGGCGGTTTTCGGCCTTTTTCTTTTCCGTTCAGTGGCTTGGCCTAGGTCAGGGAACCGATTCTGTTGCTGCGATGCAACACGTTTACGAAGCGTCCCCTTCGAGGGCCGAAAGTCTGAAACCATCCCGGACGGCATCGGTTCGGGGCGGCGAGGGGCATCTAGAAACGTACAAGAAGGATTTATTTTATGCGCAAACTCTTCCTAGCGGCAGCGGCAACCGTCGCGATCGCGGCTCCTGCCGCGGCGCGCGACGGTTCCGGCTATGTCGGGATCGAGGGCGGCGTCCTGAAGCCACAGAGCCAGGACATCTTCGGCAGCGTCGACTTCACCAACCCGCTGACAGCGGACATCGCTCGCAGCCGCGTCGCGAGCTCCCGTTACAAGCTGGGCTATGACGTCGATCTAATCGGCGGCTACGACTTCGGCATGTTCCGTCTTGAAGGTGAGCTTGGCTACAAGCGCGCCAAGATCAAGAGCGTGAACGTCGACAACTCCTTTGTCACCGCGCTCAACGCGGGTGCTGGCACGGCCTTCACCCCGGGCACCGACTTCGGCTTCGACAGCCACACCAGCGTCCTGTCGGGCATGGTCAACGCGTTGCTCGACCTTGGCGGCAACGGCGGCATCGGCGGTTACGTCGGTGGCGGCGCCGGCTATGCCAGCGTCAAGCAGTTCGGCAGCAGCAACGGCAAGTTCGCATGGCAGCTGCTGGCTGGCGTCTATGCGCCGATTTCAGACAACCTCGATGTCGGCCTGAAGTACCGTTACTTCCGCGCCGGCCGCAGCAACGGCTCCGACGCCTTCGCGTTCAGCGCGGGCTCGACGACTGGCTCGGGTGGTGTCGCGACGTTCGACAACGACAGCCGCTTCACCTCGCACAGCCTGCTTGCCAGCCTGACGTACAACTTCGGCGCAGCCGCGGCTCCGCCGCCGCCCCCGCCGCCTCCGCCGCCCCCGGCTCCGGAAGCGCCGGCGACGCAGACCTGCCCGGACGGATCGGTGATCCTGGCGACCAGCACCTGCCCGGTGCCGCCGCCTCCGCCGCCCCCGCCGCCGCCGGCCACTCGTGGCGAACGCGGCCGCTAAGGCATAGTTCGTCATACAAGTGCGTAACGGCCCCGGGCGGAGCACCAGCTCCGCCCGGGGTTTCTTTTGGGCAAGAAGCTTGATCGCGCGGGCATTTCCGCTATAGGCGCGCGCTCGCATTGCTTCGGCAGTGCACCGTCCGAGACAGTTGCTGGGGGCTTCCCTCTTAATTTGCAGCCTAGACGGGGACAGGAATCATTCGAGGCGCCTTACCCGCGCTTCGTCGTGCGTTGCACTTGCAGCGCCATCGAAACCAACTCCCCACGGACTTAAGTGCTTGGGCTTCCGGGCCCGGGCTTTTGTTGAACCTCGTTCGGAGCGATCCGGACGAAAAGTTGGAGTTGGCATGGATCGTTCGCAAAAAGCCGATCTGGTCGACGAGCTGAAGCAAGTCTTCACCGAGACGAGCGTCGTTGTGGTCACCCGCAACCTCGGTCTGACGGTGGCGCAGTCCACGGACCTGCGCCTGAAGATGCGCGACGCCGGCGCTCAGTTCAAAGTTGCGAAGAACCGACTTGCCCTGATTGCGCTCGAGGACACGCGCTACAAGCCGATCGGCGACCTGCTCAAGGGTCCGACCGCGCTTGCGACGTCCGGAGACCCCGTCGCGGCGGCCAAGGTGGCCGTCGATTTCGCCAAGACGCACGACAAGTTCGAGATCGTCGGCGGCGCGATGGGCGACACGGTCCTCGACGTGAACGGGATCAAGGCGCTTGCCGAGCTTCCCTCGCTCGACGAACTGCGTGCGACTATCGTGGGCCTCATTCAGGCGCCCGCGAGCAAGATCGCCCGCACGATCAACGAGCCTGGCGCTCAGCTGGCACGGATCTTCTCCGCCTATGCGGCCAAGGAAGCCGCATAACGCGCATCTTTTTCATCAACGCACGACAATCAGGGGCCCAATCACCTGTGCCCCACCAAGGAGTATCGAATGGCTGACATTGCAAAGCTGGTTGACCAGCTCTCTGAACTGACCGTCCTCGAAGCCGCGGATCTCGCCAAGGCGCTCGAAGAGAAGTGGGGCGTCTCGGCCGCCGCTGCTGTTGCAGCGGCTCCGGCCGCTGCTGCGGCCGCTGGCCCGGCTGCTGAAGAGAAGACCGAATTCGACGTCATCCTGACGGGCGACGGCGGCAAGAAGATCAACGTGATCAAGGAAGTCCGTGCGATCACCGGTCTTGGCCTCGGCGAGGCGAAGGCCCTGGTCGAAGGCGCGCCGAAGGCCGTCAAGGAAGGCATCAACAAGGACGAGGCCGAGAAGATCAAGAAGCAGATCGAGGATGCCGGCGGCACCGTCGAGCTCAAGTAAGCTTCTTCGCTCTCAGCGAACTACGGAAGGGCGGCTCTTCGGGGCCGCCCTTTTTCGTTGGGTCACAGCTAATCGAGAACGCGGAACTTGCCGCCGCATAAAAGAAAGGGCGGCTCTCACGAACCGCCCCTTCCCTTAGCAGCTGCCCGCTCAGACCAATTGCGGAAACTCTGTCTTCCGGCGGCGCAGGCTGAGCCCAACCGCAGCGAAACCTAGGAGAAGCATCGCCCAGGTCGATGGCTCGGGCACGGCCCGGAACGTACCGACCCCAAGCTCATATTGCGCGAGTTGGGTACCCGCCGCCAATCCGGCCTCGCTGTCGAAGGAGAAATGGATACCTCCCCAAACGCGACTGTACGCGCCATCGAGCGAGGCATCCTGAATGCCGTCAAAGCAGCGAGAAAGTCCCGCGAAAGTCGCACAGAACGCTTCATCGTCAATGTAGGCGAGCAGAACCGTCGCAGCGGTCGCGTCCGCTATCGAGTGTGTCGACAGGTAAGATGGGTGACTCGGAGCGGTGATATATGACGTCCACCCCGCGTCCACCGCGGTGTCCGGATTTCCGTCAAGGTCACCTCCGTGGATCGCCGTCACCGGACGCCAGAAGCTGTATGCATATTTGGTGTCGAAGCCCGCGATGAACGCGTCCGCGAGGCTGGTGCCCAGCGTGGCAAACATCCGGGAGTATTCGAGCGTGGACATACCCTCGTCCGCGGCGAGGCCAACGGCAATCGAAAGCCAGCTGGTGCCGCCGGCGCCGGCCCAGAACTGGGCTGCCGCCGACTGGTCGGCCGTGCGGGTCATGCTGCCCGCAGAACCGATCGCCGCAACCTCTGCGTAAGCCGCAGCATATTCGGCGCTAGTGAGGGACGGTGGCGGCGGGGCGCGAAACTGGTCGCCCGAAGTCAACTGAAACGGCGTGACGTCACCCCAGCCGGGAAGTGCTGCGGTGACACCTGGCGACGTCGGCTGCCACTCGCCCGGATTGGTTCCGGGCGTGTACGGCGTCGAGCCGGCCGTCGCAGAACCGTCTCCCGTTCGGGTCGTGATGATCGCGGCCGCATAAGCGGAGCCGGTCGTTTGTCCGGCCGCGCGAGCCACTGGATCGGACACCAGGGCGAGGCTGCTTGCGAGGGCCGCGTCATAATCTGCGGTCTTTGTTGGGTTGAGGGCGACCAACACATCGTGGGCCGCTTGCGCCGCCGCTGCCCGTACGTCGCCACCGGAGGCGGAGACACCCTGCAGATAGGACGTGTCCGGGTGAGCGAGTGCTGCGCTCACGGCATCGTGCATGGCAATCTCGACCATCGCCGCGGTGCGCGCCTGGACCGGCGGGTTGCCGCCGACGCTCCCGTACATCAACTGGGTCCAGTACAGGATCGGGTCATCCGTGACCCCGACGGCGGCGCGAGCCGGCTGAGCGACAAGGAGGCTGGCAGCGACCGTCGCTAGCGCAGCCGAAGATAGCAGTTTCCTCATGACGTGTTCCCCAAGTTACTCCCGGTCGAACTCCCGACCGTGGGAAGAGCGGGGCTGGCCATCGCAGGCGAACGTCAACGCGGGCGTGAAATTGTCGTTAATGAATCGTTAAATCCGCAGGAGGATCAATGTCGAAGCTGTGAAAGCGCTTCGCGCCTTTCCTTCGCCATGTGATCGTTGAAGCGGCGGCGAACGGCCTCGAATCGGGGTTGGCCGCGAAGCGCCTCGAACGCGGGTTCATCACCAAAGTCCGCAAGCGACGAATCATCGTAGTCGATGCCGCTGGCCCAGCCCGTCGGTCCCACCCGCTCGAGCGTGGCTAACGCCTTGTCCGTCTTTCCCTGAAGAGCCCAGGTCTGCGCGGCGTGAGCGAGGAAGCCCGGCCGCGCCCTTCCCGCGCTCCGGCGAAGGACGGACTCGATTTGCCGTTCTAAATTAGCGAGAATTCGATCCGCCTCGCTGTTCCTGCCAACGGCTCTCAGGGCAGCGGCAACAACGGGCCCATCCTGCAGCCACCTAGCCGGAAGCCCGGGAAGCCGGCGGCGGGAGATCTGGAGAATCCCCGGGCCGTCGTAGAGGCGAACAATCTCGCTGGCGCGGCCGGCGTTGATCAGCACCTTCGCAGCGCGGCCCACGAACCCCGTGTCTTGCCAGGATACGGGGATGTTGCGGTTCCTGCTCTCAATCTCTGATGAACTTGGTAGCCTGCCCGAACGAATTAGCGCCAACGGGTCTGAGCTAGGAGCCACAAGATTTAAGGCGCCTGCGCTTCTGCGCATCTCGTACGCCAGGTCGACGAGGCCAAGCTGGTCGTAGACCATGCCCTGCGACCAGATCGCATCCCCCCGGCGTCCCGGATCAGCGGTGGCCGCGGCGGCCCGGCTCCATTCCATCGCTTCGGCGGAAAGGTCGCCTTGCGCATGCGCAAGCGCCGAACGAACGACGTGAGAGTCATAAGCGCTGTCGTCGCTATCTACCCGGCGAAGGTAGCCAAGCGCCTCATCATGCAGCCCCAATTCCCAAGCCGTCTGCACGACCATCATCTGAGGGTAGACCCAAAGGGTATCGAGCTCGTACGCGCGCCGGTAAGCACTCAGCATCCCACTGAAATCGAATTGCATCGCACGGACATTGCCGAGCCAAAACTGGTATTCGGCATTGGTCGGGTCGAGCGTCGCTGCACGTTCGATATGTTCGACACCCCGCGGATCTTCGAAGCCGTACAGCATGCCGAGGACGCCGTGTGCTTCCGGCAGGTCCGGCGCGAGCGCTAGAGCCTTCTCTGCAAATGAAATTGCGCGATCGGTTCTGGCGCGAGCATCCTTTCCCAGGCCGCCGGGATTCTCGGCTTGCGCGAGGCTCGACCACGCCGGCGCGAAATGGGGATCGAGCCGAACAGCTTTCCAAAGCCGCTCGCGAGCCGCCTCGAAAGCCTTGCTGTTTCGCTGCCGAATGAGTCCTCTGGCGTTAAGATACAGGCTGTAGACCTGGCCACTGGTCGCGAGCGAGCCGGAAGGCACGCCCTTCCTGGCAAGCCGGACGTTCAGGGCCTCCGCAACGCTTTCGCCGATACGATACTGGATGGCCAGCACGTCATCGAGGGTCCCGTCGAACGTGTCCGACCATAGCTGGATGCCATCGGACGTCTTGGCCAGAGCGACATTTACCCGGACGTGATTGCCGTCCGAACGAACGGTGCCTTCAAGGGCATAGCTGACGCCCAGCTTGCGGCCGATCTCGATAAGATTGGCAGCGCCGTTGCGGAACTGGCTCGCGGACGTCCGGCCCGCTACGCGCAGGCCGAGCTGGCGCCCGAGTTGGGCCGTTATCTCGTCAGAAAGCCCCTCGGCAAAGGAGGCGTTCTCCGCGGGCAGTCCCTTGAACGGAAGTACGACGACGGTCGCGGCAGAGGCTGGCGCCCGGTTCAGATACCAGGCGCCGCCGGCAAGAACGGCCGCCAGCGCCAGGGCCATCGGCAAAAGCCATAGGCTCAACCTGCTCGGGGCGGTTTTCGGGGCGTCAGCAGTTTTCGCGACCAGCGGCGTGCCCGATTCAGGCGAGAGCGATGCCGCAGGCGCCAAACCGCCTTCAGGGTCAAGCTCGCGTCGTCGGGCGTGGAGCATGCGAGCGTGACGAGTCTGGCCTTCGGCAAGCGCCGCCGCCGAAGCATCCGCGATCAGCGTCACCAGAGCGTCGCTCTGGCGCGACCGCTCGATCGTAAGCCAGTCATCGAACGCTTCGTCGATCCCGTCGAGGTTGGCGAACAGCCGCTCATCGCTGTCCGGCAAAAGCTCGAGCAAGGCATCGTAATCGCCGGCGCCAACCGCGGCGCTCATCTCCTGGAGTTCGGTTGTGAGCGTTCCGGGCGTGAGCGAAAGGTGGTCTCGCTCGATTGCCAAAGCGCTGCGCGGCTCAGTCGAGAGCGGCTTTAGCTCGAGAATGGCCTGGCGAAGGCTAGCGCGTGCCTGCTCTTCGCCGCGGCCGCCCCACAACAGGCCGGTCAGACGTTCGCGGCTGACCGACTTTCCTGGATGCAGCGCAAGATAGGCAAGCAGCGCGCGCGCCTTGCGACCGCGTGGCTTGATGTCGGTCCCATCATTGCTGTCGGTAAGCGCAAAGTCGCCCCAGCAACGCAGCCGCACCTGAGCCCGCGCCACACTCGCGCTTGCTTCAACTGGATGCGATGTCGCCAAGCTGACGCGCCCCCTTGCTCCGGGATCATAATGCAAAAAATCCTGTCAGGCGAGCAAGATACATGGACACGGCGCGCGAAGCCTTCTTTTCGGCTTCAAAACTCCGTTATTGATGTACGCTAATGGAGAAGCACCGCGGCCTCGTCTTGGCGTGAAGGCTCAAATCCGCCAGAATGACGCGATGCGTTTTGCGCAACCCTTCCTTAAGCTGCCGCTCCGCTTCGACGCGGAGGCGTTGGAGCGCGAAGTCCGTGCCCTGCCCGCCACTTCGTGGGTGCCACACGCCACCGGCTTCCCGGGCAATGAGGCAGTCCGGCTGGTGACCGTCATGGGCCAGCCGACGGATGCTTTCGAAGGGCCGATGCGTCCGACGGAGGATCTCGCGCGCTGCCCGTATATTGGCGAGGTGATGGCGACGCTCGGCGGCGTCTGGGGCCGTAGCCGTCTGATGGGTCTTGGCGCCGGCGCAGAAGTGCCGGAGCATGTCGACGCCCATTATCACTGGCGCACACACCTGCGGATCCACGTGCCGATCATCACCAACCCCAAAGTGGAATTCACTTGCGGCGGCGAGACGGTGCATATGGCGCCTGGTGAATGCTGGCTGTTCGACAGCTTCCGCTGGCACGAAGTGCACAATCGCGGGTCCGAGCGGCGCGTTCATCTGGTGCTCGACACCGTCGTGACGCCTGAGCTGTGGGACGTTATCGACGGCGCGCAATCTGGGGCCTTGGCCAAGCGCACGGTCCGACCCGGGGAAAGCGATAGCAGGGGCCTCAAGTTCGAGCAGGTGAATGCGCCGACCGTGATGTCGCCGTGGGAGGTCCGCGGACACCTTGCGTTCATTGCCGAAAGCGCTGTCGAGCATCCGCAGCTTGGGGCCGTGATGAAACGGCTGGACCGCTTCGCGGACGGGTGGGCTTCCTTGTGGGCGCAATATGGCGCGTCCGGCCAGGGCATCGACGAATATCGCCAGTTCCTCGGCCATGCACGCGCGGAGATCGAGCAGCTCGGCGCGGCGGATATCTCACTGAGCAACGAATTGCAGCTCATCACGGTGCTCGACCAGCTCATCTTCATCATGGCCGTCGCGCAGCGTCCCTTCGCTACCGTCACTTCTTCCGGCCAGCGCCTCGCATCGTGACTGAAGCCGCAAGCGCGCCGGCGCGCTTCGATCGTCCGATCATCATTGTCAGCACGCCCCGCGCCGGATCGACCCTGCTGTTCGAGACGCTCGAACAGGCGCCGCGCCTCTACGCGACCGGGCAGGAAAGCCATTGGCTGATCGAGGACATACCCGGCCTTCACCCCGCCGCGCGCGGATGGGATTCGAACCGCCTCACGGCGGCCGACGCGACTCCCCAGATTGCCGAAGCATTGGCCGGCGAATTCTATCGCCAAATTCGTAACCGCGACGGACACGCGCCGACCGGCCGTGTTCGGATGCTCGAGAAGACGCCGAAGAATGCGCTCCGCATCCCACTGTTCGACGCCGTCTTCCCGGATGCGATGTTCGTCTATCTCTACCGCGATGTTCGCCAGACAATCGCGAGCATGATGGAGGCGTGGGCCTCCGGCGCCTTTCGGACCTACCCCGAGCTTCCCGGCTGGACCGGCTATCCCTGGTCGTTGCTGCTGGTGCCCGGCTGGCGGGACCTGATCGGGCGGCCCTTGTCGATGGTCGTCGCGCACCAATGGGCAACGACGACCCGGATCATGCTCGACGATCTCGAGAAGCTGCCGCCGGATCGCGTGAAGGTAATGGCGCACGACCGCTTCCTCGCCGATCCGCAGGGCACTTCGACCGAGCTAACGCGCTCGCTGGATCTCGGCTGGGATCGGGAGCTGGGCGGGCAATTGCCCTTGTCGAAGGTCACCGTGTCGCGGCCATCGCCCGACAAATGGCGGCGGCTGGAACGGGAGATTGAGTCGGTCATGCCGATCGTCAAGGAAGCCGACGAGCGTGCCCGACAATTCCTAACCGAGCGTTCCTAGGAGCTCGTCGATAGCGGCTACCGCTTCCGGTTCGTTGAGTTCGGGGGCGTGACCGACGCCCGCGACGACTGCCAGCCTCATTTGCGGCGCGGCCGACTGCATTCGCGCCGCGGTCTCGGCGGTCAGCAGGTCGCTCTTCTCGCCGCGAACCACGAGCAACGGCTTGGCCGCGAGTGCTGTGAACAACGGCCAGAGATCGGGCTGCGGCGTGGCGCCGGCATTCTTGAACGGTTCGGCAATGGCCATGTCATAGTCGAAACGGATTTCGCCGTTCTCCTCGCGGCAGTTGCGCTTCGCCATCTTCACCCAATCGTCGTGCGTGTAGCGGTCGAAGGCGCTGCCATAGTTTCCGGAAATCGTGCTCGCGGCTTCGTCCCAGTCCTTGAAGCGTGGATCGCGTCCCACGTAGGTGAGGATCCTGCCAATTCCGGCGGGGTCGACGTCGGGACCGATGTCGTTGAGGATCGCTGCAACGATGAGCTGCGGCGCCGTTGCCGCAACGACCATCGTCACAAGCCCGCCGAGCGAGGTGCCGACGAAGATTGCGCCGGGCACTTCGAGGTGCTGCAACAGCTCGACCACGTCGCCGGCGTAAGTCATCGGGTTGTAGCGCGCCGGAACCGGATCGTAGTCGCTACCTGCGCGGCCCCGGAACTCGACGAGGATGACGCGGAACCTGGGCGAGTGAAGCTCGGCAAATTCGATGAAGTCGCGCATGTTGCGCGTAAGCCCTGGCAGGCACAGCAGGGGCGGTTTGCTGCTGTCGCCCGGATAATCGCGATAGTGGATCTTCAGCCCATCGCGATTGACGAAATAGGCGTCGCGGTACGAGCCGGCTTCAGATTCCCCGACAGCAGCTCCAGTCATCGTGCGAGACCCTTCGTCAGCAGGCGGTTGGTCACTTCAGCGACGTGATCCGGGTCGGTGCTCGCCCATACCGAGAAACGCAAGCCGACGAACACGTTCGCGCCCATATCGGCCCAGGCCAGGATCTCGAGGTCCTCGTCGCTGAGATCGGCCGCGATTTCGCCTTTGTCGCGCGCAGCGGCGAAGCGCGCCGCGATGCGGATCGCAGTCGTTTCATAATGCTCGCGGTAAGCCGCATGCTCGACGAATTCGGCCTCGTCG
This sequence comes from Sphingomonas limnosediminicola, assembly GCF_039537965.1. NCBI lineage: Bacteria > Pseudomonadati > Pseudomonadota > Alphaproteobacteria > Sphingomonadales > Sphingomonadaceae > Sphingomonas > Sphingomonas limnosediminicola. The sequence goes on along the minus strand of NZ_BAABBM010000001.1, from coordinate 2,569,982 downwards.
ATGATGCGATAAACGTCGCGATGTTCGCGCGCGAAACGGAGGAAGGCCGCGAGCGCGCGCCGCTCGCCGTCAAAGAAACCGGTGGCGCCCTCCATGGCCGGCGCAACCCGGTCGCGCACCTGCGACGACATGTCCTGCACGAGCGCGCGGAACACCGCCTCTTTCGAATCGAAGTAGGTATAGAATGTGCCGAGCGCGACGCCGGCGCGCTGCGTGATAGCGACGATCGAGCTGTCGGCGAAACCCCGTTCGCCGAACTCGCCGCGTGCCGCATCGAGGATCTTTCGGAGCGTACGTTCGCCGCGCGCGGTGCGTGGCGCTTTGCCGTCGCTTGCCGCACTGACTTGCGCGCCATTTCGAACGCTTTGCCCCATTCATTTCCCCCTAACGGCCCCGAGCATAAACTCGCAAGTTGAAAGCCGGTTCATGTTTCAGTATGGCTGCTTGCGACTTCGGGTGCAACCGCGCCCGCAAGGGGGAGAAAAATCTAATGCGCGTCACTCTTGTACGCGCCGCAATGTTCGGCACAGTTGCCGCAGCGGCGCTTATCGCGACTCCAGCTTCGGCGCAGGCCGGCGCAGACACCAGCCCGACCACTGCGCCAAACGCGCAAACGCAGAATCAGTCGGCGGGCGCCAGCGACCAGGAAATCACGGTCACCGCGCGGCGCCGCAACGAGCTCCTGCTCAACGTGCCGGTCGCCGTCACCGCTTACTCCGGTGAGCAGCTCGACCGCCGCGGCGCGCTCGACATCACCGATATCGCGAAGACCACCCCCGATGTGACGCTGAAGCCTTCGCGCGGAACCAACACAACGCTGACCGCCTTCATCCGCGGCGTCGGCCAGCAGGACCCGGTCGCCGGATTCGAGCAGGGCGTTGGTCTCTATCTCGACGACGTCTACCTCAACCGCCCGCAGGCGTCGGTCCTCGACATTTACGACGTCGAGCGGATCGAAATCCTGCGCGGTCCGCAGGGCACGCTCTACGGACGAAACACCATCGGCGGCGCGATCAAATATGTTACCCGCCGCATCCGCACGGACGGGCCGCACCTTAGCCTGCGCACCAACCTCGGCACGCACGGCCAGTTCGACGCGATCGGGAGCGCCTCCGCGCCGCTGACCGACACGCTGCGCGTAAGCGTCGCGGCTGCTCGCCTCAGCAACACGGGCTTTGGCAAGAACCTGACCACCGGCCAGCGCAACTACAACAAGGACATCTGGGCGGGGCGCGGGACCATCGAGTTCCAGCCGTCGGAGAATGCGTTCATCCGCATTTCGGCGGATAAGACCTGGGACGACAGCAATCCGCGTGGCGGCCATCGCCTGGTTCCGAACCTGTGCACGGTCGCAGCATGCAACGGCGCAATCCCGTCGTCGGGCAACGAGTTCGACACTGCCGGCAATCTCAATGATCCGACGCAGCGTGTTCGCTCCGGCGGAGGTTCCATCTGGGCCGAGTTCGGGCTTACCGATTGGCTCAAGTTCCGCAGCATTACGGCGCTGCGCAAGGACACCAGCCACACGCCGATCGACTTCGACGCGACGCAATACGTCGACCTCGACGTGCCTGCGATCTACAAGAATCATCAGTTCAGCCAGGAACTGCAGCTAGTCGCCGACAAGGGCCCGCTGCAGGGTGTGTTCGGCGTCTACTACCTCAACGCCAGTGCCTTCGACGCATTCGACGTCCGGCTCTATACTACCTCGGCCGCTCTGCCCGGCCTTACCGCCGCAACGCAGGGTGACGTGAAGACGAAGACCTGGGCGATCTTCGGCGACTTCACGTACGACTTCAATCCGATGTGGAGCGTGTCGCTCGGCGGTCGCTGGACGACCGATAACCGGCGCGCGCACGTGCTGCGCCAGACATACAAGTTCGGCGGTCAGCCCGACCTTGGCGGCTCAAGCGGCTTCGGCGATGGAACGGTGATCGCGACGACGTCCAACTTCAACGGCGAGCGCACCGACGAAGCCTTCACGCCTCGCGCGTCGATCAATTTCAAGCCGAACGCCAACCAGACGCTGTACCTCAGCTATTCGAAGGGCTTCAAAGGCGGGGGCTTCGACCCTCGCGGGCAATCAACGCAGGCACCGTCGCAGGATCCGCAGGACGTCTTCAATTTCATGACGTTCAAGCCGGAAAAGGTCGATAGCTTCGAGTTCGGCTACAAGGCGGCTCTCTTCAACCGTCGCCTGCAGCTGGCGACCGCGATCTTCGACGCTGAATACAAGGACGTTCAGGTGCCGGGCTCGGCGGGTTGCTTCGTCGGTGGCGTGCAGACCTTCTGCGGCATCACCACCAACGCCGGCAAGGCGCGCTTCCGTGGTGTCGAGCTCGAGACGAACTTCCGGGCGGCGGATAATATCGCGACCGCAGGCGACCATTTCACGATGTCCGGTTCGCTCGGTTACCTGGACGCCAAATATCTGCAGTTCGACACGGCGATCGCTGGAAAGACGGTCGACGTCGCGGATCACCGCAAGATCCAGAACACGCCCAAGTGGACGCTGAGCGGCACGCTCGACTACGACACGCCGCTCGCCGGTGGCCGTCTCGACGCCAACACAACCCTTTCCTATCGCAGCGCCAGCCAGCAGTTCGAGCTCCGGAGCCCCGGCCTCGACCAACCCGGCTTCGCCCTATGGGACGCGAACTTCGTCTGGCGCTCGACCGGCAACCGCTACGAGTTCGGCCTCCACGCCAAGAACATCGCCAACAAGAAGTACATCATTGGCGGGTATAACTTCCTGGCGCAGAACCCGCTCACCGGCGATTTCATCCTGAATGGCGCGGGCAATCCGATCCCGACGCTTGGCCGGACCGGCGTGCTCACCGCTTTCTACGGCAATCCGCGGCAGATTTTCCTGTCGGCCGCCCTCAACTTCTAGCAGCTTTACAAGCCTCTCCGATGACGGGGCGGCTCCTTCGTGGAGGCGCCCCGTTTTTCGTGTGCGCACCCACTTGCAACGGTATTCCGAGGGGCTATATGGGGCATATCCAACAAATAGACGGCCTCGCCGCACGGCTTCGTGCGCCCGGGGCTTTTCCCGTCCTCTCCGGGACAGGGTCCGAACGGCGCACGGACCGCACGCATGGAGAGGGATAGCGGGACAGCGCTCCACACCACGCCCGGCTTAGCGGCCGGGGAGACTCAGCGGGGGCGTTTCCGTGCGTTCCCGCCTAGCGCAGGGAAGCACATGGCCACCAAAGCGATCGACGCACCTCGTAAGACCACGAGCGGGCTCAAGACCAATTCGCGGCGTATCCGCAAGATCTTCGGCAACATCCACGAAATCAGTGAGATGCCGAACCTCATCGAGGTTCAGCGCGAGAGCTACGAGCAGTTCCTCCGCTCCGACCCATCCGTGGGCTATGTTTCCGGCCTTGAGAAGACCCTGCGCTCGGTCTTCCCGATCATGGACTTCGCCGGCACAGCGCACCTCGATTTCGACCATTACGAGCTCGAAGCGCCCAAGTACGACACTGACGAGTGCCGCCAGCGCGGCCTCACCTATGCGGCCCCCATGCGCGTCACCTTGCGCCTGACCACCTTCGAGATCGATCCTGAGACCGAGGCCAAGTCGGTCATCGATATCAAGGAGCAGGACGTTTACATGGGCGACATGCCGCTCATGACGATGAACGGCACCTTCATCATCAACGGTACCGAGCGCGTCATCGTTTCCCAGATGCACCGGTCGCCTGGCGTGCTGTTCGATCACGACCGCGGCAAGACCCACGCCAGCGGCAAGTATCTCTTCGCCGCGCGCGTCATTCCATACCGCGGCAGCTGGCTCGACTTCGAGTTCGACGCCAAGGACATCGTCAACGTCCGTATCGACCGCAAGCGCAAGTTGCCGGTCACCGCGCTGCTTCACGCGCTTGGCATGACGAGCGAGGAAATCCTCAACACCTTCTACAACCGCGTCAGCTACCTGCGCGGCAAGAACGGTTGGCAGATCCCGTTCGCCAGCGAAGCATGGCGCGGTCAGAAACCGAACCATGATGTCATCGACGCCGACAGCGGCGAGATCATCTTCAAGGCGAACGAGAAGATCACGCCGCGCCGCGCCAATCAGGCGGGCAAGGACGGGGTCAAGAACGTGCTGATCCCGACCGAGGAAATCTTCGGCCGTTATTCGGCCTACGACCTCATCAACGAGAAGACCGGCGAGATTTACATCGAGGCGGGCGACGAAGTGACGCCGGAGAACATGGCGAAGCTCGACGAAGCCGGCGTGAAGACGCTCGAGCTGCTCGACATCGACTACATCAACACCGGCCCGTGGATGCGCAACACGCTGAAAGCGGACAAGAGCGAGGACGGCGACAGCGCCCTCTCCGACATCTACCGCGTCATGCGCCCCGGCGAACCGCCGACGCGCGAGACTGCGGATGCGCTGTTCTACGGCCTGTTCTTTGATCCGGAGCGCTACGACCTATCGGCCGTCGGCCGCGTGAAGCTCAACATGCGCCTTGGCCTCGACGCGGAGGACACCGTCACAACGCTTCGCAAGGAAGACATCTTGGCGGTCGTCCAGGAGCTGGTGAACCTGAAGGACGGCAAGGGCGACATCGACGACATCGATAACCTTGCGAACCGCCGTGTCCGCTCGGTCGGTGAGCTGCTGGAGAACCAGTATCGCGTCGGCCTGCTCCGCATGGAGCGCGCGGTTAAGGAGCGCATGAGCAGCGTCGACGTGTCGACGGTCATGCCGAACGACCTCATCAACGCCAAGCCGGCGGTCGCCGCGGTGCGCGAATTCTTCGGCTCGTCGCAGCTGTCGCAGTTCATGGACCAGACCAACCCGCTGTCTGAAGTGACCCACAAGCGCCGCGTTTCGGCGCTCGGGCCGGGCGGCCTCACCCGCGAGCGCGCGGGCTTCGAGGTCCGCGACGTCCACCCGACGCACTATGGCCGTATCTGTCCGATCGAGACGCCGGAAGGGCCGAACATCGGCCTCATCAACTCGCTCGCGAGCTTCAGCCGGGTGAACAAGTACGGCTTCATCGAGACGCCGTACCGCAAGGTCGTCGACAACAAGGTCACGACCGAGGTGGTCTATCTCTCCGCGATGGAAGAGGCGAAGCACACGATCGCCCAGGCCAATGCCGAGATCAACAATGATGGCACCTTCGCCGAAGAGATCATCTCATCCCGCCGCAACGGCGAGTTCCTGATCGCTCCGCGCGACCAGATCACGCTAATGGACGTGTCGCCGAAGCAGCTCGTGTCCGTTGCCGCCTCGCTGATCCCGTTCCTTGAGAACGACGACGCGAACCGCGCCCTGATGGGTTCGAACATGCAGCGTCAGGCCGTTCCGCTTCTCCAGGCCGAAGCGCCGCTCGTCGGCACTGGCATGGAAGAGACGGTTGCGCGCGACTCAGGCGCGGCCATTGCGGCCCGCCGTTCGGGCATCGTCGACCAGGTCGATGCGGCACGTATCGTCGTTCGCGCGACGGGCGAGCTGAAGCCGGGCGAGTCCGGCGTCGACATCTACACGCTGATGAAGTTCCAGCGTTCGAACCAGAACACCTGCATCAACCAGCGTCCGCTGGTGAAGGTCGGTGCCTCGGTCGAAGCCGGTGAGATCATCGCCGACGGTCCCTCGACTGAATTCGGTGAGCTAGCGCTCGGCCGGAACGTGCTCGTCGCGTTCATGCCGTGGAACGGCTATAACTATGAGGACTCGATCCTGATCTCCGAGCGGATCGTGAAGGACGACGTCTTCACCTCGATCCACATCGAAGAGTTCGAAGTCATGGCCCGCGACACCAAGCTTGGGCCGGAAGACATCACCCGCGACATCCCGAACGTCGGCGAGGAAGCGCTTCGCAACCTCGACGAGGCGGGCATCGTCTACATCGGCGCCGAGGTCGAGCCGGGCGACATCCTGGTCGGCAAGATCACGCCGAAGGGCGAAAGCCCGATGACGCCGGAAGAAAAGCTCCTCCGCGCCATCTTCGGTGAAAAGGCTTCGGACGTACGCGACACTTCGCTCCGGCTTCCGCCGGGCGTCGCCGGCACCGTCGTCGAAGTGCGCGTGTTCAACCGCCACGGTATCGACATCGACGACCGTACGCGTGCGATCCAGACCGAAGAGAAGGAGCGCCTGAAGAAGGACGCCGACGACGAACGCGGCATTCTCAACCGCGCCACCTTCTCGCGCCTCAAGGAAATGCTTCTCGGCCAGGTTGCAACGGCCGCGCCGAAGGGCCTCAAGAAGGGCTCCAGCCTCGACGAGGCGACGCTTGAGTCGGTCGACCGCTACGATTGGTGGAAGATCGCCGTGAAGGACGACAAGCGTCAGGCCGACGTCGAGGCGCTGAAGGCGCAGTACGACGAGGCCGCTGGCGTTATCCAGCGCCGCTTCGAGGACCGCGTCGAGAAGCTTGAGCGTGGTGACGAACTGCCGCCGGGCGTGCTCAAGATGGTCAAGGTCTTCGTCGCGGTGAAGCGCAAGCTTCAGCCGGGCGACAAGATGGCCGGGCGTCACGGCAACAAGGGCGTCATCAGCCGCATCCTGCCGATCGAGGACATGCCGTTCCTCGAAGACGGGACGCACGCTGATATCGTTCTCAACCCGCTGGGCGTGCCGTCGCGCATGAACGTCGGGCAGATCTTCGAAACGCACCTTGGTTGGGCGTCGCGCGGCCTCGGCCGTCAGATCGGGGAAATGCTCGAAGAAATCCACGAGCGCGGCAAGGATGTCGCGGGCAAGGACGTCAAGGCGCTCCGGACCAAGCTCAAGGACGTCTACGGCGCCAATTACGTCAAGGACATCGACGGCCGTGACGACGAAGCAGTGATGGAGCTTGCCTCCAACCTCGTCAGTGGCGTTCCGATGGGCACCCCGGTGTTCGACGGCGCGCGCGAACCGGACGTTTCGGCGATGCTGGAAATGGCCGGTCTCGACACGTCGGGGCAGGTCACGCTGTTCGACGGCCGCACCGGCGAGCCGTTCGACCGCAAGGTGACCGTGGGCTACATATACATGCTGAAGCTCCACCACCTCGTCGACGACAAGATCCACGCGCGTTCGATCGGACCGTACAGCCTGGTCACCCAGCAGCCGCTGGGCGGTAAGGCGCAGTTCGGCGGACAGCGCTTCGGCGAAATGGAGGTATGGGCGCTGCAGGCTTACGGCGCTGCCTACACCCTTCAGGAAATGCTGACGGTGAAGTCGGACGACGTGATCGGCCGCACCAAGGTCTACGAGGCGATCGTCAAGGGCGACGACACGTTCGAGGCCGGCATTCCGGAGAGCTTCAACGTGCTCGTCAAGGAAATGCGCAGCCTCGGCCTCAACGTCGAACTCGACAGTGTCGAGGATCCCGATGCGGAGCCGACCGCCATCGCCGCCGAATAACTGATTGCATCCAATACCCCTCCCCCGTGCGGGGAGGGGTCAGGAGTTTGATATGAACGAACTGACCAATTTCGCGAACCCGATCGCCAAGCCGGAGACCTTCGACGAGATCAAGATTGGGATCGCGTCGCCAGACAAGATCCGCAGCTGGTCCTTCGGCGAGATCAAGAAGCCGGAAACCATCAACTATCGCACGTTCAAGCCCGAGCGTGACGGCCTGTTCTGCGCGCGCATCTTCGGCCCGATCAAGGACTACGAGTGCCTGTGCGGCAAGTACAAGCGCATGAAGTACAAGGGCATCGTCTGCGAAAAGTGCGGCGTCGAAGTTACCGTCTCGAAAGTCCGCCGCGAGCGCATGGGCCATATCGAGCTGGCTGCGCCCGTGGCCCACATCTGGTTCCTCAAGTCGCTTCCGAGCCGCATCGGCCTGCTGCTCGACATGCAGCTGAAGCAGCTTGAGCGCATCCTCTACTTCGAGAGCTATGTCGTCATCGAGCCGGGCCTGACCGCGCTCGAGAAGTATCAGCTCCTGACCGAAGACGAACTCCTGTCCGCGCAGGACGAATATGGCGAAGACGCCTTCTCCGCCGGCATCGGTGCCGAGGCCGTCAAGCAGATGCTGATCGACCTCGACCTCGAAGGCGAGCGCAAGGCGCTCCTCGACGAGCTCGCGGTGACCAAGTCGGAACTGAAGCCGAAGAAGATCATCAAACGCCTCAAGGTTGTCGAGAGCTTCCTCGAGTCCGGCAACCGCCCGGAGTGGATGATCCTGGAAGTCATTCCGGTCATTCCGCCGGAGCTCCGCCCGCTCGTGCCGCTGGACGGCGGCCGCTTCGCGACGTCGGATCTCAACGACCTCTATCGTCGCGTTATCAACCGTAACAACCGGCTGAAGCGGCTGATGGAGCTGCGCGCGCCGGACATCATCGTCCGCAACGAAAAGCGCATGCTTCAGGAGGCCGTCGACGCCTTGTTCGACAACGGCCGCCGCGGGCGCACGATTACGGGCGCCAACAAGCGTCCGCTGAAGTCGCTGTCCGACATGCTCAAGGGCAAGCAGGGCCGCTTCCGTCAGAACCTGCTCGGCAAGCGCGTCGACTATTCGGGCCGTTCGGTCATCGTAACTGGTCCGGAACTCAAGTTGCACCAGTGCGGCCTGCCGAAGAAGATGGCGCTCGAGCTGTTCAAGCCGTTCATTTACTCGCGCCTCGACGCCAAGGGCCTCAGCATGACGCTGAAGCAGGCGAAGAAGTGGGTCGAGAAGGAGCGCAAGGAAGTCTGGGACATCCTCGACGAAGTCATTCGCGAGCACCCGGTCCTTCTCAACCGCGCGCCGACGCTCCACCGCCTCGGCATCCAGGCGTTCGAGCCGGTGCTGATCGAAGGCAAGGCGATCCAGCTTCACCCGCTGGTCTGCGCCGCGTTCAACGCCGACTTCGACGGCGACCAGATGGCCGTGCACGTTCCGCTGAGCCTTGAGGCCCAGTTGGAAGCGCGCGTCCTGATGATGTCCACCAACAACATCCTGTCGCCCGCCAACGGCAAGCCGATCATCGTTCCTTCGCAGGATATGGTTCTCGGCCTCTACTATCTCAGCCTCGAGAAGGAGGATGAGCCGGGCCAGGGCATGATGCTCAGCGACATGGCGGAGGTCCACCAGGCCCTCGCCGCCGGTGCGGTGACGCTTCACTCGAAGATTATCAGCCGCGTCCCGCAGACGGACGAGCAGGGCAATACCTACATGAAGCGCTTCGAGACGACGGCGGGCCGCATGCTGCTCGGCGAGACGCTCCCGAAGAGCCACAAAGTGCCCTTCGAGACCGTCAACAAGGTCCTGACCAAGAAGGAGATCGGCGACGTCATTGACATCGTCTATCGCCACACCGGCCAGAAGGAGACCGTGCTGTTCGCCGACGCGATCATGCAGCTCGGCTTCCGCCATGCGTTCGCGGCGGGCATTTCGTTCGGCAAGGACGACATGGTCATCCCGAAGGCCAAGGAAGGCCTCGTCGAGGAAACGCGCACGCTCGTGAAGGATTACGAGCAGCAGTATCAGGACGGCCTGATCACCCAGCAGGAAAAGTACAACAAGGTGATCGACGCCTGGTCGCGTTGCGGTGACCAGGTCGCATCCGCGATGATGAAGGAAATTCAGGCCACGCCGAAGCGTCCGGACGGACGCCAGGCCGATCTGAACTCGATCTACATGATGGCTCACTCTGGCGCCCGCGGTTCGCAGGCCCAGATCAAGCAGCTCGCCGGCATGCGCGGCCTCATGGCCAAGCCGTCGGGCGAGATCATCGAAACGCCGATCATCTCGAACTTCAAGGAAGGCCTGACCGTCCTTGAGTACTTCAACTCGACCCACGGCGCCCGCAAGGGCCTCGCGGACACGGCGCTCAAGACGGCAAACTCAGGTTACCTGACTCGCCGCCTGGTCGACGTGTCGCAGGACGCCGTGATTATCGAGGACGATTGCGGCACCGACCGTGCGCTGGAAATGCGCGCGATCGTCCAGGGCGGCGCGGTCATCGCCTCCCTTGCGGACCGCGTTCTTGGCCGCACCACGGCCGAGGACATCGTCGATGCCAAGACCGGCGGTGTCGTCATCGAGGAAGGCACGCTGCTCGACGAGCCGATGGTCGCGAAGATCGAGGAAATCGGCCTGCAGGGCGTTCGTATCCGGAGCCCGCTGATCTGCGCTTCGCGCCAGGGCGTTTGCGCCAAGTGCTATGGGCGCGATCTGGCCCGCGGTACGCCGGTGAACATCGGTGAAGCGGTCGGCGTCATCGCCGCCCAGTCGATCGGTGAGCCGGGCACGCAGCTGACGATGCGGACCTTCCACATCGGCGGCGCCGCGCAGCTCAACGAGCAGTCGAACCTGGAATCCCCGGTCGATGGCACGATCGAGTTCCGTGACATGCCGACGATCGTCGATCCGCGTGGCCGCCATCTGTCGCTGTCGCGTTCCGGCGAGATCGCCATCCTCGACATGGACGGCCGTGAGCTTTCGACGCACCGCGTTCCGTACGGCGCTCACTTGCTGTGCGAGAGCGGTCACATCGTCAGCCGCGGCGATCGTATCGCCGAGTGGGATCCGTCGTTCAGCCCGGTGATCACCGAAAAGGCCGGTACCGTGAAGTACCAGGACCTGATCGAGAACCGGACGATGTCGGAGCAGCTCGACGAGTCGACCGGCATCACGCAGCGCGTGGTGACCGACGACAATGCCAAGTCGAAGAAGGAGTCGCTCCACCCGCGCCTGACCCTGACGGGTAAGGGCAAGGGAGAGGACGGAGTCTACCGCCTCGCGCCCGGCGCCATCGTCGCGGTCGAGGACGGCCAGACGGTCGAAGCCGGCGAAGTGCTCGCCCGTATGCCGCGGGAAGCCGCGCGTACGCGTGACATCACCGGTGGTCTGCCGCGCGTTGCCGAGCTCTTCGAGGCCCGCAAGCCGAAGGAGAATGCGATCATCGCCAAGGTGTCCGGCAAGGTCACCTTCATGCGCGACTACAAGGCGAAGCGTAAGATCGCGATCGTTCCGGACGATGGTTCGGAGCCGGTCGAGTATCTCGTCCCCAAGGCCAAGATGATCGAGGTCCAGGAAGGCGATTATGTGAAGCGCGGCGACAATCTCGTCGGCGGTTCACCCGATCCGCACGACATCTTGGAAGTGCTCGGTGTCGAGGCGCTGGCCGAATATCTCGTGAGCGAGATCCAGGAGGTCTATCGACTCCAGGGCGTGAAGATCAACGACAAGCACATCGAGGTGATCGTTCGCCAGATGCTGCAGAAGGTCGAGATCACCGACGGAGGCGACACCACGCTGCTGGCCGGCGAGCAGGTCGATCGCGAGGAGATGGACGAGACGAACAGCAAGCTCACCAAGGGCCAGAAGCCCGCTGAAGGCAAGCCGGTCCTGCTCGGCATCACCAAGGCGTCGCTCCAGACCCGCAGCTTCATCTCGGCGGCGTCGTTCCAGGAAACGACGCGCGTGCTGACCGAGGCCGCGGTGCAGGGCAAGGTCGATACGCTCGACGGCCTCAAGGAGAACGTGATCGTCGGCCGCCTGATCCCGGCGGGCACGGGCGCGGGCATGAACCGCCTGCGTGTCGCTGCCTCGTCGCGTGACACGGCGCTGCGTGCGGCTCACCGCCGCATGGCGGAAGCGCTGGTTGCGCCGGACTCGGCTGAGGAGCTTCGTGCTGCCGAGAACGCGCGCTCGCCGCGTGACGATGCCGGCACGGGCGACGATCCTCTCGGGGAAGTCGTTCCGAGCGGTCACGGCCTCGACGCCGATGCGGGCGACTATCTGCAGAGCTAAGTCTCCGCAGATTGCCAAAGAAAAAGCCCCGCCGGAGCGATCCGGCGGGGCTTATCTTTTGGGCCGAGCGGTCCGCTGCTGTTTAGCAGCGACCTCCGTGCATGGCGTTCTCGGTGCAGGTCGCAGCCGAGTTCACGTCAGCAGCAGCGCCTCTGACCGTGTTGCAGGCCGCAGCGCCGAGTGCACCGCTAATCAACGCAACAGTCAAAAGCTTCCGAACCATGGTCTTCCTCCGTTAAGCATGCGGAACGACCATGGCCATAGCGACGGCCACTTGTCTAGCGGATGAACCTTAGCAGTTACGTCCATTGATCGAGTTTTCGGTGCAATTAGCCACCGAGTTTACGTCGCGGGCAGCGCCACGGACCGTGTTACACGCCGCCAGCGCGAGTGCAGTGCCGATTAAGACGACGGTGGTTACCTTGTGCAGCATTCTTGTTCTCCTCAACTGACGGCAAAACCTAACGCAGCGAAATTGGAACGGCTCCATTCCGGCTGCGGAATTTTCCGATTGTGTCGAAGAAGTGACGTCAGACTGCGACGGGCGCTGAAATATGCGGGTGCGGCTCGTAATTTTCGAACTGGAAGTCCTCGGCCTCATAGCCGAACAGATCTTGCCCGCGATCCTTGATCACTAGCCGCGGCAAAGAGCGAGGCTCGCGCGACAGCTGGAGCCGAGCCTGCTCGAGGTGGTTCGAGTAGAGGTGGCAGTCCCCGCCGGTCCAGACGAACACGCCGGGCTCAAGCCCGCATTCACGCGCCAGCATGTGGGTCAGCAGCGCATAGGAAGCGATGTTGAACGGCACGCCAAGGAAGACGTCTGCGCTGCGCTGGTAAAGCTGCAGGTTCAGCCGGCCCGCGGCGACTTGCGTCTGGAACAGGCAATGGCAAGGCGCCAGCGCCATCCTGTGAATTTCGCCCGGGTTCCAAGCGGTGACGATCTGCCGCCGCGAGAAGGGATCGTTGCGGATAAGATCGACGAGATTCTTGATCTGGTCGACATGGCGTCCGTCCGGCGTCTCCCAGTCGCGCCACTGCTTGCCGTAAACTGGGCCAAGATTGCCTTCCTCGTCCGCCCACTCGTCCCAGATGCTGACCTTGCGCTCGTTCAGCCATCGAACGTTGGTATCGCCGCGCAGGAACCACAAAAGTTCGATGATGATCGAGCGAAGGTGCAGCTTCTTCGTCGTCAGCAGCGGGAAACCGTTGCGAAGGTCGAAGCGCATCTGCGCGCCGAAGGTCGACAAGGTGCCGGTTCCGGTGCGGTCCTGCTGTTCGACGCCCTCGTCGAGTATCCGCTGCATCAGGTCGAGATATTGCTGCATCGGAGGACAATCTAACCACAGCGTGGGCAGCGTCCAAGATGCCCAACAACATCTGTTGTGGATAAAGCTGGCTCCGCATTCCATCAGGTTGGGATGGCTCGGTTTCGGCGTCGCTCCTAGCTAAGCGGCATGCAGTATCAGCGTGCCGAACTTCCGCTGAAGCTCGGCGGCCTCAGGGCCGCGACCGAATTCTTTGCCGGCTGCCTGGCCGACGCCGACCCCACGCGAGAAAGCCTGTGGGTCGCGCATGTCGATGACCAATCGCACTGCGTCCATCTGTCGCGGCACCAGGGCGACGAGACGGGCGCCGCGTTCCCGCTGCGCACGATCATCCTCGACGCCGCGACGCACGGCAGCGTCGGTATCGTCCTCGCGCATAACCATCCGAGCGGGGATCCGCGTCCCAGTGAATCCGACTGCCGCGCCACGCGCCGCCTCGCGACCGCCGCTGAAGCCGTTGATTGCACGGTGCTGGATCATCTGATCTTCGCCGGCGAACATTGCACCAGCTTTCGGAAATTGGGCCTGCCCTAGCCCTTGCAGGGCACGATCTTGTCGGGCGCGGGCTTCGGACCGGTCGCGCGGAAGGCCATGTAGTAGACCTCGCCGCCGGTGAGCATCTGAAACTTCACCGGCTGCATTCCAAGCGCGGCGAACTCGCACTTCAGTTCCGCGGGCGGAATGCCGTGACGGCTGACGGGGCGGTTGGAATCGACGACGACAACCAGTCCGTTCGGCTTCACGCCATCGCGCAAATGCCAAAGGAATGCGTAAGGCGATTGAACCTCATGGTACATGTGCACCATCAGCACGCGGTCGAACGAGGCTGCCGGCAGCATCGGATCGTCCGGCGTACCCAGCTTAACCGACACGTTGTCCAGCTGCTCGCGCTGAACGCGGTCGGAAAGGCCATCACGCACTTCGGGCACGATATCCTCGGCCAGCACCCTGCCCTTCTTGCCGACGACCGGCGCCAGCCTGACCGTGTAATAGCCCTCGCCCGCGCCGACATCCGCAACCGACATGCCGGGCTTCAGTTCGGCAAGCTGCATGACTTCTTCAGCCTCACCGACACGGTCGCGCGCATCTTCGGTGGAGAAGGCGTCGCCAACGATCGGGGCGACGTCGCGGTGCGCAGTCGGAAATTTCGGCTCGGTCGGCTGCGCGCGGCATGACGCGAGCGCGGCAACCGCCCCCAGCGCTAGTGCCCTAGTCCACATCCTCGACCTCGACGGTCTCGCCGGTCACCCGCTGCGACAAAGCGGCGGCCATGAAGCGATCGAGGTCCCCGTCGAGCGTGTCGCTGGGACTGGTCGAGGTGACGCCCGTGCGGAGGTCCTTCACCAGCTGATACGGTTGCAGAACATAGGAGCGGATCTGGTGCCCCCAGCCGATGTCCGTCTTGGCGGCATTGGCAGCATTCGCTTCTGCTTCGCGCTTCTGAAGCTCGGCCTCGTACAGGCGCGCCTTCAGTTGCTTGAGCGCGGACGCGCGGTTCTTGTGCTGGGATCGCTCGTTCTGGCACGCAACCACGATCCCCGTCGGGATGTGCGTGATCCGCACCGCGCTATCTGTCGTATTGACGTGCTGCCCGCCCGCGCCGGACGCCCGATAGGTGTCGATGCGCAGCTCGGCCTCGTTGATTTGAATGTCGATGTCGTCGTCGACCTCGGGATAGACCCAGATGCTTGAAAAGCTCGTGTGGCGGCGCGCATTGGCGTCATATGGGCTGATCCGCACCAGCCGGTGTACGCCGCTCTCGGTCTTGAGATTGCCGTAGGCGTTCTCGCCTTTGACCAAGATCGTCGCCGACTTGATGCCCGCCTGCTCGCCCGAATGGTGGTCGATCAACTCGACCTTCATGCCGTGCCGTTCGCCCCAGCGCGTGTACATGCGCTGCAGCATCTCGGCCCAATCCTGGCTCTCGGTGCCGCCGGCCCCGGCGTTGATCTCGACATAAGCGTTGTTGGCGTCAGCCTCGCCGGCCAACAGCGCGGCGACCTTGTCGCGGTCGGCGCGGTCCGCAAGCTCTGAGAGACTTTGCACCGCGTCGTCGACCAGTGCGCTGTCGCCTTCGCTTTCGGCCAGCTCGATCATCTCGATGTTGTCGGCCAGCTCGCGCTCGATCGTCCGCGTGGCGCCGATCGCTTCCTCCAGCCGCCGCCGCTCACGCATGACCTCCTGCGCTGCCTTGGGATCGTCCCACAACGTCGAGTCCTCAACCTTCGCGTTCAGCTCCTCAAGGCGCTTCATCGCCCGGTCCCAGTCAAGGAACCGGCGCAGCAGCGCGGTTGCGGCATTGATCCGGTCGATATGAGCCTGCGCTTCGGCGCGCATAATGAAACAACCTTCGAAAGAACTAAGCGAAAAGCCCTATTAGAGGCTGTTCTGCGTTGGCAAGCCAGTCGATGGCGGCGGTGTCGCCGCTGGCGCCGGCCGGACAGCCGACCGCTCCTTTGCCGCTTGCCGCGCGGCGAGCAATTGCTGGATCTGTTGCTGCCGTGCCGCTTCCTGCGCTTCGGCGTCATAAGGATTGCCCGTCACCGACCGATAATTTCTACGCGGCTCGGTCTGCGGCTGGAACGCCTCCCAGATCACCTGCGCCTTGGGATCGTTGTCGGTCGGGAAAACGCCGAAGACGCGCTTGCCGCTCGCGCGGTCGATCCGGACCCAGCGGATCCCCGGCGGCGCCACGAACGGGACCTTGGGCTGATCCTTGAGGGCGGTCTGCGCCCATTCCTTCCAGATCGGCGCCGAGATACGGCCGCCCTGTGCCCAGCCGCCGAGAGGCCGCGGCTGGTCGTAGCCGAGATAGACCCCGGCGACGATGTCCGGCGTTCCGCCCACGAACCAGACGTTGGTCGGCCCGTTGGTCGTGCCCGTCTTGCCGAACAATGGACGGTCTAGATCGCGCAGAACAGTCGCCGTGCCGCGCTGAATGACGCCTTCCATGATGTGGACCATCTGGAACGCGGCCATCGGCTCGAGCAGTTGGCGCGTGCGGCTCGGGGGACGAGGCATCGCTTTTCCGTCCCAGTCGGCCGCGTTGCAATTGCCCATGACGGCGCAGCGGTTGTCGGTGCGGTAGATGACCTTGCCGTTGCGATCCTGAACGTAATCGATGGTGGTCGGCTTCACCGAGCGGCCTTGGTTGGCCAGGATCGCATAAGCGTTTGTCAGCCGAAGCACCGTCGTATCCCCAGCGCCCAGCGCGAATGACAGGAAGTTGCCATAGTCGCCGACACCAAGCTTCCGCGCCGTATCAGTGATCTTAGCCATGCCGACGGTGGATGCGGCACGCACGGTCATCAGATTGCGCGATTGCTCGACGCCCCAGCGCAACGTGTGCGGGCCAGCCGAACGGCGATCGAAATTGACGAAGCACTTGTTGCCGAGGCCGGCGCCCTGCCACACGCAGAATGGCGCGTCCTCCTCGATGGTGGCGGGCGTGAAGCCATTCTCAAGCGCTGTGACATAGACGATTGGCTTGAACGCGGAGCCTGGCTGGCGGAGCGCCTGCACCGCTCGGTTGTAGCTCGATCCGACCACGTCGAAGCCGCCCTGCATCGCCAGCACGCGCCCGGTGTGCACCTCCTCGGCGAGCATGCCGCCGGACACGGCGGGAACCGACTTCAGCTGCCAGCTGCCCGGAGAGGTCTGCTTCACGATGATGATCATGCCGGGCTTCAGCGCGTCGAACGCGCGCGTGGCCTCGCCGCGGACGGGCATGGCTGCGGCCGATGCCGGAAGCGTCCCTTGCGACCCGTTGGTGAACCCGATCGTCGCCTGCTCGTCGCCCTTGGAAAGCACGACAGCCTTCAGCCAATCGGCATAGCCGGTTCCGACCGCAGCTCGGTCGAGTTGCCCTGCCCAATCTTTTGATAGGTCCACGCTCTGGCCCAGATCTTTCCAGCTGCGGCCGCCGTCGTACCGGACCAGGCCATCGCGAAGCGCCTTGGCCGCAGCGTCCTGGATCACCGGGTCCATCGAGGATCGCACCCACAAGCCGCCGGCATAAAGGCTGTTCGCCCCAGCGTCGGCGCCTTCGCCGAACTGCTTGATCAGCTCGCGGCGCACCTCTTCCATAAAGAAGCCGCCCTGTTGCTGGAACTTTTCGCTGCTGCCGTAGCGGATGGTGCCGAGCGGCGTTGCGGCGGCTTCGTGCCACTGCGCCTCCGTGATGTAGCCGTTGCGGCTCATCTCGCGCAGCACATAGTTGCGACGGTCTAGCGCCTTTTGGGTCGCGCGCACGGGGTCATAGTTCGACGGAGCCTTGGGCAGCACCGCCAGATAGGCCGCCTCCGGAAGCGTCAGCTCGTTGACGTCCTTGTCGAAATAGGCCCGCGACGCCGCCTGCACGCCATAAGCGTTGCGGCCGAGGAAGATCGAATTGAAGTACAGCTCGAGAATCTGCTGCTTGGTCAGCGTCGACTCGAGCCGGAACGCGAGGATTGCCTCGCGCGCCTTGCGGCCGACATTATAGCTCGAATCCCGGAGCAGATATTTCGCGACCTGCTGCGTGATCGTCGAACCGCCTTTGGCGCGGCCGCCACCTATAATGCTCTTGATCGAATAATCCGCGACCGCCCCGATCAAGCCCGTAATGTCGACCCCGGGGTGGGTGAAGAAGTTCTTGTCTTCCGCAGAGATGAAGGCGTGGACGACAATCGGCGGATATTCGTCGTAGGAAAGCTCGACGCGGCGCTCCCGCGCAAACGTCTGAATGGGCGTTCCATCATAGCCGCGAATGTTGGCGGGCAGCGGCGGCTGGTAGGCAAGCAACGTCTGCGACGACGGAAGACCGCTCGCGAAATAGACCCACATCGCCGCAACAAGCATGACCAGGCCAGCAAAAGCATAGGCGCCCCAGCGCACCCAGCGCCGCGCGAACCAAGGGTCAATCCGATCGTGGACGCGCTGGTTGAACGCGACGAGGTCGGGCAGCGGCCAGTTGGGGACGTTCAGACGCTCGAACTTCATGGGCTGGTGCGTCTAGCGGGTTCGATTGCGTCGCGGAAGTTCTAACGACGTCCGCGTGATGCGACGTCGGCTTCGATCGCCTGTGCAAGCGCTAGCGCAATATCGGAGCGGTGCTGGGGCGTGCGAAGGAGCACCTCGTCGTCGGCATTGCTGAGGTATCCAGCCTCGAAGAGCACTGCGGGCGTATGAGCGCTGCGCAGGACGTGGAAGGCCGCGAACTTATGGGGCTCCGGCCGAAGCTCGAAACGGCCCGCCGACCGCTTTACGAGACGGGTCGCGAGGTCGGCCGACGCGCTCATCTGCGAGCGCATCACGAGGTCGGCGAGCATCGACTGGACCGTACCGCCACCCTCGACTGAGTCGGCAGAACCTTTATCCATCGCCGCGAAACGCGCGGCTTCGGCGTCGGACGCCACGTCCGACAGCGAATAGACGCTGGCGCCGCGGGCAAGCGGGTTCGGCGCGCTATCCATGTGCAACGACACGAACATCGCCGCGCCTAGCCGCCGCGCAACTTCCGCGCGGTCTTCAAGGGTCAGGTAGGAATCATCGCCACGCGTCAGCGCGACCCGCACCCGGCCGCGTTCGACGAGCTGGTCGCGAAGCTCCTTCGCCAGCGCGAGGGTCAAATCCTTCTCGACGACTTCGCCCGAGACGCTCCTGGCGCCCGGATCGCGGCCGCCGTGGCCGGCATCGATTACCACGATCGGCCGTCCAGCAGCCGTCTCCGCGCCGTAAATCTTATCGTTGACGACGTTCGGAACCGCCACAGTGAGACTCGCTTCCCGCGCTTCGCCGATTGCCGCGGGCCCTTCTTCCGCCGAAGCCGCGCCACCGCGGCTCGAGCCGAGCACAAAGCTCATACCTCCGACCGCGGTCAGAAGCGCGATGGCACCAGCGATGGCCGCATTTCGGGGCAAGTCGATCTTCAAGCGGGTTCCGAGCCAAGTGTTTGAGCTTCAAGGCAAGCTATCACCCTAAGATGGTTAAGGCGACATTTCGCGAACATCTATGAGTACTGCGGGGTCACAACGGTTGCGGCTAAGACTCCGTGATGCTAACCCGAATGGGATTTCCGGCTCGCCGGGGTCCCGCCGCAAGCAATGGGTCAGTGCAAGCGCCCAGTCCGCGGCTTCACGAGGTTGACGCTGACATGATGCTACAGAACGTTCTCCGGCCGCTCCTTGAAGAGACGGCGGACGCGTTCTTCGCGCCGAGGCGCGAAATGGTTCAGTCAGCAGAAGCGCATTCACCACATCATGCCATTGCCAGCGGATCAAGAGCCGCGGGCGAGGCAGTAATCACTGCGCGCCGCCGGCTTAGCCGGATGCACGGGCGCGCCCGGAGAATTTTCAATGTCCATGCGCATGCTGATCGACGCGCGCCACCCGGAGGAGACCCGGGTCGCAGTCGTAAAGGGAAACCGGATCGAGGAATTTGACTTCGAGTCCGCTGAGCACAAGCAGCTCAAAGGGAATATCTATCTAGCCAAGGTCACCAGGGTCGAACCGTCGCTGCAGGCGGCGTTCATCGATTACGGCGGTAATCGCCACGGCTTCCTCGCCTTTAGCGAAATCCACCCCGATTATTACCAGATCCCCAAAGCCGACCGCGAAGCCTTGCTCCGCGAGGAAGCCGAGCACGCTGCCGAAGAGGAGCGGCTGCGTTCGGCGGACTACGGCGACGATGACTATGACGACGACGATCGCGGTTCGGACGAGTTCGTCGAGACGGTCGAAGGCGAACTCGGCGACGAGACGCCCGCGCCGGCCGAGGCCGGCACTGGCTCGTCGCGCTCGCCGGTCGATGAATCCGCCGCCGATGAGCTTCGCAAAAAGCGTCAGGCTCTTCGCCGCCGCTACAAGATCCAGGACGTCATTCAGCGCCGTCAGGTGCTGCTCGTCCAGGTCGTCAAGGAAGAGCGCGGCAACAAGGGCGCGGCCCTCACCACCTACCTCAGCCTCGCCGGCCGCTATTGCGTGCTGATGCCGAACACCAGCCACGGCGGCGGCATCTCCCGCAAGATTTCGAACGGCGCCGACCGGAAGCGCCTGAAGCAGGTCATGTCGGACCTCAGCCTGCCCAAGACGATGGGCCTGATCGTCCGCACCGCTGGCCTGTCGCGCACCAAGACCGAGATCAAGCGCGACTTCGACTATCTCGCCCGCCTGTGGGACGAAATTCGCGAGCGCACGCTCAAGAGCACGGCGCCGGCGCTGATCTACCGCGACAGCGACCTCATCAAGCGCGCGATCCGCGACCTGTATCACCGCGAAATCGACGAAGTGATCGTGGAGGGCGAGGAAGGCTACAAGGCCGGCCGCGGCTTCATGAAGTTGCTGATGCCGAGCCATGTGAAGCGCGTATCGCTGCATAGCGAGGCGACTCCGCTCTTCCAGCGCTACGGCGTCGAGGACCAACTGAGCGCGATGTATCAACCGCTCGTGCAGCTGAAGTCGGGCGGCTACCTCGTCATCAATCCGACCGAGGCGCTGGTTTCGATCGACATCAACTCGGGCCGCTCGACGCGCGAGCATAATGTCGAGCAGACCGCGTTCATGACCAATCTCGAAGCGGCGCAGGAAATTGCGCGCCAGCTTCGCCTCCGCGACATGGCCGGCCTCGTCGTCATCGACTTCATCGACATGGAACAGAACAGCCATGTTCGTAAGGTCGAGAAAGCGATGAAAGAGGCGCTCAAGAACGACCGCGCCCGCATCCAGGTCGGTCGCATCTCGAGCTTCGGCCTGATGGAGATGAGCCGCCAGCGCCTTCGCACCGGCGTGCTCGAAGCGTCGACCAAGCCGTGCCCGCACTGCGAAGGCACGGGCCTGATGCGCACCGCCGCCTCGGCGGGCCTGTCTGCGCTCCGCATCATCGAGGACGAGGCTGCTCGCGGCCGCGGCGACCGCATCACGCTGCGTGCCGGTCGCGAAGCTGCCGTTTACGTGCTCAACAAGAAGCGCGCCGAACTTGCCGACATCGAACAGCGCTACGGCGTTTCGATCGAGGTTCTGATCGACGAGAGTTTCGAAGGCGCCAAGATGGCGGTCGACAGCTCCGGTCCGCGCCCGGTCGCCGTGCCGCGTCCGCAGGAACTTCCGCGCATCGAGGACGAGGTCGACGATAGCGAGACCTACGCCGACGAAGAAGACGAGGCCGAGGACGAAGAAGAGGAAGAGGAAGAGCGCGAGGCGAGCCGCGATCAGGGCGAACGCCAGGACGGCGAGCGTCAGGAGGGCGACCGCCCGGGCCGACGTCGCCGGCGCCGCCGCCGGGGTGGCCGTGGTCGCCGTCGCGAGGGTGGCGAGGAGCAAATCGCCGCCGAAGGCGACGCGCAGCCCGAGGCGGAGGCCGTGCCGAGCGCACCGCAGCCTGAAGCCGAAACTGGCGACGAAGAGGCGCCGGTTAAGAGCCGCCGCCGTCGTCGTGGCCGCAAGACCGTGTCAGGCGATGCCGAGCAGCCGGTAGTTGAGGCGAACAGCTCGCCGATTGTGGAACACCCGACCGAGGACGAGCCGCCGATCGCTGCTACCGAGCCTGCCGAGGAGCCGAAGCCGAGGCGCCGCCGTTCCAGGAAGGCTGCCGAGGCCGAGGTAGCGGCGGTCGTCGAACCCACGCCCGTCGAAACGCCGACCATAGAGACCGCGGAAGAAGCCGCTACGCCGGCCAAGCCGGCGCGCAAACGCCGGACGAAGGCCGCTGTAGCTGCCGAAGCTGAAGCGGAACCCGCTCGCGTTTCTGAGCCCGCTCCCGTTCGCGCCGCGAACAACGACTCGGCAGAGGCTGCCGAAACCGAGGAAGCCGGTGAGCCGCGCCGCGGCTGGTGGCAGAAGACATTCGGATAAGGGCGATGGGGAGTGTCCGGTCGGGGACGGTCCCCTCGTCTTTTTCATCTGAGGTTCAGCGGAAAAGGTGGTAATCGGCAGCCCATGAAGTCGCCGGTCGCCCGCTTCGCGCGCCTGCTGATGGTCGCGCTGCTGTTCACGTTCGGCCCGGCCCGACCGGCCGCAGCCGAGGACGGGTCGATCCTCCGCGACAGCGAAACCGAGCTGCTGTTCCGGGATGTCTCGCGCCCTCTGATCAAGGCGGCAGGGCTGGACCCGAACAGCGTCAAGGTCGTCCTGCTGAACGATCCGGAGATCAACGCTTTCGTCGCCACTGGCCAGACGGTCTACATTCAGACCGGTCTGCTGGTCGCAGCCGACGATGTCGGCCAGCTGCAGGGCGTGATCGCGCACGAGCTCGGCCACGTCGCTGGTGGCCACTCGATCCGCCTTCAGGAGGGCGCCAAGGCCGCCACCGGCATTTCGCTCGCTACCCTTGTGCTGGGCGCCCTCGCGCTCGCTGCGGGCGCGGGCGACGCCGGCATGGCCATCATGATGGCGGGACAGCAGGCAGCGATGAGCAAGTTTCTCGCCTTCACTCGCTCACAGGAAGCGACCGCGGACGCCGCTGCGGTCAAATATCTCCATGGCGCCGGACTCAGCGGCAAGGGGATGCTCGACTTCTTCAACAAGCTTCAGAACCAGGAATATCGCCTCGCGATCTACGCGAAGGACAGTTACGACCGCACCCACCCCCTCTCCTCGGAACGCGTCCAGGCGCTGCAGCAGGCGTTCCAGAGCGATCCCGCCTGGGGCAAGCCGGTCGACCCCAAGCTCGAGGCGCGCTTCGAGCGCGTGAAGGCGAAGCTGATCGGCTTCGTCGATCCCAAGCTCGCTACCCAGAAATATCCGGAGAGCAACCAGACCGTTCCCGCGCATTATGCCCGCGCCTACGCCTATCACCTCGGCGGCTACCCCGACAAAGCGAACTCGGAAGCCGATGCGCTCCTCGCGACCGACCCCCACGATCCATTCTTCCTCGAGCTCAAAGGCCAGATTCTGCTGGAAGGCGGTAAGCCCAAGGAAGCCATTCCACCGCTCCGCGAGGCCGTCCAGCGCTCCGGCGAAATGCCGTTGATCGCCGCCATGCTGGGCCACGCGCTGGTGGCGACCGAGGACCCGAAGAATTTTGCCGAAGCGAAACAGATCCTCAAGGTCGCCGTGAACAGGGACAATCAGGACCCGTTTGCCTGGTACCAGCTTGGCGTCATCTACGATCGCGAGGGCGACGACGCCCGCGCGGCACTGGCGACGGCCGAGCGCAAGAACCTCGAGGACGATCCGAAGCTGGCCCTGGCAAGCGCGGAGCTGGCAATGAAGGGCATTCCGCCCAATACGCCCGACTGGCTTCGCGCGCAGGACATCGCCATGGTGTCCAAGGCGCAGCTCGCGAACAAAAAAGACAGGAAAGAGCGCGATTAGTGAATGAGACCGTAGCGCCGCCTCCCGCCCGGAGTAGCGGAACCTTGGGGGCGGCGATCGCGGGTGGCGTCATCGGTTCGGTGCTGACGGCGGTCGCGCTCATCGTCGCGGCACCCGACTTTCTTGCGAGCCGGATGGTCCGCCAGGGGCTCCTCGCCGACCCGGCAATCCTTTCCGACACCGTCGATGCCATGCGCGACGCGCAGTACCAGCCGGTGCTGCAGGCCAACCGCGCCGCCATCGAGACGCCGTTCGCAAGCTCGTGGAAGGGCGCCGCCAAGCCCGACGTCACGCTCGTCGAATTCTACGACTATGCCTGCCCGTATTGCAAAGCGAGTAACCCCTTCATCGACCGCCTGCTCAAGGAGGATAAGGGCTTGCGCGTCGTCTATCGCGAGCTGCCGATCCTTGGGCCCGACAGCCTGACCGCAGCGCGCGTATCATTGCAGGCATCGAAGGCGGGACGCTTCGCCCAGTTCCATGATGCTCTATGGGGTGCCGGCCGACCTGCCGCGGATACGATCGCCGCAGCGTCACAGGCCGCCGCGGTTGCCCCGGCAGCTCGAAACGACCCGGAGATCGAGGCAGAGCTCAAGCGCAACTTCGGTCTCGCCGGACAGCTCGGCGCGACCGGCACCCCGCTGTTCATCGTCGGCGACAAAGTGCTGAACGGCGCCGTCGGCTATGACGCGCTTAAGGACGCGATCGCGAAAGCCCGGCGCGCGAGCTAGAAAGACGTTGCGAAGAAAATGACCGTGGCGGTCACCATGACCGCCGTCGCCGCCCAACCGAGAAGCACATTCCAGCGCGACAGGGTCAGGTGCCCCATCGCTCGCCCATTCGTCGCAATAAGCATCATGACTGTCATGAGCGGCGCTGCTAGGACGCCGTTGATCATCGCGCTCCAGTAAAGCGCGCGGACCGGATTGATGCCGATATACTGCAGCAGCGCGCCGACCAGCGTCGTCACGGCAATCGTGGCGTAGAACAGCCGTGCCTTCTGCGGCTTGGCGTCGAGGCTTGCCGGGCGCCCCAGCATCTCGGACACGGCGTAGGCGGCCGAACCCGCGAGCACCGGCACGGCAAGCAGCCCCGTTCCGATAATGCCCATCGCGAACAGCAGGAAGGCAAACCGTCCGGCCACCGGCCGCAATGCTTCCGCCGCCTCCGATGCCGTCTGGATCGTCGTGATGCCTTGCACATGCAATGTCGCGGCGGCGGCGAAGACGATGAAGATCGCAATCAAATTGCTGAAAGTCATCCCGATCAGCGTGTCCTGACGGATGCGCGCCATTTCCGGCCCAGCCTGACGCGGCGCCACGTAGAGCGGCTTGGAATGGCTGCGGCGCTCCTCCTCGATCTCCTGCGCCGCCTGCCAGAAGAAGAGATAGGGGCTGATCGTCGTCCCCAGGATAGCCACAAATCCTGCCGCGAATGCCGCGGTCCATTCGATATGCGGAATGAGCAGCGACTGCAGCGCCTCACCCCATGGGACATGCACCGACAGCACCACCGCCACGTAAGCAAACAGGCTGAGCGTCGTGAACTTCAGGGCCGACGCGTAGTGCTGGTAGCTCAGCAGCACCTCGAGCAAGACGCAGAGCACACCGAAGCCGAGCGTGTAGGCGAACATGCTCCCCCCGAGCAGCAGCTGCATCACCGCCCCCATCGCGCTGAGGTCCGCGCCGAGATTGATGACGTTGGCGAGCAGCAAGAGCGACACCGCACCCCACAGCAACGGCCGCGGATAATGACGCCTGAGATTGGCCGCGATCCCCCGCCCCGTGACCGACCCGATCTGCGCGGCGACATTCTGGGTCACCGTCATGAAGGGCAGGCTGAACAGCAGTGTCCATGAGAGACCGTAGCCGAATTGCGCACCGACCTGGCTGTAGGTGCCGATTCCGCTCGGATCGTCGTCCGCCGCGCCGGTGATAAGGCCGGGTCCCAGCCTGGCGAGGAAGCTCTTGCGTTGCTCTTCGGCCACCACATCCCCCGCGGCTAATGGGACTAGCTAGCCTGTTCGGGCGCTCCCTTGAAGCCCTGCGCCACGACATACCATTCGCTCGAATCCTTGCGGCTGGCCGGCGGCTTGGCGTGCTTCACCGTGGCGAAGCTGCGCTTGAGTTCCGCGACCAGATGATTGTCAGCACCGCCAGCGAGAACCTTAGCGACATAAGCGCCCCCCGGCCGCAGCACTTCGCGCGCGAACTCGAGGCCGGTCTCGACCAGCGCCATCGTCCGAAGATGGTCCGTCTGCTGATGTCCGACGGTGTTGGCCGCCATGTCAGACAAGACGAGATCCGCCTCGCTTCCTAGAGCCTCGCGCAGTTTGCCGGGCGCGTCCTCGGCCATGAAGTCCATCTGCAGGATGGTAACGCCGTCCAGCGGATCGGTCGGAAGCAAATCGATGCCCACCACACGCGCCTGCGGCGTCCGCCGCCGCACCACCTGACTCCAGCCGCCCGGGGCAATGCCAAGGTCAACGACTGCCTTCACGCCCTTCAGCAGCCCGAACTTCTCGTCGAGCTCGAGCAGTTTGTAGGCCGCCCGGCTTCGGTAATTCTCCGCTTTCGCCCGCTGCACGTAAGGATCGTTGAGTTGCCGTTCGAGCCAGCGTGTCGAGGAAACCTTGCGGCCCTTGGCCGTCTTGACCCGCTTCACAAGGTCCAGCCGTCGCGCGCCATGAGCGAGCGTAGAATCCCCTCGCGAATGCCGCGGTCGGCAACGCCCAATTTCTTGGCCGGCCAGATTTCCATTATCGCTTCCAGGATGGCGCAACCCGCAACGACCAGGTCCGCCCGCTCGCTGCCGATGCAGGGCAGTCCAGAGCGCTCGCGATAATCCATGCCCGCGATCATGTTGCTGATGTCCTGCATCGCCTCGATCGGCACGTGCAGTCCGTCCACCGCACGTCGGTCGTAGGACGGCAACGCAAGGTGCACGCTGGCCAGAGTCGTCACCGTGCCGCTGGTCCCGAGCAGCCGGATTCCCTCCTTGTCCTCCGGCAACATCGTCGAGAAGTTGTGGAAAGCCCGGCGCGCGCGCTCCCGCATGCGCTTGTAGGCGAGCATTCGGTCGGGCCCTTCAAGTGCTTCCTTGCCCTCGCTCTCGGTCAGCGAGACGACACCCCACGGCGCGCTCCACCAGGCACGGATTTGTGGAACGCCCTGCTCCTGGTCGATCAGCACCAGCTCGGTCGATCCCCCGCCGATGTCGAAGATCAGGGCCGGACCGTCGCCCGGTTCCAGAAGCTTGTGGCAGCCGAGCACGGCAAGCCGGGCCTCTTCCGCCGGCTCGATGATGTCGAGGGCGATGCCAGTCTCGTCGCGTACCCGCTCGACGAATTCGCGGCCGTTACTTGCGCGGCGGCAGGCCTCGGTCGCGACCGAGCGCGACAGCGAGACGTTGCGGCGCCGGAGCTTGTCGGCACAGATCGACAAGGCCCCGACTGCGCGGTCCATCGCTTCCTGGGACAGCTTGCCGCTTTGCGACAAGCCCTCGCCCAAGCGGACGATCCGCGAGAAAGCGTCGATGACGGTGAAGCCAATGTCGTTAGGGCGGGCAACGAGAAGCCGGCAGTTGTTGGTGCCCAAATCGATCGCGCCATAGGTGTGGCGATGGCCATCCCGCTTGCCATGCGGTCTCGGATCTGATGGCCCGCTCTGCTCGATCCCCTGCTGCAGAGCCGGCGCACTGGCGACACCATTCGCCATGACACACGCCCAATCTTTCTTCACCGCGCGGATGGCGCGGCTGACTTGATCCGGTTTTAATCACAAATGTACCGGTTAGGGCAAGGCAAAGCCGAAAACTTGAGGCTGTTCCCGGCGTTGACACCTTGGATAGGCATTCGTATCTCGCCCGCCTTCGCGACTATCGCGCTGCCCCGTCGTCTAAAGGTAAGACTACGGACTCTGACTCCGTCAATCGAGGTTCGAATCCTCGCGGGGCATCCACCTGTTTTGGTCTGCGGTTCCTTCCGCCTAGCGTCGCTGATTTTTTCGCCATCAAAGGCCGTGTCCGCTCATGTCGGACACAGATCAAATACAATGTATGTTAGCTACAAATTTGAAAAATTGACTCGATTAGTATTTCGTTAACGCATAATCCGGGGGGCCAGTTGGTTCCCGGAGATGGCGTATGAGCCTGAATGAGCGCGTCTTGGACCTCATCAAAACGGGATAAGGCCGGCTGACAAAGTCGATTTCTCAATCCCAAAACAGGGAGAAGTAATGCGTAAACATATTGCAGCACTTGCAGCAGGAGCGTCGCTAACGCTTGTCGCTACGCCGGCTGTGGCGACCGTGACCACGATTACGACACTGGATGGCACACAGGGCGTTGCCGCCCCGCCCGGCGAAATGAACCCGGGATCGTCCGCGACGATCACGGCGAATCCCGCCCTCGACGCCAACGGATCGCTCCAATTGACCGGCGACCGCACGCGCGTGCTCAACGGCAACAATTATGTCCCGGACCACAATTACGGCGCGGCCAACGACATCGTCAGCCTGACTGGCGATTACCTGGTGTATGACGGTGGCAGTGCCGGCGTTCAGTCGCCGGCCTTCCGCATCTATGTTCAGGATGGGGCAGCTCGTTCTGAGCTGATCTGGGAGGCCGCCTACAATGGCGGATACACGATCGGCACCGCCGACAGCGTCGGCGCCGGCGACCTATTCTGGCAGTATCTCGCGGGTTGCGGATACGTCGGAACGGGCGGCTGCGGCTCGGGGTCGTACATCATGCACACGGCGGCGGATTGGGGTGATTTATTCTCGGCCGATGCCTTCATCAGCGCCTTTGGCGTAGGTCAAGGTGGCGGCGCCGGTGCGACCTTCTCCGCGCTTGCCGATCATGTCACGTTGACGACCGGACAGGGTGGCGCCGTCGGTTATGACTTCGCGGTCGGTCAGACGCCATCGGTGCCCGAACCAGCTACCTGGGCGATGATGCTGCTGGGTTTCGGCGGTATCGGGTTCCAGATGCGGTCCAAGCGCAAAGGAGCGCTGACCGCCGCTTGAAGAAAGACTTTTTGATCAACTTGGGCGCCGTTCGCGGCGCCCTTTTCTTGCGGCTAGCCGAGCGTGCGCGCGACGGCTTGGCGCCATCCCTCTAGCAGCTGCTGGCGGAGCCTTTGATCCATTCGCGGTTCGAAGATCGCCTGCCGCTGCCAGGTCCGTTGCAACGCGTCTAAATCGGCCCAGACCCCGGTCGCCAGCCCGGCAAGGAACGCCGCGCCTAGCGCCGTGGTCTCGACATTCGCGGGCCGCTCGACAGGTATCTGAAGGATGTCGGCGAGAAACTGGCAGAGCCAGCCATTGGTCGCCATCCCGCCGTCCACGCGCATTGTCGCTGCGCCGCCCGGAAAATCCTTGGCCATGCACTCCAGAAGGTCGTGCGACTGGTAGGCCACCGCCTCGAGGGTCGCCCGAGCTAGATGCGCGCCGGTGGCGTTGAGCGTCAGCCCGTAGATCGCGCCTCGCGCGTTCGGATCCCAATGAGGTGCGCCGAGACCAACGAACGCCGGCACCAGGTAGATGCCATGGCTGTCAGGCACGGTGGTGGCGAGACCGTGTGTCTCAGCTGCTTGAGCTATGACGTTGAGGCCATCGCGCAGCCATTTGACGGCCGCGCCTGCGACGAAGATCGATCCTTCGAGCGCGTAGGCGGTGCGCCCGCCCAGTCGATACGCCGGCGTGGTAAGCAAACGGTGGTGTGACGTGACTGGCTCGTCACCCGTGTTCACCAACATGAAGCAACCGGTGCCGTAGGTCGACTTGGTCATGCCCGGTTCGAAGCAGGCCTGCCCGAACAGGGCCGCCTGCTGATCCCCTGCCATTCCAGCAATTGGCAGCGCACGCTCGAGCAGGCCCGGCGCCGTCGTTCCGAAAATCCCGCTGTTGTCATGCACCTCGGGCAGCAGCAGCGCCGGCACTTCGAACAGCCGGCACAGCTCCCCATCCCAGCACTGCCGGCGAATTTCGAACAGCGACGTGCGGGAGGCATTGGTGATGTCGGTCGCGTGCACCTCCCCGCCAGTTAGCCGCCACAGCAGGAAGCAGTCGATCGTGCCGCACGCGAGTTCCCCCCGCTCGGACCGAGCTCGCGCTCCCTGCACATTGTCGAGGACCCACGCGATCTTGGTCGCCGAGAAATAGGGGTCGAGCACCAGCCCCGTCCGCTCCCGCACCAGCTCTTCCGCGCCCTCGCTCCGCAGGCGCTCGCAGACATCGGCGGTGCGCCGGTCCTGCCAGACGATGGCGCGATGGATTGGCTCGCCCGTGGCGCGGTCCCAAACGACCACGGTCTCACGCTGGTTGGTGATGCCGATGCCCGCCACCCGCGCCGCATCGACGCTGCCGAGGACTTCCCGAACGACTGCAAGCGTATCGTTCCAGATCTGCTCGGGATCGTGCTCAACGCAGCCGCGGCCGGGATAATGCTGCTCCAGCTCGCGCTGCGCGACCGCGACCGCACGCGCGCCGGAATCGAACAGGATCGCGCGACTTGACGTCGTGCCCTGGTCGATTGCCAGCACAAGGTCCTCTGCCCCCACGTGCCAACCATAAAACGCCCCGGCGCGACCCGGAAGGGGTTCTCACAAACGCCGCAGGCACTTATCCCCGCCATTCATGCCCAGCTTCCAGGTCGATGCCGCCGCACAAGGCGAAGGTTTTCGCATCGAAGTCGCAATCCGCGGCCGGCCCGCGAAGAGCTATGTGGTTCCGACCGGCACACAGCAGGGTTTCAGCGCCTTCTTCCGCGAGCTCCACCGCGATTTCGGCACGCGATTGCCTGAAATCTTCGCCGACGAGGTCGAGCGACCGGCTCCGACGCTGCGTTGGCACCCTTTGCTGACCGAGAACGTCCACCCGCAAATCCTGGTCGGTTACGGCGACCCGGCGGTGCTCAAGGACGGCGAGGATTACTGGCTGGTCGCGACATCGAATGACGCGCCCGACGCCTTCCCCATCCTCCACTCGGCCGACCAATCGCATTGGGAGCCGCGCGGCTTCGCATTTCCGTCGGGCCAGGAGCCGGCGTGGGCGGGGAAGGGCCGCAACGTCGCCGACTTCTGGGCACCCGAAATGGCGCGCGTCGGCGACGAATATTGGCTGGTCTTCACCGCGCGGCAGGCGAACAACGCGCTGGCGATCGGCCTCGCACGAAGCAGCTCGCCGTCCGGCCCGTGGGTCGACAATGGCCAGCCGCTGATCACCGGCAAGCCGATGAACACGACCGGGCTGGGTTATGACGCCGCGCAGCCGCTGATGAGCGGCGGCGTCATCGACTCCCACTTGTTCACGGATACGGACGGAACGAACTATCTGTTCTGGAAGGACGACACGAACGGGATCTGGCCGCGACCGCTGGCGATGCTCCTGGGGAGGTATCCCGAGCTGATCGAGCGCTTGTTCGACAGTGAGCCGGCCCGCCGCACCGCCGCGTTCTCTGCCGCCATCGTTCCCTGGGCCAACCAGCAGCGTCCGATGGTGCGCTTCTTCGCCATGCAGCCGCTGATCGAGGCGGCGCTCGCCAACTGGCAGCGCGTAAAGGCTGCGCTCGTCGAATTCGGACTGGCCCCAGCCATCCTCGAAGCCATGTCGACGCCCATCCGGGCACAGCGCATCGCCGCTGATGGCCGTTCGCTGCTCGGCGAAGACAAGATCGTGCTCTGCAACGACCTCGACTGGGAAGGACATCTGATTGAGGGTCCGTTCGTAACCCGGCAGGACGGGCGCTACTGGCTATTTTACGCCGGCAACGATTTCTCCACTCCGTCTTACGGTATCGGTGTTGCCGTCGCCGACCATCCGCTCGGCCCCTACGTCAAGCAGGGCGAGCCTCTGCTCAAGTCCACGCGCGAGTGGACAGCGCCGGGCCACGCTTCCGTCGCGCCCGGCCTCGACGACCAGCCGCAACTATTCTTCCACGCCTTCCATCCGGGCACCGGCGGCTACAACGCCTTCCGTGCGCTCCTGACCGTCGGCCTCAAGTTCGGGCCGGGCGGCGCTGAGGTAATCGAGCTTCCCTAGCCGCCGCGGCGGACCAGGCCGCCGCCCTGGATAGCGGACGTGACCTGTGGATTGCCCCAGTAGCGCACCTCGCCACCGCCGTTCACGCCGGCCGCCAGCGTTCCGCGCGCGCGAACCATGATCACGCCGCCGCCGTTAATCCCGGCTGCAACTGAGCTTCCGTCGACTGCGCGAAGGTCGATCGTGCCGCCGCCGTCGACGCCGGCCGCGACGTTGCCCTGCGGCGCAAAGCCGCTTTGCGCGCGAATCGATCCGCCGCCACGCACGCCAACGCCCGGGACCGTCGGGCTCTGTATTTCGATGCGCAGCCGGTAATGCTGCGGACAGCGATTGTTACACGCATCGATGCGCAAGCGGTGGTCCGCTTCGACGCTGAAACGCGTGTAGGCGCTGCTGCCGTCGAGGATCGTCACCTGCTGGGTTGGGCCGGGAACGAGCACGACCTCGCCCCCGCCGCGAAGCTCGACATTCTTGAAGGCTGCAACAGGGATGTTCTCTGCGGCAATTGCAGGCGCTGCCGCGGCAAGCGCAAAGGCGAAGAGGGGGACAATCGAACGCATGGCTGTAATCCTGGCTGAAATGCTATGCGCTACATTTGTAGCGTGCGCATCGAAAGGAGTCCAGCCTCACCTTGCGGGCCGCGCCAAACCGCTGCATTTCCTGCACCATGAAACGGCCGCGCACGATTATCGGCAGCTTTGTCAGCCCTTATGTCCGCAAGGTGCTCGCCTGCCTCAACCTCAAGGGGCTGGACTATCAGATCGACCCGATCACGCCCTTCTACGGCAATGACGAGTTCGAACGCCTGAGCCCACTACGGCGCATCCCCATCCTCATCGACGGCGACGTCACCATGAGCGATTCGTCGGTAATCTGCGCCTATCTCGACGAAGCCTACCCGGGCCACGCGCTGCTTCCGGCGAGCCCCGCCGAGCGTGCTCGCGCGCGCTGGCTCGAGGAATATGCCGATACGCGTCTTGGCGATCTCTTCATCTGGTCCCTTTTCTACCAGAAGGTCGTGCGACCGATGGTATGGAACGAGCCGACCGACGAGGAGCGTGTGCGGAAGGCGCTCGAAGAGGACTTGCCTGAGGCGCTCAACTATCTCGAAGGCGAACTGCCCGCAGCCGGCTTCCTGTTCGGCGAAATCGGCATCGCCGACATCTCCATCGCCACCTTCTTCCGCAATGGGGCCTATGCCGGGTTCGAAACCGACGACTCCCACTGGCCCCGTACCGCCGGGTTCGTCAATCGCACGCTCGACCATCCGGCGATCGCGTCGCTGCTCCCATTTGAAGATGTCCAGCGCGGCGCGTCCATCAAGGGTCGGCGGCAGGCTCTTCTCAACGCCGGAGCGAGGCTAACGGAGGAAACACTGGGGCTGCGCGAGCCCCGCCGGGGTCGCATGCGGCTTTAGTGATGCTGGCCCGAAATCCAGTTCTCGAAGCGGGTGCGCAAGGACAGCTTTGAAGGGATGAATCCGGGCTCGGCCGGCTCCATTTCCGCGTTCGCATCATAAAGCGTCAAATTCACCGGCGGCTTCGGCCGCACCGCCTCGCGCCCGCGCAGCAGGTCTTCGGCAGTCGCCAGCGATCGATGCATCTCCTCGGCCGTGAACGGCTTCATAAGGCATCCGAGCGCCAAATCCGCCATCGAAAAGCGCGGCGCCTTGCCGCTGACGAACAGGCACGGCACGCCGAGATCGTTGAGCCGCACCGCAACCGAAAATCCGGTCGATCCATGCGCCAAGTGAAGGTCGAGCAAAACGAGATGCGGGTCATGCTCTTCCGCGGCCGCGATCGCGCTGTCGGCATCCTCGGCCATGGCAATGACCCTGTAACGGGGATTGTCCTCGACCAGATACTTCATCGTCTGCGCGAGCTGCGTGTCGTCTTCGACGATTAGGATCCTGAGCACTGCTTTGAGCCTCCCCGATCAGCTCGCGAAAATTCCGGCTGGAAAATCCGTCGGTTGATCGTTGCGCGGATCGGGCGCGGCGCGAATCCCCTGTGAACGCGGTTATCGCCAGGGCGGCGCGTCCAAGCGCCGAAACGAAGAAGGCGCCCGCAACTTTACGCTGCGGACGCCTTCACCCGTCCAAATTTGGATCTCTTACGAACGATAGAACAGGTGCGCACCGATCTTCTGAACCATGCTGAGGCGGTGGCCCCAGCCCGGCGCGACGTAGGTCGCGTGATACCAGAGCACGTCTTGGCCAACGCTCGGAACGATATTCGCGGCGGCAAGACGGGCGATGCCCTGCGCTCGCGCCCACGCGGTGGAGTTGGTGTCGACCGTCGGGAACTGACCGTTGCGGACGAAAGAGAATTGCGCCGGCTGCTTCACGACGCTGCACCAATCGGGCGGATATCTGCCTGAAGCGGCGCGGTTCATGACGACGCGCGCAACCGCCATCTGTCCTTCCAGCGATTCACCACGGGCTTCGAAATAGACCGCCGTCGCCAGGCAATTCGCCTGTTCGTCGAGAGCTGCGCCGGCACTGAACTTGTCGACCAGCGCGTAGAGCGGCCAGCCGTTCTTGTAGAGCCAGGCAGCTTCCGTCGCATAGGCAGGAGCCAGCTTCACCGTCACCGCCTGCGCGGGCTGGCTTTGAAGGATGGCGCCCGTCGCGTTCGCAACGACAGTCGTAGCGGCAACCGCCGGACGGGCCATCGAAGCGGCAACCGTGCTCGCGGCCGCGCCGAGCGGCTTCGCGGCAGCATTAACGTCTAGCGCGCGCACGGCGGCGGGAACATTGAGCGCGGCCATGTTCTGCGCTCCAGCGCTCGAACCAACCGCAAGCATAGCAATTCCCATCACCGCGGACGCACCGCGGCTACCAAGTAGCCTGATCACTAATCTTGTAACCTTTTCCTGGCGGACGACCGCTGGGGGCGCTCGAAAGCGCTCTTTCATTATCCCAGCGGGGAAGTCCGTCTTGCCCTCGAGCCGGCGTCTAAATCGCCCTTGGCTCACTCGCTCTCATTTGCTGCAACCCAGATATGGTATGTTATTCGCGAGTCCAACCGATCGGCGGTGAACCGTTCGCGACTCGGGACGGAATCCGGAACGAATTGGAATTGCTCATACTTTTCCACTTATCCACAGCTGTTTCGGCTCGTCCTGCCGATGGTATGGCTCGCCTCACCGGCGATGGTATCAGCCTGGGACAGGAGGTGTTGTAATGGCGCACTGGCTGATGAAGTCGGAACCCGAAAGCTACAGCTGGGACGACCTCGTCCGCGACGGCGGAACAGAGTGGGACGGCGTCCGCAATAATGCCGCTCGCCTCCATCTTCGCGCGATGAAGAAGGGCGACGAAGCGTTCCTTTACCACAGCATGTCCGACAAGGCCGTCGTCGGTGTGATGCGCATCGTTCGCGAGGCGGCGCCCGACCCCAAGGACCCGGATTGGGTCTCCGTCCGTGTCGAGCCTGTCAAAGCTATCGGTCCGGTGACGCTCAAGGACATAAAGACCGAACCGAGCCTCGCCGCGATGGAGTTGATCCGCCAGTCACGCCTCTCGGTAGCGCCAGTGCGCGACGATGAGTGGCGCAAGATCCTCGAGATGGCAGGAACGAGATGATCTTGTTCCTGCTTGCCGCCGCGGCCGCCCAACCGGCAGCGGAAACGCCCAGGGCGTTCATGCAGCACCTGTACGCCAGCTATCGAGTCCGCGATTACAGCCCCTTCGACCATCCTGACCGGGTTTTTGCCCCGCGCCTCGCCGCGGCACTGGCAGAAGATTCGAAGCTCGCCAATGGCGAGGTCGGCTATCTCGACGGCGATCCGGTTTGTCAGTGCCAGGACACAGCCGGCATGCGCGCAACGGTCGTGAAGGTGTCGCAGCGGGACGCGCGAAACGCGGTCGTGGAGGTTTCCATCGGCTTCACCGGCGACAAGCCCAGGAAGGCGCGCTTCAGCCTTGAACGGGGCGGCAGCGAATGGCGGATTGCCGACGTAAGCTCAGCCGATGAGCCGAGCCTGCTTCGGGCCGTCGAGGAATCCAACCGCAAGCAGCGGAGGAAGCACTGATGCCGGCCCTCTCTCTTTTCGTCGCTGCGGCGGCGATGGCACATCTGACGCCCGACGGTTGGGGCGCGGCCAGGATCGGAATGACCCGGCAGCAGGTGGAGAGAGCGCTGCACATCCGCCTGAAGGGCGAGCCCATCGACAGTGAGCAGGCCTGCGTGGAGGTGCAGCCCGTCGGGCGCGACCAGGGCATCTGGTTCATGTTCCAGAACTACAAGCTGACGCGCATCTCCATCGGCGACCCGAGCGGAGTAACGACACCGCGCGGTATCGGCATCGGCGCAACCGCCGCAGAGGTCCGCCGCGCCTACGGCAAGAAACTCCGGGCCGAACCACACCATTACGAAGGGCTGCCGTCGGAATATCTGACCTATTGGGTTCGGCCCGAAACACGCGGCGTGCGCTTCGAGACGAACTTGAAGCGCCGCGTGCAGACCATTCACGCCGGCAACGGCACGATCCAGCTGGTCGAGGGCTGCGCCTGACGCCGCCCGTTCGGGTTCAGGCGGCTTCCATCTTGCGCGATTGGCGCTTGCGCTCGTGCGGGTCGAGATAGCGCTTGCGAATGCGGATCGCCTTGGGCGTAACCTCGACCAGCTCGTCATCCTGAATGTAGGCGATCGCCTGCTCCAGGCTCATCCGCCGCGGCGGCGTCAGGCGAATGCCTTCGTCCTTCGGGCCGGACGCGCGGAAGTTGGTGAGCTGCTTGGACTTCAGAGGATTGACCTCGAGGTCCTGGATCTTGGCATTCTCGCCGATGACCATGCCCTCGTAGAGCATCTCGCCGGGCGAGATGAACAGGATGCCGCGATCTTCTAATGCGCTAAGCGCGTAAGCGACCGCGGGGCCCTTCTCCATCGAGATCAGGACGCCGTTCTGACGGCCCTGGATCGGGCCCTTGTAGGGGCCGTATTTCTCGAACAGCCGGTTCATGATTCCCGTGCCGCGCGTATCGGACAGGAATTCGCCGTGGTAGCCGATGAGGCCGCGCGACGGCGCCGAGAAGATCAACCGCGTCTTGCCGCCACCCGACGGGCGCATGTCAGTCATCTCCGCCTTGCGCAGCGCCATCTTGTCGATGACCGTGCCCGAGAATTCGTCATCGACGTCGACGACGACCGTTTCATACGGCTCCTCGCGGCCATTCGGTCCGTCGCGGAACAGCACGCGGGGGCGGCTGATGCCGAGTTCGAATCCCTCTCGGCGCAGGGTCTCGATGACCACGCCGAGCTGAAGCTCA
Source organism: Sphingomonas limnosediminicola (assembly GCF_039537965.1). NCBI lineage: Bacteria > Pseudomonadati > Pseudomonadota > Alphaproteobacteria > Sphingomonadales > Sphingomonadaceae > Sphingomonas > Sphingomonas limnosediminicola. Next base: position 2,533,355 of record NZ_BAABBM010000001.1, on the reverse strand, counting down.
CCGCGACCAGCGACCTCGAAAGCATCCGAACCGGCGGTCTCGGTGACGCGGATCGCGACATTGCCTTCTGCCTCGCGCAGCAGGCGGTCGCGGATCACACGGCTCTGCACCTTGTCGCCATCCTTGCCGGCGAACGGGCTGTCGTTGACCGCGAAGGTCATGCTGAGCGTCGGCGGATCGATCTCGCGTGCATGGAGCGGTTCCGAGATTGCCGGCGTGCCGATCGTGTTCGACACGGTTGCCTTCACCAGCCCGGCGATCGCGACGATGTCGCCAGCCTTGGCGGATTCGACCGGAACGCGCTCCAGACCCTGGAACGCGAAAAGCTTGGTGACGCGGCCGTCCTCGACGACGTTGCCGTTGACGTCCATCGCGCGGATGGGGTCGTTGATGTTGAGCGTGCCGCTCTCGATTCGGCCTGTCAGGATACGGCCGAGGAAGTTGTCGCGGTCGAGCAGCGTCGCAAGCATCTTGAACTCGCCCTGCGGGTCGAGCGCGGGTGCCGGCACATGATCGACGATCGTCTGGAACAGCGGCGTCAGGTCGCCCTCGCGCACGTCGTCGGTCTTGCCGGCATAACCGGCGCGGCCCGAGGCGTAGAGCGTCGGAAAGTCGAGCTGCTCGTCGTTTGCTTCAAGGTTGAGAAACAACTCGAACACTTCGTCGAGCACTTCCGAGGCGCGCGCGTCAGGGCGATCGATCTTGTTGACGACGACGATCGGCTTGAGGCCGAGGCTTAGCGCCTTGCCGGTGACGAACTTGGTCTGCGGCATCGGCCCTTCGGCCGCGTCGACAAGCAGGATGACGCCGTCGACCATGCTGAGGATGCGTTCCACCTCCGCGCCGAAGTCGGCGTGGCCCGGCGTGTCGACGATATTGATGTGCGTGCCGTTCCATTCGACCGACGTGCACTTGGCGAGAATCGTGATCCCGCGCTCCTTCTCGAGGTCGTTCGAATCCATCGCCCGCTCTTCGACGCGCTGGTTGTCGCGGAAGGTGCCCGACTGGCGGAAGAGCTGGTCGACAAGGGTCGTCTTGCCGTGATCGACGTGCGCGATGATCGCGACGTTACGCAGGTTCATCTGATTTTTCCGGAAATTTCGTGTGGCGGCCACATAGGGAAAAGTGCGCGATGTTGCAACGCAGCATCGCAACGCGCGGCGCATTTCGAGCGTTTGGACGCTTTAACCTGAAGGAGAGTATCATGCCCCGCGGTGCGTACACCAGTAAGCAGGGCCGCAAAGCCGAACATATTGAGAAGAGCTATGAAAAGCGCGGCGTCAGCAAGAAAGAAGCTGAAAAGCGCGCGTGGCGGACGGTCAACAAGCAGGACAAGGGCGGCAAGAATGCCGGCCATGGCCGTTCCAGCAGACGCAGCGAAGCCGCAAAGAAGGGTTGGGAAACCCGGCGCCGAAGAGCGAAGGGCTAAGCTCAGCTGGCGCGTTCGAGGATCTCGATCGCGCGTTCGATCGCGCGAAGTTCGCTGTGAGCGAGCCGTTCCAGCCGCAGTTCAAGCCCTGAGCCGGCGCTGGGCAGATTGCCAAGTTCGTCGCGGCCCTGGTCGGTGAGGCGAAGCGCCAGCCGACGACGGTTGTCCGGATTCTGCGTCCGCTCGACCAGGCCCCCGCGAACCAGCGTATCGACCGCACGGCTAACGGCGGGTGCACCCCGTCCGACGGCCTGAGCAACCTCGTTGAGCGTCGCTGGCTCGCGTTGGCCGATGCAATTCATCAGCTTTCGCCGTGCGCGCTCTGCCCGAGCAGCTGGGCCGTCCGCTACCCAATTCTGGGCGAGCGTGTTGAAGCGATTGGCGATGGCCGCCGGTGAAGACCCCCACATCATCCTTGCAGCGTAACAAACATTTTTACGGTTGCAATATTGCGGCCCGACAGAGTCGCGACGAAAGGTTGCGCGGGCGCGACGGAGCCGCGATGAGGCGCGGGTGAGTAGCCGTCCGCCCCTGCCCCGCAACGTCTGGATCCTCGGCTTCGTCAGCATGCTGATGGACCTGTCGAGCGAAATCTATCACGCGTTGCTGCCGGCCTTCGTGACGATTGTGCTCGGCCTCCCCGCGACAG